>PLMF01000276.1 GCA_003142355.1 Bryobacterales bacterium
TTGAGGCAGGTGCTCGAGCACAAGCCGGACGTCATCCTCCTCGACGTTATGATGGAAACCTCGGTGGAGGGATACGGCGTGACCCACGCGCTCAAATATGGGGACGAGTATGCGGAACACCGGCATGTCCCGATTTTTGTGGTTTCCTCGATCGAGGAAAGCCCCGATGAGCGTTTTCCCATGTCGGCGGAAGTTGAGATGATCCGGCCCGACGGATACTTCACCAAGCCGCTCGACATTGCCCGGTTCCTCGAGATTCTGGAGAAGGCCGTGTCATGAGTGAAGCGGCGGCGCCGGACACGATCGTCGTCATCGACGACGACTACGCGATGCGGCTTTCATGCAGCAAGATCCTGGCGAAGATGGGTCTCCGCGTGGAGGTCTTCGAAAATGGGGCCCGGGGCCTCGAAGGTGTGGCGGAGCTCAAGCCGGGCCTGGTGGTGGTGGACCTCAAGATGCCGGGCATCAGCGGCCTGGAGGTCATTGCCCGGGTCCATGAGATCGACCCCCAGATCATCCTGGTGGTCATTACGGGTTACGCCACCATCGACACCGCGGTGGAGGCCATGAAATCCGGCGCCTACGATTTCCTGCCCAAGCCGTTCTCGCCGGATGAGCTGCGGATGATCATCAACCGCGGGCTGGACCGGCGCCGGCTGGCGCTCGAATCGCAGCGGGCCGAAGTGGATCGCGCCCTTCTCAAGCGGCGTTTTGTCACCTTCGTGTCGCATCAACTGCGCACGCCCCTGGTGGCCATCCACCAGTACCTCGACGTGCTCAAGCACCTCGACCAGACCAAGGACGACCCGGCCCGGCGGCAGGAATGGATCGACCGCTGCCTCAAGCGCACCGAGGAACTCCAGAAGCTGATCACCGACTGGCTCACCCTGGCCAGAGTCGAGGGGGGCACGCTCATGAACGAGAGGGTCGAGGTAGACATCAAACCCATCGTTTCGGGCATCCTGGCGAGTTACGAGGAGATGGCGGCGGCCGAGCAGGTTTCGCTCGAAACCGTTTGGCCGGATGAGGCGTTGTGCGTGCCGGGCGATCGGAACTGCGTGAATGTTCTGTTCGACAACCTGATCACCAATGCCATCAAGTACAACAAGCCTGGCGGAAAAGCCACGGTCACCGGCAGCCTCTCCGGCGGCGAGGCGATCATTGCCGTCGCCGACACGGGCGTCGGCATCCCGGAAAAGTACCGGCCGTTTCTGTTCGACGAGTTCTTCCGCATCAAGGGGGAAGGCGTCAAGAGGACCGAGGGATCGGGCCTGGGACTGCATATTTCGAAGCAGATCGTTTCGGAAATGGGTGGGAGTATCGAGGTCGAGAGCCAGGCCGGAATCGGCTCGACTTTTCGGGTGCGCTTGCCGGCATGGCGCGCACCGGCGGAAAACACGAAAATGGGGAGTTGGCAATGAGCATGGAAGAAAAACGAATACTGATAGTGGACGACGACCGGGATTTCGCCGAGGCCGTCGCCTGTTTCCTGGAGGCGAACCGCTTCACCGTTTTCAAGGCGCATGACGGCAAGGAAGGCGTGAAGCTGGCCAAATTGCAGCGGCCCGACCTGATCCTGATGGACATCATGATGAACGAGAGGACCGAGGGGTTCTTCACCATCCAGGAAATGCGCCGCGATCCGGACCTGAAGAGCGTCCCGATATTCGTGATCAGCTCGTTTTGCACGCACCTTCCGGATTTCGAGATCCCCGAGAGCGGCGGCTGGATGGCGCACGACATGTTCTTCTCAAAGCCAGTGGACCTGGTTCAGTTGCTGGAGAAAATCCGTCAACATCTGGGAAAGGCGGCGTGAAGGCGCGGAACGCCATGCGCTTTAGCCTCGCTTCCCGCAGACTGTCGCTCAAGGCGCGGCTGATCTCGAGCTACCTGGTGATCCTGGGCATCGGAGGTCTCGCCACGTCGATGGTTGGCTCGTGGATCGTCAGCTCCACCATCATGACGCAGGCGCGCCGGGCGGTGGATCATGATTTCGCCACGGCCAGGACGGTCTACGAACAGCAACTTCAGTCGCTGAAGCTCTCGGTCGAGTTTGTGGCGTCCGGCACCACCGTCCAACAGTACCTGGCCACTGGCGACCGGGGTTCGCTGGCCGCCTATCTGGAGCGGATTCGCAAGGACGCAGGCTTCGATTTCCTGACCCTCACGGATCCGCGCGGAGGCGTGGTGCTGCGGGTGTCTCAGCCCGGCCGGACCATCGACGGCGCCTCTTCCATCGGCATTGTCAAAGCGGCGCTTTCCGGCAAAGTTGCCGCGGGCACCGAGATTCTCTCCGCCGGCATGACGCTCATGGCCGCCGCTCCGGTCGAGGTCGCGGGCGGCGAGACGCTGGGCGCCCTATACGGAGGCGTCCTTCTAAACGGGAACTTCGCCATTGTGGACCGCGTCTGGGATCTCCTCTTTCGCGGCGACCGGTTCCGGAACGTGGATGGCGGCGCCGTCACGATATTCCAGAACGATCTCCGAATCTCGACCAGCGTCCGAACCGCGGCCGGCGAACGGGCAGTCGGCACGCGGGCGTCGCCCGATGTCAGCGCGGCTGTTTTGAAACGTGGAGAGACCTGGCGAGGCCGGGCGTTTATCGTGAAGGACTGGTTTATCAGCGAGTCCGATCCGATTCACGACTATGCCGGGAACGTGGTCGGCATGCTCTCCGTCGGAATTCTGGAGAACACCTACACCGCCATCCGCAACCGCGTGGTGCTCTCCTTCCTCGGCATTGCCACCGGCGGCTTCCTGCTGATCATCGGCATCACGTATTACATGATTCACAATATCACTCGACCCATCGGCGAAATGGTGGCCGCTACCCACAACATCATCGCGGGCCGATTCGACCAGGAGGTCCACTCGGATTCCCCCACCGAGATCGCCTTACTGGCGGAATCCTTCAACGCCATGCTCCACAGCCTCCGGCAGATGCGGGGCGACCTCGAGGAATGGGGCCGCACCCTGGAGGAGAAGGTGCGGCAGCGCACCGAGGAACTGGTGGCCATGCAGGCCCGCGTGGCGCAATCCGAGAGGTTGGCTTCGCTCGGTATGCTGGCGGCCGGCGTGGCCCATGAAATCAATAATCCGCTGGGCGGCATCCTGGCGCTGACCGGCCTCACCGTCGAAGACATGCGGGGCGACGACCCCAACCGCGAGAACCTCGAGGAGGTCATCCGGCAGACCGAACGATGCCGCGACATCGTGAAGGGCCTGCTTGTATTCTCGCGCCAGTCGAAGAGCAACATTCAACTGCTGGACCTCAACAAGGTCATCGAGGACACGCTGTTCCTGGTAAGCAAGCAAGCGCTGTTTTTCAACATCGACCTGGTTCAGAACCTGGCTCCCGACCTGCCTCGTGTTCTGGCGGACGGATCGCAGTGCCAGCAGGTGTTCATGAACATCCTCATGAATGCCGTTCAAGCCATGGATGAACGGGGCACCATCACCATCGTCACGCGTTGCGGCGCGCCCCATTCGGTCGAAGTGGCGATTTCCGACACGGGGCACGGTATCCCTCCGGACCAGATCGATCGCATCTTCGATCCCTTCTTCACCACCAAGGCCAGCGGCCGAGGCACGGGTCTCGGCTTATCGATCGCTTACGGGATTGTCACCACGCACCACGGCACCATTTCCGTCCAGAGCGAGGTGGGCAAAGGCAGCACATTCACGGTCCGCATGCCCATCGCGGCCGAGGTCGCTTAGGCGGGGCATGTGCGCGGATTGCGGGCGTGCCGATCGGCGCTTCTTTAAGGCCAACGAGGTGGATAGCGAGCCTTAGCTACTCCGGCAACGGCTGGTCCTTGGTTTCGGGGGCAAATGGCAAAGCCGCCAAGCCGACCAGGAATACCAGGCACATAGTGACGCCCGCGTAACGCATGGGTTCGGCGTAACCGGCGAAGACACGGCTGGTCAGCAGACCGAGCGTGAGCGGTCCGGCCGCCGCGGCGAAACGCCCGACGTTGTAGCAGAAGCTCGTGCCGGTGCTGCGCAAACGCGTGGGGAAGAGCTCGGGCAGATAAATGGCGTAGCCGCCGAACAGCGCGAGCTGCGCGAAGCCCATGAGCGGGATCATCCAGAAAATGTCGCTGATGTTCTTCAAGTTCCAGAAAGTGTAAGCGGTCATCCCCATGGCGGCCAGAAAGCTGACCGCGAACGCCGGCTTGCGGCCGGTGCGCTGAGTCAGCCGGGTGTAGGCGTACACACCGAAGAAGCCGCCCAGGTTCTGCAGCAGCGAGGTGATGCCGATCCAAGTGGTGGTCTTGCCGGCCAGCTCGGCGCCGGTGATGCCTTGCGCGCGAAACGTCTGTTCGAGCACGGGGCGCAGCAGGTCGTAGCTGAAGAATGCGATGCCCCACAGCCCAACCACGCCGGCGAAGGCCAGCAGGAAGCCGACAATCGCGTTGCGGCGCCAGCGCGGGTTGGAGAAAAGCTCGCCGACCGACCCCATGCGTTTCTTGGCGGCGCGGGCCTTGAGCCATTGTTCCGGCTCTTTCAACTTCTTGAAGACCAGCAGCGCCAGCGGCGCCGGCAGGGCGCCGGCGAGAAACATGTAGCGCCACGCTCCCACGATGGCGCCGGAGGTCTCCAATTGCCCGAGCACGATACCCGCCAGCGCGGCCATCATATTGCCCAACGCCGAGAACGCCTGCACCATTCCCAGGGCGTGCGGGCGTGCCCGCTCGGGGACCACCTCAGCCACCAGCGCCACCCCCACGGCGAACTGCCCGCCGACGCCCAGCCCGCACAGAAAGCGGTAAACGTTGAAATCCCAGACGCCGGTGGAGAGCACGCTCAGGCCCGTGAAGACGGAATAGCAGAGAATGGTCATGACCATGGTCTTGGCGCGTCCGAGGCGGTCGCCCAGGATGCCGAAGATCACCCCGCCGAGGGCCCAGCCGATCATGAAAATCATGGTGGCGTATCCGGCCTGCTCGGAGACGGTGGCATCGCTCGATCTGCCGCCCAGCAGCTCGCGGATGGCCGGCTTGCGGGCCAGGTTGAACAGTTGCTGGGCCATGGTGTCGAACATCCATCCCATGATGGCGACGCTCAACACGAACCAGTGGTAGCGGGTGAGATCCTTGTACCAGACGTACCTGGCCTGGCTGGCGGGTGCGCGTGGGGAAGAGCCATTCCGAGACATGAAGCTGCTATTCTACATCGCCGCGGCCACGCGGTCGCCGGGCTTCAGCGGAACGTCGGAAGGCAGCGCCACGGCATCGCCTTCCGCCAGCCCCTCGACCACCTGGATCCCGGTGACGCTCGAGGCTCCCTTCTTCACGGGGCGGCGAGCGACGGTGTCGCCGTTCAGCACGAATACGTAGTCGCCCTGGGCATCGTGGCGCAAGGTCTCTTTGGGGACCACCAGCGCGCCCTCGACCACGGCCGTGCGGATTTCCGCGTTCACGTTGGCGCCCGGAATCAATTCGCGGCCCGGGTTCTCGATGGAACAAATCACCTCACCCACCTGCCGCGAGCCCAGCGCTTGAATCGAAGCGGGCTTGCGCTCGACCGTTCCGCGCCACTGCTTNNAGATACGCGCCCGGGCGCACCGCGAGGCCGTAGATCTCACCGGCGATGGGCGCCTGGAGCGTGTTCAGGGAGGCGCGCTGCCGAGCCAGGTTCAAGGCCACCTCGACATCCTGCAAGCGCGCGCGCGCCGCCGCCACCTCGGCCCGGTCCACCAGCGACTTGCGCCGGTTCTCGAGGCCTTCGATTTCGATCTCGGATTGCCGCACCTTATCTTGCGCGGCCTCCACGTCCAGGGGAACGGCGGCCTGTTTTTCCGCCAGCCGCCGCAACGCGCCGTACTCCTTCTGATGCTGCTGGAGGTCGAAACGCGCGCGTGTCAGGTTGTTTTCGATGCCGGCCAGCTCCGCCGGCTTGCCGCCCGCTTCGAGCGCCGCCAGGTTGGCGCGCGCCTCCGCCACCTTGGCCTCGCCGGCGGCCACATCGGCCTCGAGCGAGGGATCGACAATCACGGCCAGCGCCGCGCCCTTGGCCACGCGCTCGCCTTCCCGCACCGCGACCCGGCTCACCAGGCCGGCGGTTTCCGCGTGCACCGCCTGCCATTCGAACGGCTCGGCCTTGCCGTTGGTGGAGAGCGTGCTCACCAGCGTTGTACGCTTCACGCGCGTGAAATTCACCTGGGGCGGAGCATTTTTTCGAAAGACCCCCCAGCCGATCACCGCCGCGACCACCAGCAGCAGCAAGAGCAGCAGCTTTTTCAACGTTGATCTCCACCACTATCTTAACCGGGCAAGCGCTGTTTGGCGGCAATTTGCGCCTTCACAAAGTGCCTCCTGGCCCCACAGGGGTATAATCACTCCACCCTGGGTTCCAAGACTGGTGGGGCAGGCCATCGTTTTCTGTGGCCTGCCAACGCAGCCAGGAGGCTCGGAATGGGGATCCCGACTGAAAAAAGAGAGAGGGGTAAATGAAGAACTTAACGATTGCAGGATGTCTGATTCTGGCCGGCGTCATGGCATATGGCGTGTCGGCCCTGGCGCAGCCGGCTGGCGGTAAAGCCGATCCGGTGAAGGTGGATGCCAAACATTACAAGGTGGAATTCGAGAATGAGAGCGTGCGCGTCCTGCGCATCTCTTATGCACCCGGAGAGAAGTCGGTGATGCACTACCACCCCAATGCAGTGGCGGTCTACCTCACCGACGGCAAGACTCGTATGACCACGCCCGATGGGAAATCGCAAGAGATGCCGGCCAAGGCCGGGTCGGCCGCCTGGACGCCCGCCGGCAGCCACCTGCCGCAGAACACGGGCGACAAGAGGTTGGAACTGATCCTGGTGGAACTGAAGAAGTAGGCCACCAACCCGGGCCGAGGACCCCGGAAACGGGCCGTTCCGGCTGCCCCGCGATACAATAGCCGCCATGGTGCGTGCGGTTTTTGCATTGCTTTCGCTGGTTTCAAGCGGCCTCCTGTTTGGGCAGACCAGCCCATTCGACGTGCTCATCACCGGGGCAAGGGTGATCGACGGCTCCGGCGGCTCGTGGTACTACGCCGATATCGGCATACGGGACGACACCATCGCCGCGGTGGGCCCGCTGGCCGGCGCCGGCTCGGCCATTCGCATCGACGGGCGGGGGCTGGTGGCGGCTCCGGGCTTCATCGATATACACTCGCACGGGCGCCGGGGCATCTTCGCCGTGCCCACGGCGGAGAATTACCTGCGCGAAGGTGTCACCACCATTGTCGAAGGGCCGGACGGCAGTTCCGCCGTGCCCCTGGCGCCGTTCCTCGACAAGGTGCGGCAGACACCCATCTCCATCAACTTCGCCACCATGGTGGGGCAAGGGAGCATACGCGAGCAGGTGATCGGACTGGCCAACCGGAAAGCCACGCCCGGGGAAATCGAAAAGATGAAGGGACTGGCGGCTCAGGCCATGCGGGATGGAGCGTTTGGGCTTTCCACCGGCCTCTTCTACGTGCCCGGAAATTACACGCCGACCGAAGAAGTGATCGAGCTGGCCAAGGTGGTGGGCCGCATGGGCGGCATCCACATCTCGCACATGCGCGAGGAGGCGGCGCACGTGCTCGACAGCGTGCGCGAGACCATCCGCATCGGCGAAGAAGGCGGCTTGCCGACGCAGATTACGCATCACAAAATCATCGGCCAGGGCAACTGGGGCAAGAGCGTGGAATCGCTCAAGCTGGTGGAGGAGGCGCGGGCCCGCGGTGTGGATGTGACCATCGACCAATACCCCTACACCGCATCGAGCACGAGCCTCTCGGCGCTGTTCCCGCAATGGGCGCTGGAAGGCGGGCAGAAGCCGCTCGCGGAGCGGCTCTCTGCCCCCGCGCAGCGCGCGCGCATCAAGGCCGTCATCGTCGAAAACATCCGGTTGGACCGCGGCGCCGGCGATCCCAAGAACGTGGTGATCGCCAATTGTCCGTTCGACAGCAGCCTGGCCGGCAAGAACCTGGCCGAGATTACGCGCGCGCGCGGCGCCTCCCCGACCCTGGAAAACGCCGCCGACAGCGCCATCGAGTTGCAGCAGAAAGGCGGCTGCCAGGCCGTCTATCACGCGATTAGCGAAGACGATGTGGTGCGGATTCTACGCTCGCCCTACACCATGATTGCGTCGGATGGCGAGATTCCGGTGTTTGGCCAGGCGGCGCCCCATCCGCGCAGCTACGGCACGTTCGCGAGGGTGCTGGGCGTTTACGTGCGCGAAAAGAAGGTGCTGACGCTGGAAGAGGCCGTGCGCCGCATGTCCGGATACCCGGCCCAGCGGCTGAAGTTGTGGGACCGCGGCCTGTTGCGTCCCGGCATGAAGGCCGACGTGGTGGTGTTCGATGCGGAGAAGGTTGCCGACCGCGCCCAGTACGAGCGGCCGCACCAGTACTCGGTGGGCGTGCGCGACGTAATCGTGAACGGGAAGCTGGTGCTGCGCAACGAAGCGGTCACCAGCGAGCGGCCGGGACGTGTGCTGTACGGGCCGGCGCATCAGTAATTCGGAGCTGAATCATGGAGAAACGACTGAGTCGCTTTGGTATTGGGCCCAGGATGTTGTCATCTGCCGTGGCGTATGGTTTGGTGGCCGGGGCCGCGACCTACGCCTGGCCCGACGTCTGTCTGTTGCGGTGGCCTCCCTATGCCGTCTTCGCGACGGTGGGTTGGATTCTCCTGGCCATGGGGGTGGCCATGTGGTTGACGGCGGTTATTTCGGCGATGCGGGCTTACAACCGCGATGAGTTGGTGACTTCGGGAATTTTTGCCGTGGTCCGGCATCCGGTCTACTCGTCGGCGATTGTGCTGACCCTGCCGGGGATCGCCTTGCTCACCCGGTCCTGGCCGCTGTTCCTGACGCCATTGGTGGCTTACGCCGTCTTCAAGCTGCTGATCCACCGCGAGGACGAATACCTCGAGCGGCGATTCGGGCAGGCCTATCTCGACTACCGCGCCCGGGTGAACGAGGTGGTTCCACTCCCGCGGTTCGGTAAAGGTTGACCACACAAAACGATGGTCTGCCCCACAAAGCAGCAGAGCCGCAACGAAAGGTACGCAGTGTCGGTAGACAGGCCGGCAGGCTGAGTACCACTCGGCCGCAGGCTGCCAGCCTGCCCCACAGGACCATCGCGGGGTGCGAAGGTTTGACCGTGTTGTATGGTAATCACCGTCCGGCCATAAAAAAATCCAATCCGGCCCATAGAAAGTTCCATCTTGGGGCGGGCAAAGCAGCGGGGGACAATCGGTTAGACAGCCCGGTTCGCAGTCGGTCCCACGATGAGACACCTAGCCAAGCTCTGTGCGCTTGCACTCTTTTTCATGCCCGCGGCCTTGTTGGCGCAGGCCACACCGGATCTCCAGGCCAGGATGGCGGCCCTCGAAACCGCTACCAAATCCGCGCAAAGCGCCGGAGACAATGCGTGGATGCTGATCAGCGCCGCGCTGGTCCTCATGATGACGGGGCCCGGCCTGGCCCTCTTTTACGGCGGGCTGGTGCGGCGAAAGAACGTTCTCGGCACCATGATGCAGAGCTTCATTCTAATGGCGGTGGTAACCGTGCTCTGGGCGGTGGTGGGCTACAGCCTGGTATTCGGCGGGCCTTCGCCTATCCTGGGGAACCTGCACTTCGCGTTCTTGAACAACGTGGGCAGCACGCCCAATCCGGATTACGCGGCCACCATTCCGCAGCAAACCTTCATGGTTTATCAGTTGATGTTCGCCATCATCACGCCCGCGTTGATCTGCGGAGCGTTTGCCGAGCGCATGAAATTCAGCGCCATGCTGCTGTTCATGGTGCTTTGGTGTTTTCTGGTGTATTTTCCGATGGCGCACATGGTGTGGGGCAAGGGCGGGGTGCTGAACGCTTTCCTGGGCGGGCGGATACCGTGTTTGGATTTCGCCGGCGGAACGGTGGTGCATATCACCTCCGGGGTCTCGGCCCTGATTTGCGCGTTGTACCTGGGGAAGCGGCTGGGGTATCCCGAGTTTCCATCGAAGCCGCACAACCTGGTGATCAGTTTTATCGGCGCCTGCCTGTTGTGGGTGGGATGGTTCGGATTCAACGCCGGCAGCGCGCTGGCAGCCTCGGGCCTGGCCACCAGCGCGTTTGTGGCGACGCATTTCGGCGCCGCCGCCGCCACGCTCGGATGGGTGGCCGCGGAATGGCTCGACAGCGGCAAGCCCAGCGTGTTGGGCGGCATCTCGGGATCGGTGGCGGGCCTGGTGGCCATCACGCCGGCGTCGGGCTTCGTCAAGCCGTTTCCGGCGCTTCTCATCGGACTGTGCGCGGGTGTGGTGTGCTACCTGATGGTCACGCGCGTCAAGGCCAGGTTCGGGTATGACGATTCGCTGGACGCTTTCGGGGTGCATGGAGCGGGTGGAACGCTGGGGGCCTTGCTCACGGGCGTCTTTGCCACCAGCGCCGTGAACGACGGCTTGAAGGATGCCGCCGGCCGCGCGCTTCCGCTGGGCCTGGTGGACGGCAACGGGGCGCAAGTGCTCAACCAGTTCATCGGCTGCGGCATCGCCTGGGTTCTGGCGATCGTGGGCACACTCGTCATTCTGAAGATTTGCGACTTGACCGTGGGGCTGCGCGTCAGCAAGGCGCAAGAGATCGAGGGCCTGGACGTGAGCATGCACGGTGAAGAGGGGTATATATTCGAGTCGTAACCGGAGGCAAGTTAGGATTACTACATGAAGAAAATCGAGGCGATCATCCAGCCGTTCAAACTGGACGATGTGAAGGAAGCGCTGAAGGGCATCGGCATCGACGGCATGACTATCAGCGAGGTGCGCGGGCACGGGCGTCAGAAGGGGCATAAGGAGGTGTACCGCGGGCAGGAGTACAACGTGGACCTGCTGCCCAAGGTCAAGCTGGAAATGGTGGTGCCCTCCAGCCGCTCCGAAGAAGTCCTCAAGGCGCTCACCGCCGCCGCGCGCACCGGCAAGATCGGCGATGGCAAGATCTTCGTCTACGACGTGGCCGAAGCCATACGCATCCGGAACGACGATCGTGGAGAATCGGCCCTCTAGCGACGGACTAGCGTCGATCCGACGGGACTTCCTGGCTACCGGCGATGCGGCGACCGCTCTGGCCGAGCGCAACGCGCAGGTGGACCGCCTGGTGCTCGAAGCCGCGGCCGCGTTGCTGATTCCAGCCGCGCCGGCCGGTTTGGCTGTGCTCGCGGTGGGCGGTTACGGACGCCGCCAGTTGTTCCCGTACTCGGATGTGGACCTGCTGCTGCTGTTCGAATCCGAGAAGCTGACCCTGGCCTCGAAGGACGCAATTTCGACGTTTCTGCGGCAGCTTTGGGATTCCGGCCTGCGCGTCAGCCACTCCGTCCGGACGCCCGCCGAATGCCTCGAGGTTCACGACCGCAACATCGAGCTGAACATCAGCCTGCTCGACCAGCGCTACCTCACCGGCGACCGCGCGCTCTACGCCGGCCTGGCGGAAAAGCTGCCGCGCTTCATCCAGGGCAACCGCGGGCCGCTGGTGCGCAACCTGGCGCAACTGGCGCGCGCCCGGCACTCGAAGTACGCGGGCACGTTCTATCACCTGGAACCGAACGTCAAGGAGACTCCCGGCGGCCTGCGCGATCATCAGCTCGTCTGCTGGCTCGATCAACTGCATGGTGGGCGGGACGGACCGGCGCCGGAACTGGAGGCCGCTTTCCGCTTTCTGGGGCGGCTGCGCTGCTATCTGCATTGCCAGTCCGGGCGCGACAACAACGCGCTTTCCTTCGAAGCCCAGGACGGCATCGCGGAGCTATGGCGGGCGGGCGACGCCGCCCAATGGATGCGCGAGTACTATCGCCACGCGCGCGTCATTTACCGCGCCGCCATCCGCGCGCTGGATTCGAGCGAAGCCCAATTCAGCTCGCTATTCGCGCAGTTCCGCGATTGGCGCTCGCGAGTCTCGAACGCCGATTTCATTGTGCACCGGGAGCGCGTCCACTTCCGCGCCCCGCAACGCCTGGACGTGGAGCCGGAACTGGCGCTGAGCCTGTTCGAATTCGTGGCGCGCCACGGCATTCGTCTATCCTTGGAGGCCGAGCAGCGGATCGAATCGCGAATGACGAGCCTGCGCGCGCACTTCGCCGAGCCGCGGCCCTTGTGGCCCGCGCTGAACCGGATCCTGGCGCTTCCGCACGCGCCGCTGGCCGTCCGGTCGATGCATGAAACCGGCGTGCTGGCCGCCATTTTCCCGGAGATGGAGCGGATCGAATGCCTGGTGGTCCGCGACTTCTATCACCGCTACACGGTGGACGAGCACACCCTCGTGACCATGCAGAACCTCAGGAAACTGCCGGGGGGCTATAGCGAGCTGCTGGCGGAAGTGAAGCAGCCGTCGGTGGTGATGTTCGCGCTGTTATTCCACGATGTAGGCAAAGGCGTGCCCGGCGAAGGCCCCGTGGACGCCTCCGTGCGGCTGGCGCAAGACGCCATGGCGCGCGTCCAGATGCCGCAGGCGGACCGCGAAACCGCGCTCTTTCTGATCCGCAAGCACCTGGAGCTTTCCGCCGTGATGCAGTCGCGCGATCTGTTCGACCCGCAGACCATCCGCGACGTGGCGCACCAGATGGAGACCGTGGAGCGCCTCAAAGCGCTGACGCTGGTGACCTACGCCGACATCAGCGCCGTCAACCCCGACGTCATGACGCCGTGGCGCGCCGAGCAGTTGTGGCAGCTCTACCTGGCGGTCTACAACGAGCTGACTCGGGAGCTGGAAACGGAGCGCATCGAAGCCATCCCCTCGGGCCCGCCCGAGCGGATCGCGTTCCTGGAAGGCTTTCCCACGCGCTACCTGCGGACTCATACGGAGATGGAAATCGACGAGCACATGGCGCTGGAAGAGAAAGGTCGCAAGCGTGGCGCGGCCGTGGACATTCGCAAGCTGGAATCGGCCTGGCAACTGACGCTGGTGGCCGCCGACCGCCCGTTCCTGTTCGCCTCGGTGGCCGGAACGCTTTCCAGTTTCGGCATGAACATCCTCAAAGCCGAAGCGTTTGCCAATCGCCGCGGCCTGGTGCTGGACACGTTCACATTTGACGATCCCTCGCGCACGCTCGATCTGAATCCCACGGAGGTCGACCGTCTGCGCGCCACCGCCGAGCGCGTGCTGGCGGGCAAGACGGACGTTCGCGAGTTGCTACGCAACCGGCCGAAGCCCACGCTGCCCAGCCGCAAAGCGCGCATCCCCGCCAGAGTCTCATTCGACTCGGAGGCCAGCCGCACCGCGACGCTGGTGGAGATTGTGGCCGAAGACCGTCCGGGCCTGCTCTACGACCTGGCTTCGGCGATTTCCTCCAACGGAGGCAACATCGAGGTGGTGCTGATCGACACCGAGGCGCATAAAGCCATCGATGTGTTTTACGTGACGGCGGAGGGGAAGAAACTCGGGGCGGAAAAGCAGCAGGTTCTTGGCGAGGCGCTGCGGAAAGCTTGCCAGCCGGGGTAGGGCCGGGTATAGTATAAGTGGACCTATCCTATATGTCACAAGTCACCATTTATCTGGACGACGACACCGAAAAGCGCGCCCGGGCGGCGGCGGACGCCAGCGGAGACTCTCTGAGCAAGTGGATCTCAGGGGTGATCCGGGAAAAAGCCGCAACCACCTGGCCGCAACACGTTCTGGATCTGGCCGGCTCGTGGCCGGACTTTCCTTTGGCCGAGGAACTCAGGAAGGGGCAGAAGGGTGACAATCGACGGGAGCGCCTCTGAGTGCTGGCTCTCGATACCAACACCGTCATCTACTTTTTCAAGGGGATGGGCCGCGTGGCCGAAAACCTGGGGAAGGAAGCGCCCCGCGACATCGCCATTCCCGCCGTGGTTTTGTATGAACTGGAGGTTGGGATCGCCCTGTCGTCACGCCCTCGCCAACGGCGGGAATCGCTGGACGCCCTTCTCGAAGTCGTTCACATTCTTCGGTTCGATGAGCGTGCGGCGAGCGCGTCGGCGGAACTCCGGGCCCAGTTGGAGAAAGCCGGTCGCGGCATCGGCCCGATTGACACGTTGATCGCGGGCACCGCCCTAGCGAATTCGGCAACCCTCGTGACGCACAACACGAAGGAATTCTCGAGAGTCCGCGGACTTCGCTTGCTGGACTGGTTTTAGGGGATCTCGCCCAGGGCTCATGGGCGTCAACATTGGATCGCCAAAACCGATCTCGCCCGAAATCGGAGCGCATACCTGGGGACGACCGCGCTTCCCCCAACGCCGTGTCCGGCCAACTACCAGATTACTGGCGCGGTGGTCCGGGCTTTGTACGAGCGGCCCACTAACGATCCACGATCGGCCAGTGGCACTGGGTGAGAGGACCGGCCTAATGGGTTCCGGTCTGTCCTCGAGGTAACCGCCACCAGTATCCGCTTGGAGGCTCTTCGCCCAGGAGCCGAAGTTGTTCAGAGAGATCATTGATACGGTCTTTCACCGATTGTTCCAGTTCGATGGGAAAACGGAACCTCCCTGCTTCTTGTTTGTCCTGCGAATCCAGATCCGCTGGCGTCATGTTCAAGTGGTTTTCCATGAGTGCTTTGTATAGAGCAACGTGCTCCCGGTATTGGCTTATTGCTCTCAGCAGAGCGTTGATGTGCTGTCGGGATGCTGGGTTCTCAAGTGTATTTTCGAGCAAATCCGCGTGTTCTCCGATTATTTGTAAAACCTGCTCGTGGTTTGGTATAAGCAGTTTTGTTTGAATGTATAGGGAGAACCTCGATCCCGATCCACTCAGCTTCTTGAGGCTCTCGGGATCTTTCGCTTGGGGAAAGGCCAGATGCCAAGCGTCATCATCCTGTTGAAGTCGGACTTCTATCGGGTAGTAGAAGCTGGACAATTGCCGGTGAACGAATTCCCGACGCGTGTTGTTAATCTGCTGCTCTTGGTCGCGATCGCGCTTAGCATTATCTGAAAGGCGGCCGATAACGGCCCCAATCAGCAAGACCACTACAGGAACGACCACCGACAGTTGGGTCGAAAGTTGCACCCATTTGCTTCTGGACTGTTCAGCATTAAACTTCCTTTCTTCAAAGTCTCGTGCCTGCGCATTGCTCAGCCTTGCTTCCTCAAGTTTTTCACGCTCAAGATCGAGTTGAGCCGATTTCAACTCCAATTCCGTCATTGTCGAACCTCGATTTGAAACTCTTCTAGAACTGTACCGCAAGTGGTGCCATCCGAATGAGGGCAAGCATCCGAGGCTGCCGATAACGTTGCGCAAGAAGCTGATGGCATTGCCGATGACGACATCCTGAGGGGCGCCCAGTTACCTGTACTTCTCGGCTCCGTTGGTCTTTGTTTCCGGTTGTGGGAAGGTGACGACGACTCCGAACTGATTCCGCCCATAATTACGGCGCACTCGGAAAGAGCCAAAGTTGGCGGGAAAGGAAACGGCGCGGTATTAGTGGCCCCCTCATAATGCTGGGTTTCCGTTGACGAAAATCCCTTGCTGTACCGGCAAAGGCCCCGAAAGTCCCGATCTGGGAAACAACCCTCCAATCAGAGGGCCTACGAAAATGCCTGTTGAGGGGTTGTTTTTGACGTCCCTGCCCCCAGAGTTTGCCCGAAAGCACTACGGCAGTAATTTCTGCCGCACTTCAAAATCGCTCAGGCGCAGGCCGCCGATCTCGAAATCGCGACGGAGGTGCGCGAGCGGGTCGGTGGTCTGAACCGTCGCGGCGGTGAACGGGGCAAACGGGTAGTAGTTTGAGGCTGTGTACGAAAGGTGGCTGTTCACGGGGTCGAGGGCGAGGTCGGCCGGGAACGGGGAATAGGTCGGCGGGCCCTGTGGATCGAGGAACGCAGAGTTGCAAATGAGGTAATAACTCTTCCTCCCAGCTCCGGGGCTGGCCGCACAAAGACCCCTGCCAGGCACCGCCATGGGCGGGGCCGAGAATGGGACGATGGTGACTCGCTGGTGGCCGTATAGAGTGAGATACAGCGCGCCGCGGAATTTCACCTGCTGGTCCTTCACCTTCCGGTAGAAGCCGCCGTCCACGGTGGCCTGCAACGATATCACCTGGTCTCTACCGGTGACGTGGCTCGATGGCTGCCGGTCCGCCGGCCACGTGGACCCGTCGGACGCCTCGATGTCCATGATGACGCCATCGTACCCGGGACTGAGTCCGGCGGGGATTCCGGTGAGCTGGATGGGGATCTCGACCCATGCGCGGTCGCCTCTTTCGATCAGCGCGCGGGCCGCCCACTGCCTGGCGGAGTCGAAGTCGATGCGCAGGGGGGCGGGGTCGATTGGCTGCGTGGAAAGGCGGGACTGAAGGGCGAACGCCGCGGTCCACGGCAGCAGCGCGTTTCCCAGCGCCACCAGGACCGCCGCGGCCACGGCCAGCCAACGAGCGGCGGCGGTTCTTCTGCGTGCGTATTGCCAGACCAGGATGGCCAGCGCGGCAAGGGCCAAGATCCCGATGTCGTAGTAAGACCGGACCCACTCCAACGCGCGCCAACCCACATCGAGACGATAGAAGGGCGCGGTGATATTCCATGCCACCAGCGCCAGACAAAGCACCGAGCCTGTACTCAGAAGTTGGACGAATCCGGTGGTCAGGGCGGCAAGCGCGGCTACCGGCAGCACCAACACGGCCGTGACCAGCACCTGGCTCCAAAGGAGGCCGGGGATCTCCGCAGCGGGATGGAATCCATAGGCGCGAAGAATCACGACTTGGGCCACCAGGAGGGGGATGTTCACAAAGGCCGCGAGGAAGAGCGACTTCGCGGCCATCAGGCTTTTCCATGCGTACGGGCGCGTGGTCCAGAACTGACGGTCGCCGGGGAGGGTCTCGGCGTGAACCAGGCGCGCGATGAGTATCCACCAGGCCAGCGGCAACAGGAACGTCAACAGCATCGAGGCCACGTTGCGGTTCACGGCGGGGTCCGCCAGCCAGAGTGCCCGGCGTGCGGCCGTGAAGGTGAATGCCGCAGCCACCAATAGGGTCACGGCGATCTCGATCCAAAGGTGCCAGATGTCCTTTTTGAAAATGTGAAGCGTTTGTCGCATGTTTTTATGCCGCCTTCCGGCCGGCCTTGGCCAACGTTACGAAGATTGCCCGCAGTGGCATGGGGTTCACCGCGATCTGCCGGACATCGCCGAACAAGCGGCGGATCTCGGCCATGGTGCGGTCCTGTTGGAACTCGGTGTCCACGAAGCGGACCACCGCCGCGGACTGCTCGGCGTTCACCCAGGCCGCCGGCCAGGGCGCCGGCAGAGGCGATGGCGCCGCGATAGCGATCTCGATCTCGCGAAAGCGCTCGACCAGCGAAGACATCTCTTCGGAGAAGTGCAGGCGTCCGCGGTCCAGGTAGCCGATGTGGCTGGCGAAGCTCTCGATCTCAGCCAGATCGTGCGACGAGATGAGGATGGTCGCGCCGTCGGCGTTTCCCAGGACGCCCTCGATCAGCTCATCGCGCACCAAGGCGTCGAGGCCGGTGAACGGCTCATCGAGGACAATCAGCCGCGGCCGGTAGGCGAGCGAGGATGCCAGGGCCGCCTTCCTTCGCATGCCGTGCGACAAATGCCGCAGCTTGCGGGTGCGTGGCAGGTCGAACTGGCGCAGCAACTCCGAGGCGCGCGCGTCGTCCCAACCCGGATAGAACGGCTTCACATAGGCCATGAAGTATTCCACCGTCATCCACTCCGGCATCTCCTGGTTCTCCGACACGTAGCCAATCTGGGTGAGATCGAGAGGAGAGAGGCGCCGCGAGTCGTGGCCGAAAACCTCCGCCCGCCCGGCGGTGGGTTCACAGAGATTCATGAGCAGCTTGATGGTNNCCCAGCAGCATGCGGATGGTGGTGGTTTTGCCCGCTCCGTTGGGGCCCACCAGGCCGTAGACGCTGCCCTCGGGCACGTCCACGTTCATGCGATCGAGGGCCAGGTTGCGGCGGTATCGCTTCGAGAGATCGACGGTTCGTAAGATGTCGCTCATGTCTTGCTCCCATCCAAACGCTTCCAATGCTGGGCGACGGCCGCCGCGACATCGTCGAGTTCCAGGCCGAGCTTCTTGGCTTCCACCACCAATTGCTCGAGTTCTTTATTGAGCAGATTGCCGCGCTCCGCCGCGGTCGACGAAGCCTGCCGGGCCACCACCGTGCCGGTGCCGGAGTGGACTTCAATCAGCCCTTCCGCCACCAGGTGCGTGATCACTTTGTGCGCCGTGTTGGGGTTGATTTTGAGCTCCTTGCTGAGGGCCCGCACTGAAGGGAAGGGGTCGCCGGGCCGCATCTTTCCGGAGACCACGGCCTTCTTGGCGGCATACACCACCTGCTCGTAGAGCGAGATGCCGGGCTGAAACGACAGGCGGAACGGGATCACAACTGTATGATAACAGATAGTACACGTACCGGGTAGGGGCCGGGCACGTTGCGTGCGTACCGCATGCCCGGCCCCTACGGCTACAAACGTTCTGCGCTCCGGTTCGTCATAGATTACATTGGAAGCAAGGGAGATTCAAGCAATGCTACGTGCGATCATGGGCGCCGGCCTCGTAGTTTTCACGTCCTGCGCGGCTTTCGCGCAGACGGCGGAGAATTCGCCGTCATTTGAAGTGGCGTCGGTGAAGCCGGCCGCGCCGATCACCGGCAACATGATCCGGATGATGATGCGGGGTGGTCCCGGAAGCCCCGACCCCGGGCAGATTACTTATTCCAATGTCACAGTAAAGAACGTTCTCATGAACGCTTACGGAGTGAAGGGTTTCCAGATCACGGGACCGAACTGGCTCGACTCCGAGAGATACGACATTGTGGCGAAGGTGCCGCGCGGCGCCACCAAGGCAGAGTTCATGGTGATGCTGCAAAACCTGTTGGCGGAGCGCTTCAAACTGACGCTGCACCGGGAAAAGAAAGACCTGCCCATGTACGCGCTGGTGGTGGGGAAGAATGGGCCGAAGATGAAGGAATCGGTGGACGACCCGGCCCCCAAAGAGGGCGACGCCCCCAAGGCCGGCGGCCCCGCCGATGGCCCCGGCGCGGCCATGGGCAGGATCACGGTGGGCAAGGACGGCTTCCCGGTGTTACCGGGCCGTGGCGCTACCGCGATGATGCTGACGAGCGGTGGCGCCCGCATGAATGCCAATAGACAAACGATGGCCGGGTTGGCCGAAATGCTGTCGGGCCAGTTGGACCTCCCTGTGGTGGATATGACCGGACTGACGGGGAAGTACGATTACACCTTGTCCTTCTCCCGGGAGGGCCTCGGGGGCATGAGGCTGGGTGCGCCTCCGCCTCTTGCTGCTCCGCCTCCAGGCGAAGGCGGAGGGGGAATGCCGACGGCGAGCACGCCGGACGGCGAATCCAGTCCCAGTCTCTTTACTGCCCTTCAGGAGCAACTCGGGCTGAAGTTAGAGCAGCGAAAAGGCCCGGTAGATCTGCTGGTTATCGACCATTTGGAGAAGGCGCCGATTGAGAATTGACGGCCTCCGGTACGCGGCCCTCGCCTGGCTTGCGGTTTTTGGCCTGGCGGCCGCCGAGCATCACGGGCAGGTCACCTTCAACGGTCTGCCGGTTCCAGGCGCCACGGTGACTGCGATCGGGGGCGACAGGAGATTTGTCGCCGTGACGGACCAGCAGGGCGCCTATTCATTTCCCGACTTGACCGACGGCGTTTGGACCATCCAAGTCGAGATGTTATGCTTCGCCACCATCAAACAGGAAGTGGCCGTGGCGCCAGACGCCCCCAGCCCAGTTTGGGAGTTGAGGGTGTTGCCGCTCGAGGAGATCCACGCGGAAACCAGGCCGGCCGCAACGGCTCGGAGCACCGCGTCCGCGACGCAGTCCGCTGCGGCGCCGCGGCCGCAGGCGGGATTTCAGCGCGCCGAGGTGAATGCAGCCGGCGAGGGCGCGGCGCCGGGCGGCTTGGGCACGGAGATGGGAAACGAAGGCGGCGCGGCGGGCGATCTCAATCAGACTGCGTCCGACGCCATGGTGGTGAGCGGCAGCAGCAGCGGGGCCATTGAGCGACGCGCCATCGGCAATGCGCGCAAAGGGATCGGATCGATGTACCAGGGCGACGTGAGTCTCATTCTGGACAATTCCTCTCTGGACGCGCGGCCGTATTCGCTCACCGGCCAGAACACGGAGAAGCCGGCATACGACCACCTGCGGGCCGGCGCGTCTTTCGGCGGGCCGCTCACGATTCCCCATTTGCTCCATGGGCAAGGCCAGTTCTTCTTGAACTACCAGACCACGCGCAACCGCAATGACAGCACGAATACCAGCCTGATGCCAACCCAGGCGATGCGCAACGGAGATCTTCCCCAGACGATTTCCGATCCAAGCAGTGGGCAGCCGTTTCCAGGGAACGCCATTCCTCCGAGCCGGACGGCGCCGCAATCCCAAGCGCTGCTGAAGTTCTATCCGTTGCCGGATTTTCCGGAGTCCGCGGGTTACAATTACCAGATTCCGCTGGTGGGCATCAGTCACCAGGACGACGCGCAGGGGCGCGCCAACAAGATGCTCAACCGGAAGCATTTTGTGAACGGCAGCTTCGCTTACCGTAATGCGCGGAGCTCGGGACCGAATGTGTTCGGCTTCGACGACACCGGCAAGATTACCGGGTTCAACGCCAATGCCAACTGGCGGTACATGGCCAGCCAGCGGCTGAATTTCAGCCTGGGATATCAGTTCAGCCGCCTGTCGATGCGCACCACGCCATATTTTGCGAACCGCGAAAACGTCTCGGGCGAAGCGGGGATCACGGGCAATAACCAGGAACCGGGGAACTGGGGGCCGCCGAATCTGTCCTTTTCCAGCGGCATTGCGGGGCTCTCGGACGCGGCGCTATCCCTGACGCGCAACCAGACCAGCGGCGTGTCGATTACCGGACTCTGGATGCGCCGTCCGCACAGCATCACCTTTGGCGCCGATTTCCGCAGGCAGCAATTCAACCTGCTGGCGCAGCAAAACGCGCGCGGCAGCTTTACCTTCACGGGCGCGGCCACGGGCAACGATTTCGCGGATTTCCTGCTAGGTGTTCCGGACACGAGCGCGATTGCTTTCGGCAACGCGGATAAGTATTTCCGGGCGTCGTCCTACGACGCATATTTCACCGACGACTGGCGGGTAAGCCCGGGACTCACGATCAATGCCGGCGCGCGGTGGGAATACAACTCGCCCATCGCGGAGAAATATGGCCGGCTGGTAAACCTGGACGTGGCGCCGGGATTCTCGGCGGAAGCGCCGGTGCTGGGCAGCCACCCCACGGGCCCGCTGACGGGACAGCGAATCCCAAGCTCGCTGGTTCAGCCCGACAAACATGCATGGCAACCGCGCGTGGGGATCTCGTGGCGCCCCTTTTTCGGGACATCCACGCTGGTTCGGGCGGGATACGGTCTCTACTACAACACCTCCATCTACCAGGCGATTGCGACGCAGATGGCGCAGCAATCCCCGTTGTCGAAGAGCTTGAGCGTACAAAACGGCCCGGGCAATCCGCTGACGCTGGCAAACGGATTTAACGCGTCGCCCTCCACCACCAGCAACACGTTCGCGATCGATCCGAATTTCCGCGCCGGCTACTCGCACAATTGGAGCCTATCGGTGCAACAGGACCTGGCCGGATCGATGGTCATGACCGCGACCTATCTGGGCATCAAAGGGACGCGGGCGGTGCAGGTGTTTCTGCCGAACACGTATCCTTCGGGGGCGGCAAATCCATGCCCGGCGTGCCCATCGGGCTATGCCTACATGGCCTCGAACGGCAACTCGACGCGCGAGGCGGGGCTGGTTCAATTGCGGCGGCGGCTGCACAACGGCTTGACGGCGAGCCTGCAATACACATTCGCGAAGGCCATTGACGACGCCGCGCTGGGCGGCCGAGGCCAGGGAAGCCAGGTGATTGCGCAGAACTGGCTCAACCTGGCGGCGGAACGCGGACTTTCGAGTTTCGACCAGCGTCACCAGGTGACCGCACAGTTGCAATACACCACCGGGATAGGAGTCGGCGGCGGAACTCTGTTGCGCGGCTGGGAGGGGGCGGCATTCAAAGGGTGGACGTTCATCACGAGCGTGGCGGCCGGCAGCGGAATGCCGTTGACCCCGGTTTATGTAGCGGCGGTGAGGAACACGGGCGTGACGGGCAGCATCCGGCCGGATTATACCGGAGCGCCGGTTTATGCGGCTCCCGCGAGCCGCTTCCTCAACCCGGCGGCGTACGCGGCGGCCGCGGCGGGGCTCTGGGGCGACGCGGGGAGAAACTCGATCACCGGTCCGGACCAGTTCGCGCTGAACGCTTCGATGGGGCGCTCCTTTGGGGACTTCGACCTGCGATTCGATTCCACGAACGCGCTGAACCATGTGACGTTTCCCAGTTGGAACACGGTCACAAATGGCGCGCAGTTCGGGCTGGCGAACGCAGCCAATGCCATGCGCAGCGTGCAGGCCACGCTGCGATGGAGGTTCTGAAACATGCGACGCGGAGTAGTGGGGGCGCTGCTGGCTCTCGGCCTGCTGGCGCAGCCGGTGAAGATCACCGTGAACACGCAACTGGTGGTGGAGACGGTTTCGGTCACGGACAAGAACGGCAAGGCGATCGAAGGGCTGACCGCGAAAGATTTCGTGGTGACGGAAGACGGCGTGGCGCAGACCGTCAGTTTCTGCGAATACCAGAAGATGCAGGAGGCCGCGCCGGCGCCGGCGCCCGCCCCAGCGCCGGCCGGAGACCGGGTTGCTCCGGTCACGCGAGGGCAAATCTCGCCCGAGCGTCCCGGTGATGTCCGCTACAAAGACCGGCGCCTGCTGGCGCTGTACTTCGACATGAGCGCCATGCCGGTTCCGGACCAGTTGCGCGCGCAAGCGGCGGCTATCAAGTTCATCAGAACGCAGATGGCGCCGGCGGACCTGATGGCGATTCTGTCGTTTTCCGACGGCGTCCACGTGCTGCGGGATTTCACCGACAATCGCGACGACCTGGAGAAGACGGTCAACAAACTATTTGTCGGCGAGGGGCAGGGATTCGACTTTACCGACGCCGACGACAGCAGCGCCGATACGGGCACGGCGTTCGGCGAGGACGACAGCGAATTCAACCTCTTCAACACCGACCGCCAACTGGCCGCGTTGCAGACGGCGGCGAAAATGCTGGGCACGCTCAACGAGAAGAAGGTTCTCATTTACTTCGCCAGCGGGCTGCGGCTGAGCGGCGTCGACAACCAGGCGCAGTTTCAGGCCACCACCAACGCCGCCATCCGCGCCAACGTGTCCTTTTATTCGATCGACGCGCGCGGGTTGGTGGCGCAGGCTCCAATGGGCGACGCCACCATGGGATCGCCGGGCGGGATCGGGATGTACTCCGGCAGGTCGGCGATGGCGAGCGCCAACAACTTTCAGAAGTCGCAGGATACGTTGTACGCGCTGGCGACGGATACGGGCGGGAAGGCGCTGCTGGACAATAACGACCTGTCGGTGGGAATCGTGCAGGCGGAGCAGTCGATTGGGAGTTACTACATCCTCGGCTATTACTCGGCCAACCAGGCTCTGGACGGGCGCTTCCGCCGGATCAAGATCGCGTTCACCGGCGACCCATCCGCCAAACTGAGTTATCGCCAGGGTTACTGGGCCGGCAAGGAATTCGGCAAGTTCACCGCGGTGGACAAGGAACGGCAACTGCAAGATGCGCTGATGCTGGGCGATCCGATTACGGAGTTGACTATCGCCATGGAGGTGGATTACTTTCAACTGAATTCCGCCGAGTATTTTGTGCCCGTGGTGATGAAGATTCCGGGCAGCGAGCTGGCGCTGGCGCGGCGCCGCGGCGCGGAACACACGCTCATCGACTTTATCGGCGAGGTAAAGGACGAGTACGGCGCCACCATGGCCAACGTGCGCGACAAGGTGGATATCAAGCTGACCGGCGAAACGGCCGCCCAACTCGCCCGGCAGCCCATCCAATACGACACGGGCTTCACGCTGCTTCCGGGGGCCTACACCTTCAAGGTGCTGGCCCGCGACGACGAGACAGGCAGAATCGGAACCTACACCAAGAACTTCGTCATCCCGAATTTAAACAAAGAGCTGAAGCGGATTCCCATCAGCTCGGTGGTGCTGAGCGGGCAGCGCGTGGACCTGAAAGATGCGCTGTTCAGCGCGAAGGATAAGGGACCGGTGGTCAACCCGCTGATTCAGGACGGGCAAAAACTGATCCCCAGCGTGACGCGCGTGTTTAGCAGGAGCCGGGACATGTACGTGTATCTCCAGGCCTATGAGCGCGGCGCAACAGCCGTCCAGCCGCTGGTGGCCTTCGTGAGCTTCTATCGGGGGCAGACCAAGGCGTTCGAGACGCCGCCGCTGGCCGTATCGGAAGGGATGGACCCGAAGTCAAAAGCGCTGCCTCTCCGTTTCAGCCTTACGCTGAACAAGCTGCCGCCGGGCCGGTACGACTGCCAGGTGAGCGTGGTGGATCCGAACGGGCGGAAGGCGGCCTTCTGGCAGGCGCCGGTCATGCTGGTGCCGTAGAATGAAACCATCATGATCGCCAACGGCAAGGTCGCGCTGGTGACTGGCGCCGGCAATGGCATAGGCCGCGCGGCCAGTCTCGCCCTGCACTCCGCGGGCTATTCCGTGGTGCTGGCCGGGCGGCGGGCCGCGGAACTCGAACGCACCGCCCGATCCGCACAACCCTCCGATGCCAGGATGCTCCCCGTGCCCACCGACATCGGCCAACCCGACCGCGTCGGGGAGCTGTTCGCCAGAACCAGGGAAACTTTCGGCCGGTTGGACGTGCTCTTCAACAACGCCGGCCTCAGCGCGCCCGCCATTCCCATGGAAGACCTCACCTACGAGCAGTGGAGCGCGGTGGTGGCGGTCAACCTCACGGGGGCATTCCTGTGCGCGCAAGCGGCCATCAAGCTCATGAAGGCGCAGCAGCCGCGCGGCGGGCGCATCATCAACAACGGCTCCATCTCGGCGCACGTGCCGCGGCCCAACTCGGCGCCGTATACCGCGACCAAGCACGCCATCACGGGACTGACCAGGTGCATTTCGCTCGACGGCCGCAAGTACGACATCGCGTGCGGCCAGATCGACATCGGCAACGCCGCCACCGAAATGACCGAGTGGATGACGGAGGGCGTCCCGCAGGCCAACGGCACGAAGATGGTCGAGCCCCGCATGGATGTGCGGCACGTGGCCGAGGCCGTGGTCTATATGGCGAACCTGCCGCTGGACGCCAACGTGCAGTTCATGACCGTGATGGCCACCAAGATGCCGTTTATCGGGAGGGGGTGACCTTCGGTTGCGCTGCTCCACGCCAACCGTCGCGCTTGCGCCAGTTTCGAGCACCAACTGGCCATCGACGAAAAGTCGGGATCGCAGGTAGAAGTCCGCTCCCCGCGATAGCGCGTCACTACGACTTCAGTCGAATGTTTTCGCCGCGCTGGATGATCTCAGCTGTATAGGAAATCAGAAGACAAAGCCCCCTTGATTCGATTCGGTATTTCCGACGCTCGCGCTCATCCATGACCTCACAGATGTCCCTCAACTGTGTGCCGTACCAATCGACAAACCGCGGCTCGACTTCAAAGAACCCGTTGTCGAACGTATCGTCTACCCGTTTCGCCCGGTCGTTGAGGAATGGGATTAGGTCACCAGCACGAGCGTGCGCTTTGACATCTTCCAGAGATATGTCGTCATGCTTGCCAGAATCGAGCAGCGAGCTCAGGTTGAAAATCATTAACGTCAAAAACGAAATTGGGAAAGGAGCGTCGTAGGGCATAGCTTAAACCTCACCGTTATTTTGAACCTACGAGGAGTGTTTGACAAGCTCATATTCCGAGCCGCCGGCATGTTTCGGTTGCGGATGTTCACTATGAAGGGTTTTTGGAAGCGCAACGCGGCGGGTTTCCCTGCCCCGACAATATGGCAATCGGCCCAAGAACAAACGGCGGCGGTTACCAACCGCCGNNTGGCGTTGCTGCAGACCGTGATGACGTAATCGAGGTCTTGGCCCACAAACTCCTCCACGGATTTCGACCGGTGAGTGGAAATGTCGATTCCGATTTCCGCCATCGCCTCGATGGCTTCGGGCCGAACGTGCGTCGGCTTGGTGCCGGCCGAGAAAACCTCGAATCGGTCTCCAGCTTCGTGGCGCAGCAAGCCTTCCGCCATCTGGCTGCGGNNGAAGAAGTTGCTGGCGCCGATCAGCGCGCCGGGAGCCGCTACGCCCCGCCGGCTTCCTTCCCACGTTGCGGATGGCGGTGAAATCCACCTTCATCATCATGGGCGTGATCATGAGCCAGATCAGGACCGCAATGGGCGCGTTGATCTGGCTGCCCTGGCCGAATTCCAGGCCGCGAAGGGCGCCGACCAGGGAGGGCACGAGCTTCCCGAGGGCAACCCCCGCCACCATCGAAGCCGCCACCCACAGGGTCAGGTATCGCTCGAAAAAGCCCAGGCGACGCTCCATGCCCGCACCCTCACGCGGGCTTGACGGCGCGAATGAACGCGCTCATGAACTTGCCGTCCACTTCCGATGCGATGGCATCCACATCAATCCCTTGGCCGGAAAGGAACCCGCGGACGTCGTCGATGTGGTAGATGCGCGTCGGTTCCACTTCGATCTGCTCGAATCCGGCCGCCGCCAGCTTACCGCGGTATTCGTTCTCCGCGAGCGCTCCGGCCACGCATCCCACCCAGAGAAGAACGTTCTTGCGGATCTCAGGCAGGATTTCGCCTTTCGTGACCACATCGGACACGGCCAACCGGCCGCCCGGTTTCAACACGCGAAAAGCCTCCCCCAGCACCAGGTCTTTGTTGGCGGAAAGGTTGATGACGCAGTTGGAGATGATGACGTCCACGGAGTTGTCGGGGAGCGGGATGCTCTCGATTTGCCCCTTCAGGAACTCGACGTTGGCGAGTCCGGCCTTGCGCTTGTTCTCTTCCGCCAGGGCGAGCATCTCGTCCGTCATGTCGAGGCCATAGGCCTTGCCCGTGGGACCGACACGCCGCGCGGACAGAAGCACATCGATGCCGCCGCCCGACCCGAGGTCCAGCACGATTTCGCCCGGATTCAGCCGGGCAAGCGCCGTGGGATTGCCGCACCCGAGACTCGCCTGCACGGCGGTCGCGGGCAGTTGGCCGGTCTCGTCCGCGCCGTAGAGGTTGCTCGAGATCGGGTCGGCGCAATGACTGTCGGACGGAGCCGCGCCGCAACAGGAGCTTCCCCTGCCGCCGGTCACTCGCAGGGCGGCTTGTCCGTACTTCTCTTTTACGATTTCCGTGATGTTTTCCGTGCTCATATGATTTCTCCTATCTGCAAATCTGAAAAATGCTTTCTGGTTTGACGGCTTTGTTACGGGTGCAGCATTCGGCAAACATAAAGGTCAGCAATTCCTGAAGCACCTCCGTATTGGCGGTGCATCGCAAGAAAGTTCCTTCCCGGCTGACCCGCACCAAGCCCTCGTTCTTCAGCTTTTCGAGATGGTGGGAGAGGTTCGAAGCCGAAATTTCGAGTTCGTCCTGAATCTCACCCACCACCATGCCGTCGGGATGCGCCGAAAGCAGCAGTTGCATGATGCGCAGCCGGGATTCGGTCCCCATGGCCGCAAACATGTCGGCGTAGCGGATGATCTGTTCGGGTGTCGTTTTCATGCTTCGATAATTCAATTATAATTGAATTATCGAAGTTGTCAAGTGGGGCGGGATAGAATCCCGCGCGGCGCCTGGCAAGCGGCACCGCCCCCCCTCGCCATTCCGGATGTGCCGATGCTAAAATCCGGCTTAGGCGTAATTTGCGCTAGTCTATGTAGGAGGTGCCATGAAACTCTCTGTAGTGGGAATTGCGATTTTTCTGATGACCGGACCCGTCGTGGTCGCCGACGAGCTGGACGACACGTACCAGAGTCTGCAAGACGCAGTTGCGAAGAAGGATGCCGCCCAGGTGAAGAAACTGGCGGTGCCGCTGTTCGATCTGTCGCGCAAGGTGATCGCCGCTCCCGAGCCCACCAACGCAATCGAAAAGGAAGACTGGCCCAACCGCGTCAAATACGCGAAAGAAGCCGAAGGGTACGCCGAGTATGCGCTGT
>PLMF01000068.1 GCA_003142355.1 Bryobacterales bacterium
TTCGACTTGGTGACGGAGTCGTTGACGTTGATGGCGGGGACCAGGAGCTGGCCGGCCTCGTGCATCTTGTACAGGCGATGCACGCCGGTGGTGGTCTCTTCAGACACGCCGCGCCATTCCTTGGCGACCCGGTGCCAGCGCTGAGGGTCCTCGCGGTGGATCTGTTTCAGCAGGTCCTTGATGACTTGCTCTTCGTGGCTGGCGGAGGGCGTCTCCACCCAGTCGCTGCCTGCTTCCAGTTCGTAGCCTTTGTGGATGAGGAGGGTGGCGTCGCCGCCATCGTCGACGATCAATTGCGGGCCCAGGCCGCCGGGATGGCTGAGGGCCTGGTAGGTCGACCACCAGTAGTCTTCGAGCGACTCGCCCTTCCAGGCGAAGACGGGCACGCCGGTGACGGCAATGGCGGCGGCGGCGTGGTCCTGGGTGGAGAAGATGTTGCAGCTTGCCCAGCGCACGGAAGCGCCGAGATCGGCGAGGGTTTCGATGAGCACCGCGGTCTGGATGGTCATGTGCAGCGAGCCGGTGATGCGCACGCCCGCGAGCGGGCGCTCGCTTGCGTACTTGCGGCGGATGGCCATGAGGCCGGGCATTTCCCGCTCGGCGATGGAGATTTCCTTGCGGCCCCAATCGGCCAGCGTCAGATCGGCCACTTTGAATCCGGCGGCGGCCTGGTTCAGCGTTGCAACGCCCATGATTTTGCTCCTTTGCATCTATAAATCTTGATATATTGATATTAGACCTTTTCGATTATGGCGTCAATCCTAAAATCGCTGCGGCTGGCGGCGGACCCGAGCCGGCTGCGGCTGCTGCTGCTGCTGGAGCAGGAAGAACTGTCGGTGGCGGAACTGCAAGAGATCCTGGCCCAGGGGCAGAGCCGGATTTCGACGCACCTGGCGCAGTTGAAGCAGGCGGGGCTGGTGGACGACCGGCGGGCGGGGAAGAACGCCTTCTACCGTCTGAAAGCGCCGGCGGAGCTGATGGGCCTGCTGCGCAAAGCGGCGCGCGAAATCCCCGAAGCGGACGAAGACCGGCAGGCGCTGCGCCTCGCCTTGCGCCAGCGGCAGGACAAGATGCGGCGCTATTTCGACGAGCTGGCGGGCAAGTTCGGGCGGCAGTACGTGCCGGGGCGGTCGTGGAAAGGGATCGCCGAAGCGCTCTTAAAACTGATGCCGCCGATGGTGATCGCGGACCTGGGGGCGGGGGAGGGAACCCTCTCGCAGTTGCTGGCGCAGCGGGCCAGGAAGGTGATCGCCATCGACAATTCCGAGAAGATGGTGGAGTTCGGCGCGGAGCTGGCGCGCAAGCACGGGATCGGCAACCTGGAATACCGCTTGGGCGACCTGGAGGACGTGCCCATCCGCAGCCGCTCGGTGGACCTGGCGTTTCTGAGCCAGGCGCTGCATCACGCGGCGCATCCGGCACGGGCGGTGGCGGAAGCGTGGCGGATTCTGAAGCCGGGCGGGCGCATCGCGATTCTGGATTTGGGCCGGCACCACTTCGAGAAAGCGCGGGAGATGTACGCGGACCTGTGGCTGGGATTCACGGAGCTGGAGATCGAGCGGTATTTGAAAGCCGCGCGGTTCAAGAGCGTGGAAACGGCCGTGGTGTTTCGCGAGCAGGAAGCGCCGCATTTCGAGACGGTGCTGGGGGTGGGGGTGAAGTAGAGGGCGGCCGAGGTGGGCGCTGTGATAGATTTGGGGTTCCATGCCGGCGACCAAATTCCTGTTCTGGAACATCGGCCGGAAGCCACTCGCGCCACTGGTGTCCGAACTGGCGGAAATTCACGGCGTTGATGTTATCATCCTGGCCGAGTGCGCCACCGATCCCGGCGCCATGCTTCAGGCACTGAATCGCACGCCTGAGAACGGCTTTCATTTCCCGGGAAGCCCGGGCCAAAGAACGATTATCTTTGCTCGCTACGCGCGAGAGTTCTTTCAAACGGTCCTTGACATCCCGCGGGTTTCGATACGCAGTCTTAGCCTTCCGGCGCGTGCGCCGGTTCTGCTAGCCGCGGTGCATTTGCCCAGCAAGCTGCATTGCTCGGAGGAAAGCCAGAAATTTGAATGCGTTGAACTGGCGAGGAGCATTGAAATCGAAGAGCGGACGGCAGGCCACCGGCGGACGATCCTGGTCGGTGACTTCAACATGAACCCTTTTGAGACGGGAGTCGTCAGCGCAGCCGGCTTGAATTCTGTGATGTCACGGCAGGTGGCATCTCGCGAGACGCGGACGGTTCAGGGCCGCGAGTATCGGTTCTTCTACAATCCAATGTGGAGCCACTTCGGCGACGCCAGGGACGACACTGCCGGATCGTATTACTACGACGCCGGGGAGCATGTGAACTACTACTGGAATATGTTCGATCAGGTCTTGCTGCGCCCGGAGCTGGCGGAGCATTTCGACCCAACCGGCCTGAGCATCGTNNCTGCCAATCCTATTCGAGGTAGAATTTTGAAGGGAGCTTCTTGAAATGACCGCGCAGACGGATTTTTGGGGAGAGATAGTGCCAGCCCAGGAGCGCACTCCGCTCGCCATATTGAGGGAACAGGCCTCTCTGCTAGGCACCAAGACAAAGAACCTGGTCGAGGCGACCGTGGATACAAGCGTCAGCTCCTACGGCCAGTTCGTTAATCGGTTCACTCTCGTCGTGCCGTCCCTGAGCAATTACAAGTACGAATTGTTCACGATCGAACATGGTGTCGCGATTTACCCGATTACTGTCGCCTCTGAGGTGCCTGCAGGGGAGTTGAATCGTGGGGCACAGAGTGTGTTGACGCCTGCATCGCCGATTAACCGCCCACAACTGCAGACGGAACAGGAGTTCGTCGACTGGTTACGTCGCAGGTTATCTTCGGCCGAGACGAAGAGGATCATCGCAAGTCTGCTCGCGCAGGCTACGAGCTAGGGGTCCCGGCTCCTGCGTTGGTTTCGGTTCGCCCGTGTTTTAATCTGTACAGGATTCCTGTACGATAGTATTGAGGCGCCGGATGGCTTTCGAAACAACCTACACGAGTCTGCGCGAAAATCTTGCCGGCGTCCTGGACCGGGTGGCGGACGATCACGAGGTGGTATTGGTTCGCCGCAAAGGGCAGAGGGACGTGGCACTGGTGCCGGCGGGGGAATTGGCCGGGCTGATGGAAACGGCCCATCTGCTGCGTTCGCCACGCAATGCGCGGCGGCTCCTGACGGCTCTGCACAGGGCGGAACGGCGGCAGGGCCGGGCGATGTCTATCGAATGGCTGCGCCGGGAGAACGGGCTTGAAGCGCGCTGAGCGCGACGCCGTCTTTCATCGCGAGTTTCTCGAGGACCTCCGCTTCTGGGTGAAAACGGACCGCAACGCCGCGCTTCGAATCCTGGAGCTTGTGGAGGCCACGCTTCGGGATCCATTTCAGGGCATCGGCAAGCCGGAAGCGCTGCAGTATGTGCTGGCCGGGTGCTGGTCCAGACGCATCACGCAGGAGCACCGTCTGGTCTACAAGGTGGGTGAAACGCGCGTCGATTTTCTTCAGGCGCGGTATCACTATTGAGGGTCGGGCGGTGGGGCGGGGGGACTCTCGGCGGGAGGCTTGGGCGCCGCGGTCTCGCGCTTCGGGCCCAGACCCAGCGCGATCAGGGACAGGGAATTGATCTTGCCGGTGGAATCGAGGTTCTGTCCGGCTTGGAACTTCTTCAGCGCGTCTACCGACGCGGGGGTCCACGTGCCGGTGGCATCTTCGGGTTTCAGGTAGCCCTTGGCGGCCAGCGCCTCCTGGATTTCTTTGTACCGCTGGGGCGTCGGCGCCAGTTGCCGGTTGCGCCACGTGACACTCTTTACCGGCGGCCCCTTCTTCCCGCGGCGCGCGGCGGTGCTCGTGGAGCCGGTTTTCGTAGCGCCGGGGCGCGAGGCGGTGGTTCTGGAGCCGGCTTTCGTAACGGCGCGGCGCGGGGTGGTGGCTCTGGGGGCCACCGCCCCCTTCGAGAGGCCGGTTTTCGAAGCGGCCACTTTCTTCTTGGTCGCCGATGCGGGCGACTTCGCGACGGTCTTCTTGGCCGGGGTTGTGTTATCGGCGCTCCAACCGAGCGCCGCCAGGGCGGCAATGCCCGCGCAGCACAGAATGGTCCGCATGTCGCTCCCTAACGGTCGCGGCTCCGATGGCTTTCAGAGCACCTAGCGGGGGGACGGCAAAGTGCCCGCCGCAAACGCCGGGGACCACTCCCCGTTGGTACCGCGTGCTTTCCGCAGGAACCGGAACGTGACCGGGTCGCCGGGCTTGAGCGTGTTGCGGGCGCGCGTCACATCGTCGACGGAATTGATGGGCTGATGGTTGATGGAAGTCAGCACATCGCCCGGTTGCAGCCCGATGTCTTCGGCGAAGGAGTCGGGTTCCACCGAATAGACCCGGACCCCGCCCTTTTCCTTGAGACCCAGGGTCTCGCGCCGCTGGTCGGCGAGGTTCTCGAGGCGCATGCCCAAGCTCACCGCGGAGGCTTCGGCCTTATTCGGTTCCTGCTCGTTCCCCGTGCCGAACCTCTCCGGGAAGAGCTGCGCCAGATCGCCGACCACCACACGGAAGTTTTGGCGCTTATGGTCGCGCATCACCCCGACGTCCAGCGTAGTGCCCACCGGCGTCGCGGTCACGGTGTCGATCAGATCGTTGCCAGTGCGAACCGGCTTGCCGTTGATGGACACGATGACATCGCCGTCCTTGATGCCGGCCTTGTCCGAGGCGCCGCCGGCTTTCACCGTCTCGACGAACGCGCCTTCGGTGACGCCCGCCTCTTTCAGCAAGGCGCGGGCCTTGTCGGTGTCCGAAATCACAATCGAGACGCCGATTCCGCCGCGCGTCACCTTGCCGTTCTTGATGATCTGGTTGTAGACCTGCGCCGCCATGTTGATGGGCATGGCGAAGCCAACGCCCTGGTAGCTGCGCGTCAGGGAATTGGTGGCGATGGCGGTGTTGATGCCAATCACCTCGCCGCGGATGTTGAGCAGCGGTCCGCCGCTGTTGCCGGGGTTAATGGCGGCATCGGTTTGCAGGAAGTGCTGGAACTGCGATTCCGGATCGACATCGCGCTCCTTGGCGCTGATGATGCCGGCGGTCACCGTGGCCTGGAGACCGAATGGCGAGCCGATGGCGATGGCCCAGTCGCCCACCTGCACGGCGTCGGAATTGCCGATCTTGGCGACTACCAGGTTCTTCTTGCCCTCGACGCGGATCACGGCGAGGTCGGTGGGCGCATCCACACCCACCACCTTGGCGTCGTACTGGGTGGGATCGCCGGTGAATTTCACCTGGATGCGGTCGGCCTTATCGACCACGTGATTGTTGGTCAGGATGTAGCCGGCCTGGTCCACCACCACGCCGGAACCCAGCGCATAGCCCTTCCGCTGCGGCATGTCGGGCGCCCCGTTGCCGAACGGACTACCGCCGAAGAAACGTTGGAAGAAATCGTCCATGCCGCCGTTTTCGCCCTGGTCCTGTTCGTCCGGGGGCGTCACCTGGCGCTTCCCGCCGCGGGGCGTCTGCCGCGAAGTGACCTTCGGCTCGTAGGTGGTGGCAATGTTGACCACGGAAGGCTCCACCTGCTTGGCAATTTGGCTGAACGTGTTGGACAGTTCAACGGGGTTGGGGATGACCAGCGGCGTCGCTCCGGGCGCTACCTGGCCACCCTTGGCTGCCTTCACACCCGAGTTAATCAGGGTGCCGATCACGATTCCGATCGACAGCGTGAACAACACCAACGTGAACGAAAGGAATTTCTGCGTTCGCAACTTGTCAAAGATACTCATGGACCTTCTTATCTCCTGCGTGTAGTCGCTATCCTGGTGGATGCAGCCGCGGATTCAAGGGTTTCAACTCCACCAGCACAACCCCACCCAGAATGAGAGCGGCGCCCGCGGCGGCGCGTCCGGAAAGGCCCTCACCCACGATCGAATACGACGTAATCCAGGCGAAAACCGGCTCCAGCATGTAAATCAATCCGGTTCGTGTCGAGGTGGTGTACTGCTGGGCCCACGCCTGAATCGTAAAAGCCAGAGCAGTGGCCAATAGCCCTGTAACCAGTATGGCGCAGATCACCGCGGGCCGCCACCGCACATGGGGAGTCTCCGCCCACCAGAACAACGATAGAGCCAGCACCGCGGCGGCGCCCACTTGCGCGACGGACAACAGTTGAAAGCGCATGTTTTCGGAGAAGTGGCCCAGCGTCACGATGTGCGCGGCGAACCCAATGGCGCAGAAGAACGTCAGCAGGTCGCCCCGACTGACGGAACCGGCGGCGCCGGCACCGGCACCTTCAAGCGTCATCAGGCCCAGCCCGGCCGTAGCCACCAGCACCCCAGCCACCTCGGAAACCTGGGGCTTACTCCGATAGACGAGCGCCGCGAGCAAAGGTACCATGACCGACGTCAAGCCCGTGATAAACGCCGAATTGGGCGCCGTGGTGAGCCGCAAGCCCAGTGTTTGGAATAGATACCCGGAGAACAGAAAGACGCCGGCAAGCGCTCCCGCAGCCACGGCCTTCCCGGTGAAGGGGACCCTCCGGGGTCCGCGGAACAAAGCCAAAAGCGCCCCGGTGGCCAGGGAGAACCGCAGCGCCAGGAACAGGAGGGGCGAAATGTCGAGCAACGCCGCTTTCACCAGGACAAACGTGGCGCCCCAGACCACGGTGTTGAGGACCAGCGCGGCTTCCGCCTGGCGGCGGTTCACCCGGAATTCGTGACGGGTTTGCACTTCCCGCGCCCCCCGGGACCGGGATCGCGCATCAGCAGGAGCAGGGTCAGCAAGATGCGCTTGAGGCCCAAATCGCGCCCATCCGGCCGGTACCATTCCTGGGTGGTGTGAACGCCTCCGCCTACTCCCCCACCGCCGATGGCGATGGCCGGAATTCCGAGGGACAAGGGAATATTCGCATCCGTGGAGGAGCAGTCCAAATGGGAGCGGATGCCGAGGTGCGCGTCCACGGCTCGCACGTACTGGAGGATCGGGGCGTTTTCGGGGAGGGCCGCCGCCGGCCGCGACCCGATCTCTTTCAGCTTGGCGGCCACCTTGCCGCCGGTGGCGTGCTGGTTCTCGATCTCGCGCGCCCGGTCCACGGCGCCGCCCAGCAGGTCCACGAGCTCGTCCATCTTCTGGTTGGTTTCGGAGCGGATGTCGACTTTGGCGCGCGCCATCTGGGGGATGGCGTTGACGCTAGAGCCGCCCTCGATCAGGCCCACATTCACCGCCGACTTGGGCGCGCCGTCGATGCGCGTTTCGGCGAACAGCGCCACCGCGCGGCACAACGCGTGCAGCGGATTGCCGACGCCGTAATCGCTCCAGCTATGGCCGCCCGGACCGGTGAAGGCGATCTCGAAGCGGCGGCTCCCCAGCGCGCGGCTGGTGATGTAATCGGTGTTGGCGCCATCGAGCACCAGGAAGGCCTGGATCTTGCGGGCCAGCGGCTGCTTCGCAAGGTGCCGCATCCCCAGCAGATTGCCCTCGCCTTCTTCGCCGACGTTGGCCACCAGCAGCAGGTTTGCAGCAAGATCCGCGGGCCTGGGGCAATTCTTCCAGGCGCGCGCCACCGCCAGCAGGGCGGCGAGGCCGGCGCCATTATCGGAGACGCCGGGGCCGCAAAAACGGCCATCCGCCTCCACCGTGATATCGTCTTTGTTGCGCGGGGCGATGACGGTGTCGAGATGCGCGGTGAGAGCGACATAAGGGCCGCTGCCCTGGGAGGCGATCACGTTGCCGGCGCGGTCGATGGAGGCATCCCATCCCAGGGCGCGGAAGCGTTCCAGGAACCAGGCGGCGCGCTCCTGTTCGAGGAACGTGGGCGCGGGCACGCGGCAAAGCTGCAAGTGCGTCTCGTTGATCCACTGCTTCTCGCGCGTGAACCATTGCAGGCACTCGCGCACCTCGCGCTCGCCGGCCAGTTCGCCGATGCCGATCCCCGTTACCCCGTTGGCAGCCATGCTGACTGACAGTGTAGCAGTGGCGGGGCATGCTTTAGCTTGCCAATTATTCCACGCGCAACGCGGCGATGGGACGGCAATCAGGGGCGAGTGGTTGGTTGCTCTTGTCTAGTCTATTACTCTATGGACATGGTAAACTCAGGGTGAGAGGATACGATGAGATCTCAGCGCCGAACCGCCGCATTGCCATTTGCCGCGATGGGCAGGCATCCGGCCGGCAGCGCCCGGCGGGCTCTCGCGCAGGCATTCTTGAAGCGATCTGTGAAGATGCTGGAACGTGTGAGTTCCGCTGCGTCGTCCGAAGCCCTGGAGTCCGCCCTGTCCTCGCCGACGGATGTCGGCGGCCTGGCGTCCCTGCTGTCGGACCTTGCTCCGCTGGGTGTCGACCTCTCGGCCGTCGATCCGTTCGTGGAAGCGATGGCGCGGGGAGCGGCCATCAAGCGGGAGTTGTTGACCCGCGGCGGCGGAGGCCTCACGTCCAGCCAGGTGGCAAGCGCGCTAGGCATCACGCGGCAGGCAGTGGACAAGCGCCGCGGCCGGCGCGCTTTGCTGGCGGTACCGAACGGATCCGGCGAGTACGTGTATCCGGCCTGCCAGTTCACTGCGGACGGGGTGATCCCCGGCTTTGAGGAGGTTCTTCGGGCGTTCCGGATTCAAAATCCCTGGACCCAACTCTCGGTGTTGCTCGCACCCGCGCCGGCTCTGGGGGGCAAGACGATCCTCGAAGCGCTGAAATCCGGCGTTGTGGAAACGCCGGTCGCCATCGCCCGATCGTTTGGGGAACAGGCAGCGTAAGGCGCGCATGACGCCGAAACCCGCCCTGCCGAAGCGCCTCCCGTCGATCCAGGTGAAAGCCGGCAGTCGCTGGATGCGAATTCACGCGCAAGGCAGGAATGCGCTTTGGTTCGGCCCTGGCTCCGGCCGCCCGCCGATTCATCGCTTCGACGATCCCGAGGGGCGATTCCGCGTATGCTATTTCGGGACCACTCTCGAGGTGTGCTTTGCCGAGACGTTTCTCCGCAATCCGCCGGTAAGAATTCTGGCGCTCGACGATCTCGCCGGGCGCTCCATCGCGACTGTGGAAGTGCGCCGCGATCTGCGACTGGTGCCGGTTCACGGTCCGAGTCTCGCCCGGTTGGGGGTGACGGCCGAACTGGCGAGCGGCATCGACTACAGGGCCTCGCGATTTTGGTCGCGTGCCCTGTGGGAGCACAGTGACGAGCCGGACGGAATCCTCTATCGATCTCGCCACGACGATTCGGCGCTCTCGGTGGCCGTGTACGACCGTGCGAAAGATGGCTTGGTTATCGTTGGGGATCGTTCCCTGTCTGAAGATGCTCAGCAGTTAGCGGGACTTCTGAGAAGATATGGTCTGGGGCTGACCAAGTAACGGGAATTCTGGGAATCAGGTTATGGCCATCTCCAAAGCCGTCGATCCCAGTACGCTGGCACGGGCTGGCTGGCACTGATGCGGTGGAAGTCGGGATGTTCCTGGTTGATCAGGACATTCCGCTCCACATGTGTCACCACGGAAGGCACCAGGAGCACCGGGGTGCGGCGTTCGTCATACCATCGGTCGCCGAACGATCGAGCTGTTTCAAACGAGGGTGAATTCCACCGCGGCAGATCGGCTGGCGTGATTTCTTCGTTGGACAAGCCGGCCGGAATCTCGATCTCGACATAACCCTGGCTTTGCGGGATGCTGCCGGAGGCGTGGACCAGAATCTCCAATAAGGCGCCCGCATACGTTTCGGCGGCATAGATTACGCGCCGGCCGGGAGAATTCCAGCGGGCGCCGTGGAGCATGGCCCCACTCCCATCGAAGATGGGATGCCGCATATCGGCGATGCGGAACGCTCGCAGCAGGCCGCTACGCCGGAAGGCCATAGACAATGCGGGCCATGACCTCCTCCGCCTGCCGCGCACCCAATTCGGTGAGCGCGGCATCGAGGGGTGTTTTGCCCCCAATCTCCGGATGAGGGGTCGTCAGAAAGCGCCGCGCCTGTTCGCGATCCTGCCAGACGTCTTCGGCCGTGGCAACCACCCGCGCCAGGCGCTCGGTCCGTTCACTTTCCGCGGGCGTCAGACGGTCGCGCCGCCGTTTATACGTAGCCTCCGGAACGATCCGGTGCATCATGGCGCGCTGGCCGGCGGCGTCCGGGAAGACGCGCCGCGCCACGTTGCGAAGGGTGGCCTTGGGCAGGCCGCGCTCGACGGCGTCATTCAGTTCCAGGATGGACGTGACGGGCCTGCCCAAAACGTGGCGACCTCCGAGGACTTCTCCAATATGACGTGGCTCCATTCGGTATCATCATACACTATGAAACGGATCAGATGATACTAGAGCCGTTTGTGGGGCAGGTTGGTAACCTGCGGGCCGATTGGAAATCGGCCCGCGCGGCGATTGCCAATCGCCGCGCCGGATGCCATCCGGCCCCACATGAATCTACTCCGGCAACGGCCGGTCCTTGATCTCCGGCGCAAATGGCAGAGCCGCCAAGCCAACCAGGAATAGCAGGCACATGGCGGCGCCTGCATAACGCATGGGCGCTAGTTCGCCGGCCAGCGCTACTCCGCGCGCAAAGCAGCCATGGGGTCGGCGTGCGCGGCGCGGCGGGCGGGGAGTGCGGCGGCGGCCAGCGCCACCAGGGTCACCAACACCACGGTGCCCGCCAGCATCCAGAGATTCCAGGGATTCACGCCGTAGAGCAGGCCGCGCAGGAGATGCTGGCTAGCCAGCGCCAGCCCGCAGCCCAGCGCCACTCCGGCCAGCGCCAGCCGCAAGGCTTCGCGAATCACCTGCCTGGCGAGCAGCGCGGGAGTGGCGCCCATGGCCACGCGCACTCCGAATTCGCGCATGCGGCGGCCTACGGCGTAGAGCGTCACGCCAAACAGGCCCGCCGCGGCCAGCACGATGCACAATAGCGCCATGCCGCTGCAGACGTCCGCGGCCAGTTCCTCTTCGCTGCGCTGGGCGCGCAGGTGTTGCGACAGGGTGAAGAAGTCATGCGCCAGGAAGGCCGCATCGGCTTGGCGGATACGCTCCCGGGCCGGCGCCGTGATGCGCCCTGGGTCGCGAGTGGTTTCGAGGAAATAGGTGACCCCGCGGTACGGCCGTTGCGCGAACGGAAAATAGACAAATGGCTCGATGGCTTCTTTGAGGTTTACGGAAGGGCCGTCTTCGACGATGCCGACAATCTGCCGGTCCTTCCCTCCAAGCCGCACCCAGGCTCCCAATGGCTCCTGGGTTGGGAGGAACTTGCGGACGAAGGCCTCGCTCACCATGGCCACCAAGGTGGAATCCGGGCCATCGCCTTCGGAAAACGTGCGGCCCCTGAGAACGCGCGCTCCGGTGGTTGCGAAATAGCTCGGGCTTACCTGGTTGAAGCGGAAGGTGAGCTGGGGCTGGCCGGGGCGTTCAAAAGCGACCCGCTGGCCACCCTCCGAACCCGCCAGCATCACTCTGCGGCAGTAAGCCACCCGCACCACGCCGGGAAGCGTGCTCAACTCGCCGGCCAGGCGGTCGGAACGGGTGGCCAGCGGGCCGCTGGTGGTCCAGAAGCCGGCCACGATCAGCAGCTTGCGGTCCGGGTCCATGGCGGGGCGAACCGCGGCCACGTTTTCGAGACTGCGCCACAACAGCCCGGCCGAATCGGCCACCGCGGTGATGAGGGCCATCTGCACCACCACCAGCGCGGCCAGCCAGCGGTTGGCCGATGGCGAGGTGACCGCCTGCAATGCGGGCATGACCCCGACCTTCCACACGTCGCGCAGCGGAATGAGGGCACCGACGGCCGCCACCAGCAACATGGCGCCCGCGCTGAAGGCGAACACGCGCGCGTCCAAACGAATGTAATACTCGCGGTACCGCTGCCCGGCGTAGAGCACCGCGGGAGCGAAATCGATGAGCCAACCCGCGAGGAGCAATCCCAGGGCGGTGCCGGCTCCCGCCAGGAGCAGGCTTTCGGAGAGGTGCTGGCGCAGCAGGGCCGCGCGCCCCGCGCCTAGCGCCAGACGGACGCCCGTCTCGCGCCTGCGCGCCTGGTTCTCAATCAACCGCAGGCCGGCGAAATTGGCCGCGGCAATGGCCAGAACCAGCAGCACGATCCACGGGAACACGTCGCCGGGTGTGGTTTCGGGCTTGACTTCCGGCCGGGTGAACGAGAAAACGGCGGCCGTGCGCCCGGGCTCGTGGGCGAGCCCCGCGGCTTCGCGCCGCCGCAGTACCTGGTCTATATCGCGGCGCGCGGTTTCGAGCGTTACGCCCGGTTTCATGCGGATCAGGGGCTCGAACTGCGTATCCTTGGGATCCGCCGGTGAGCTCATGTCTAAGGAGCCAAACATGGTCTGGTGGGGCACGAACAGGTCGACGGCAACCCCGCGCATCGTTCCCGAGAAGCCCGGCGGCAGGACTCCGATGACCGTCAGCGCCGCCCTGCGTACCGACACGGTGCGGCCGCAAATTGCGGGGTCGCCGCCGAACGCGGTTTTCCAATAGCGGTCGGTGAGGACCAGTTGGCCGTCGGCGCCGGAGCCGGCATGGAACACCCGCCCCATGGCCGCCTGCACNNCGATTCTGCACCATGATTCCATCCAGCGTACGCGCCTGTTGCCGAATGGCTTCGAACTCCGCCCAATTGATCCCGTCGAGGCGGCCTTCGCGGTCGCGCACCATGGCATAGGCCAGCCGGCCGGGGTCCTTCACGGGGAGCGCGCGCCAGTAATAGGCGTCCACCACGCTGAAGGCCGCAGTGCTGAACCCGATAGCCAAGGCAAGCGAAACGACCGCCAACAGGGCCGCTCCCGGACGGCGGACCAGCTTCCGCCAGGCGAGAAGGAAGTCGCGCAGGAACATACGGAACGATCGTCAGCACGTGGCGTGCCGTCCGCAAGTTGTTGGGTTGCGGGCGGATTGCGGATGCGACTGTCCGGTTATGGGATGGCGTGTGGCGGCGGCGGAACGCGCCGCGCAACCGGCATCGCTTATTCTTACGCCGTGGCGGCGGCTGCCGGAGCGCCCCGCTTCTCGATGGGGATGAAATCCCTCACGATGTGGCCGGTGTAGATCTGGCGCGGGCGCGCGATCTTCTGCTCGGGGTCTTCCAGCAGCTCCTGCCACTGGGCCAGCCAGCCCGCCGTGCGCGGAATGGCGAACAGNNTTGACGAAGTATTCGTCTTCCAGGGCGATGCGCTCCAGCTCCAACGCGATCTCGAGCTTGGGATTCCTGCCGGTGACCTCGAACACGTTGTCCGCGGCCCACTTGATGATCTTGGCGCGCGGGTCGTAGTTCTTGTAGATCCGGTGTCCGAATCCCATCAGTTTGAACTGGCCGGCCTTGACCTTCTCGATATAGGCCGGAACCTTGTCCTTGGAGCCGATCACATCCAACATTTTGAGGACTTCTTCGTTGGCGCCGCCGTGCAGGGGGCCGGAGAGGGCGGCAGCCGCGGCAGCGGTGGAGAGGAACGGATCGGCGAAGGAACTGCCCACCGCGCGCATGGCGTTGGCGCTGCAATTCTGCTCGTGATCGGCGTGCAGGATGAACAGGATGTCGAGCGCGCGCGCCAGGACGGGATTGGCCTGGTACTTGGGCTCCATCATTCTCCAGAGCATGTTCATGAAGTTCTCGGCGTAGCCGAGGTCGTTGTCCGGATACACGTAGGGGTAGCCCAGGCTGTGCCGGTAGGTGTAGGCCGCAATGGTCGGCATCTTGCCGATCAGGCGCATGATCTGCAACTTGCGGTTTTGCGGGTCGTGGACATTGCGGGCCTCGGGGTAAACCGTGGAGAGGGCCGCTACTGTGCTCACCAGCATCCCCATGGGATGGGCGTCGTAGCGGAACCCCTCCAGGAAATGCTTGGTGGTCTCGTGAATCATGGTGTGGTGAGTGATACCGTTCACCCACTCTTTCAGTTGGGATTCGGTGGGCAGGTCCCCGTACAGAACCAGGTAGGCCACCTCAAGGAAAGTGCACTTCTCCGCCAGTTGGTCGATGGGGTAGCCGCGGTAGCGCAGGATACCCTTGTCGCCGTCGATGAAGGTGATCGCGCTTTGGCATGAGGCTGTATTCATGAAAGCGGGATCGTAGGTCATGAGCCCGAAATCGTCGGGCCCGGTTTTGATCTTGCGCAAGTCCATAGCCCGAATGGTCCCCTTGTCGATGGGGATTTCATACGTAGTCTGGGTGCGCTTGTCCAAAATGCTTAAAGCTTCGTTTCCCATAGCGTTCCCTCATAGCCCGCTCATCCCGGCGGGATCGGCGGCGTCCGCCGCCATCCAACCAATGTGCTCTCCCGCACAATGGCGCCGCTCGTCGTCGTCGAAACCCCACGAGGGCGGCTTCTACCCCAAATCGATACCGTGTGGGCGGCCCCGGCCAAACACCGGTTCCGCGGCACCGGAGAAGGCTCGCTGGCGCGCGCGCCACCCGGTGGAAGTGGCACACGCCAAGCTCATCATAGTGCAAATGCCAGGGCTTGTTAAGGCCCATTTCAAGGCAGTCTGTCCACCAACTGGGCGAACTGGTCGATAGTGAAGGCCCGCAGTGTGGTTGTCTTGACATGCTCGCGGGCACACACCGCCAGGCTGGCGGCGGTGGCCGTTTCGTCACTGGGGCTCTCGGTGATGGCGATGTAATCGTAATCCCCCATGACGAAGTATGCGCCGAGCAGCCTGCCGCCCATCAATTCCCAGGCCTTGGCGGCCGATTCCATGCGGCGGGGCGCGCCTTTCAGGTCCTTGGACCCCTGTTCCGTGAACTTCATGAGCGTAATGTAGGTCGGCATCGAGCCACCCTCCTTTCCATGGGTGGAAATACCGTAGTGATTCTGTCCCCCGGCTAGTTTACTCCCGAATTGCCCGGAACGCGCAACAATCGGAGCCGCGACCGTCAGGGAGCGTTTGCCGCCGGTCCGGACCGCGAGTTTGACGCTCCCTGACGGTCGCGGCTCAGGTCCTCTGGATGGGCCGGCCAAGTCGCGCGTCCGAAGACTGCCGGGACATTGCTCCCCGTGGTCCGAACTGTTATAGTTGTGCCAAATCACATAGTCTGAAGTCCGATGAGCGATATGGCGCCGGGGGCCGTCCCGCCGCGGATCGAGGGCTCAGGAGGCAGCATGGAGAGTTACAACGAGGTTCCGATCCCCGCGGATGGAGGGGCCATCCAGGTTCGAGATAAGAAGCTTTGTGTCCCCGATAACCCGATCATCCCCTTCATTGAAGGCGATGGCGTGGGGCCCGATATCTGGCGGGCTGCCCGGACGGTGTTCGACGCAGCCGTCCAGCAGGCATACGGCGGCCGGCGCCGCGTGGCCTGGTACGAGGTTTTCGCCGGCGAGAAGGCCCACCAGAAGTTCAACGATTGGCTGCCNNACCTTGCGGCTGCTGCTCGATCTTTACGTGTGCTTGCGGCCGGTCCGCTACTTTCCGGGTGTGCCTTCGCCCATGAAGCACCCCGAACTGCTGAACGTGGTGATCTTCCGCGAAAACACCGAGGACGTCTACGCCGGCATCGAGTGGCGGGAGGGGACGCCCGAGGCGCACAAGGTCATCGAGTTCCTGACCCGGGAGATGGGCAAGAAGATCCGCCTGGATTCCGGCATCGGGATCAAGCCCATGAGCGTGTTCGGTTCGAAGAGGCTGATCCGGCGCGCCATTCAATACGCCATCGAAAACGGGCGCCGCAGCGTGACGCTGGTGCACAAGGGGAACATCATGAAGTTCACCGAGGGCGCCTTCCGCGACTGGGGATACGAACTGGTCAAAGAGGAGTTCCCGGACGTCTGCGTCACGGAGGCGGAAGTAGGCGCCAACGTCCCGCCGGGCAAAGTCCTGGTCAAAGACCGCATCGCCGACTCCATGTTCCAGCAGGCGCTGCTGCGGCCCGACGAATACGACGTGCTGGCTACGCCCAACCTCAATGGCGACTACCTGTCGGACGCCTGCGCGGCCCAGGTGGGCGGGCTGGGGATGGCGCCGGGCGGCAATATCGGCGACGATTACGCGGTCTTCGAAGCCACCCACGGCACGGCCCCCAAATACGCCAACCAGGATGTAATTAATCCTTCGAGCGTGATCCTGGCCGGCTCCATGATGTTCCACCACATGGGATGGAAAGAGGTTTCGCAGCTCATCGAGGGGGGCATCACCGAAACCATGAGGCAAAAGCGCGTCACCTACGATCTGCATCGGCAGATGGAAGGCGCCGTGAAGCTAAAAACCAGTGAGTTTGCGGCTGCCATCGCCGGCAACATGAGAGCGCCGGCGGCGACGGCCTGAAGGAGCCAAGATGAGAAAGAAGGTCACGGTTGTAGGATCCGGAAATGTCGGCGCCAGTTGCGCGGTCCGCCTGGCCGGGAAAGCTCTGGCCGACGTGGTCGTGGTGGATATTCTCGAAGGTATCCCGCAGGGCAAGGCCCTGGACATTCTCCAGGCCGGCCCGGTGGAGGGAGTGGACGTTCAGCTTACCGGCGCCAACGATTACGCGCCCACGGCGGATTCCGACATCGTGGTGGTCACCGCCGGCTTCCCCCGCAAGCCCGGAATGAGCCGCGACGACCTGTTGTGGGCCAACTACGACATCGTCAAGGCGAGCGTGGAGCAGGCGGTGAAGCATTCTCCCCACTGCATCCTGATCGTGGTCACCAACCCGCTGGATGCCATGTGCCACGTGGCCTACCGCATCAGCGGCTTCCCCAAACAGCGCGTGGTGGGGATGGCCGGCATCCTCGACACGGCACGCTTCCGCGCCTTCGTGGCGCAGGCGCTGAATGTCTCCGCATCGGACGTGGTGGCCTTTGTGCTGGGCGGCCACGGCGACACCATGGTGCCTTTGGTGCGTTACAGCAGCGTGGCGGGCATCCCGCTGGCCGATTTGATGGACGAGGGCACCCTCCAGCAGATCGTGACGCGCACGCGGGGTGGCGGCGCCGAGATCGTCAAGTATCTCAAGAGCGGCAGCGCTTACTATGCACCGTCGGCGGCCGCGGTCGAGATGGTGGAAGCCATACTCCTGGATCGGAAGCGGGTGCTGCCTTGCTCCGCCTACCTGGAAGGCGAGTACGGCATCCACAACCTGTTCGTGGGCGTGCCCGTCAAGCTCGGCGCGCAGGGCATCGAGAAAATCTTCGAGGCCAAGCTGACGGGAGAGGAACTCGCGGCGCTGCACAAGAGCGCGGCCGCGGTCAAAGAACTCGTGGACGTGATGGCGCCCAAGCTCGCCTGACCGGCGGTGGGGCAGGCGAGCACCGCCTGCCCCACCTAAAGTGGGACGCGGTGATCCCGGCGATTTTTTCATACCTCCCGGGGTTCCGGCGTCGCGAAATCCTCAGTTCGTTGTAAATCGCGTCACGTCTGCAATCGCGGCGGTCGCCCCGTCGCCACATGTGTGGAATTTGTTGATTAAAAGACAATAGGGTGTTATTCTCCTCGATTGGAGACTGTGAGCGGGAAACGCGTACACGATTGCTCACCGATTCGTCAATCCCCAAGACTTCTTGCGCACTCTTAACACGACAATTGAACGCCTGTTTTTGGAGCGGCCCTGGAGGCCGGCTCGAACGAATCAGATCCGCCAGACGGGCGCATCCGGCGCGCGCCGTCCAGACGCAGTTTGGAGATGAACGATGGCCACCTGTCCAGCGACCCTGGAGGAGCTTCCGCGGTATCCCGAGGGAAAAGAGATCCTCACCTGCCTGCAGTGCGGCATGTGCTCCGGCACGTGCCCCTACGGCGATGTCATGGAGTATCCGCCGCGCCGCATGATTGCCATGATGCGGGCGGGAATGCTGGAGAAGGTTTTCACCAGCGACAGCCTGCTTTCCTGCGTGGCCTGCTATGCCTGCATGGCGAAGTGCCCGCGGGGCATCCGGCTGACCGAGATCCTGCTGCCTCTCATGAAGGAGCAGACCCTCACCCACCTGCCGGAGCTGCCGAACGAGCTGCAAAGGGCCTTGCAGAACACGCTCCGTTACGGCAACCCCATGGGCGAGCCTTCCCGCAAACGGGCGGCTTGGGTCAAAACCGCCGGCGTTCCCATCCGCATCTTCNNTCGATTTTGCCATTTTGGGCAATGAAGAGAAGTGCGCCGGCGAGTGCGGCCGCCTCACCTGGGAACCCGGCCTGTTCGAAACCCTGATGGACTACAACATGGCGGTGTTCCAGAAGTACCAGTTCAACCGCATCGTGACTTCCTGCCCCCACGCTCACAACGCTTTCAAGAACCGCTATCCGGCCCTCGGGTTCAACTGGCCAATGGAGCACACCACGCCGTTTCTGGGGAGGCACCTGGCGCAGCTCAAGCCGCTGCTGACGCGGAAGCTGAACTACACCGTGACATACCACGACTCGTGCTGCCTGGGGCGGCAGAACGAGTTTTACGAGGCGCCCCGGCAACTGTTGCAGGCCATCCCCGGCGTGAAATTGGTGGAGATGGTCCATAACCGCGTCAACGCCATCTGCTGCGGCGGCGGAGGCGGGGGCATGTGGCTGGATACCTACTTCAAGGCCAAAGGTTACGAACGGCTGTCGGAAAGGCGCGTCAAAGAGGCTGTGGCCACCGGCGCCGACGTGTTGGCCATTTCCTGTAGCTATGAGGTTTCCCGGTTTGAAGACGCACTAAAGGTGCTGGGCTACGACAAACGCATCATTGTCCGGGACGTGACGGAGCTCCTGGCTGAGGCGATGGAGGAATAAGACATGCACATTCTTGTTCTTTTGAAAATGGTGCCCGATGTTGTGGAGGATCTCGAGATCGCTCCCGACGGAAAGGCCCTGGATCTGGAATATCTTCGCATGATCTTGAGTGAGTCCGACGATCATGCGTTGGAACAGGCGCTGCTCATGAAAGAGCGCCACGGCGGCAAGGTGACGGTGCTGGCTCTGGATGCGCCGGAAGTGGACGATGCCCTGTTCACGGCCATGGCCAAGGGGGCGGACCGGGTGGTGAAGGTGGTCGGCATGGACGCGGGGTCGACCACCCGGCAAGCGGCTCGCGTCTTCGCACAGGTGATCCAGAGCGAGGCCGGTTTGATGCCGGCCGATCTGGTGCTCACCGGGGTTCAGGCCATCGACGACCTGGACGGGCTGATTGCGCCCCTGGTGGCTTACGAGCTCGGATTGCCGTACCTGGGGATCGTGACGCGGGTGACTTTTGACGCTCCTGGCCAGTTGGTCCAGGCGATCAAGGAGTATCCGGGCGGGGTTCGCGGCGAATTCGAAGTGAAGCTTCCGGCGGTTTTGGGCATGCAGGCCGCGGAGAAACCACCGCGCTATGTCCCGGTGGCCAAGGTGCGCACAGCCATGAAGTCGCAGAAGATCGACTGCACAGCGGCGCCAACCCTCGCGGATGGGGGCTGGCTGGCGATCGAGGTGGTGGAGATGAAACGGAACGAGCCGGCCGGGCACGCCGAAATGCTGGAAGGCGATGCCGACCAGGTGTCCGGCAAGCTCTGTGGGATTTTGGCCGAGCGGGGGATTTTCTAGGTGAACATCATGACCGGAAATGTTTGGGTAGTGGCCGAGCAATGGAGAGGACACCTCTCCGAAATCACTTATGAAATGCTGGCGCTGGGAAGAGAGGTCGCGGATGGGTTGGGCGTTCCGCTGACAGCCGTCCTGGCCGGTAGCGGCATCCAGGGACTGGCGCAAACTCTGGGCTGCGCGGACTCCGTCCTCTACGTGGACCACCCGTTGCTCGCGGAGCCGATCCCGGAGCTTTGCGCGCAAGCGCTGGCGCAACTGATCGAAGCCAGGAAGCCGTGCGCTCTGCTGGTCCCGCTCACGAATGTAAGCCTGGGCATAGGCACCCTGGTGGCCATTCGCCTGGGCAACTCAGCCGTGAACTTCTGCAAGGACATCCGGATCGTGGACGGCAAGATGCAGGCGATCTGTGTCATGTACGGCGGGAAGATCGAGGCCGCGGTCGAGCCCGCCGGCGAGCTGGCGATCGTGGGCGTCTGGCCCGGCGCGAGACCGGCCGACAAGGGCCGGTCGGAACGGTCGCCCGCCATCGAGGAAGCGACGGTTACGCTGGAAGATTCGCGCGTGCGCCTGAAGAAATACATAGACCCGGAGGCGGGCGATGTGGATCTAACCAAGCAGGACGTGCTGGTGGCGGTGGGGCGCGGCATCCAGAGCCGGGACAACATCGCCCTGGCCGAGGAACTGGCAAAGGCGCTGGGCGGCG
>PLMF01000084.1:0-642 GCA_003142355.1 Bryobacterales bacterium
TTATCATGGATGTCACCGGGTTTTCTTATGGATCTGAAAAGGCTCATTCGCGAGGTGGCCGACTTTCCTAAAGCCGGCATCCTCTTCTACGACATCACCACGCTCCTCAAGGAGCCGTCCGGCCTGTGCGCCGTCATAGACGGGCTCAAGCAGCATTATCGGCAGACGCCGGTCGACCTGGTGCTGGGGATCGAGGCGCGCGGGTTCATCTTCGCGCCGGCTCTGGCCTATGCGCTGGGTGCGGGCTTTGTGCCCGTGCGCAAGCCTGGGAAGCTGCCGGCCGAAGTGGTCCGCGTCACCTATGACCTGGAGTACGGCACCGACACGCTCGAGATGCACAAGGACGCCGTCGGGAACGGCAGCCGGGTGCTGATTGTGGACGACCTGCTGGCCACGGGCGGCACCGCCGCGGCGGCGGCGCGCATGGTGCGCGGCGCCGGCGGCACGGTGGCGGGCATCGGATTCGTGGTCGAGCTGACTTTTCTCAAGGGGCGCCGGAAGCTCGCGGGGTACGACGTCTTCTCCCTGCTCCAATACGACAGCTAAACATTTGGTACATTGCATGGAGTGAGGTCCCGCACCCTTTACCAGGTTCTCGAAGAAGCCGCCCGGGCGCACGGTGATGCGCCGGCGCTCATTCAG
>PLMF01000084.1:648-15835 GCA_003142355.1 Bryobacterales bacterium
CTCGAGTTCTACCTGGCCGACCTGGGCATCCTCGCCAACGGCTCCGTGGCGGCGGCCCTCTACCCGAGCTATCCGTCCAAGGACTTGGTTCGCACCTTGGAAACCGTGGGGGCGTGCGCGGCTTTCATCGAAAGTCCGGAGATGCTCGAAGTGCTGCGGCAGGCGCCGGTTCGACACTGGATTCTGCTGACCGGACGGGCCGCGGGCGCACTCGCACTGGAGGACCTCCGCGAGATCGGCCGCAAGGCGCTCCAGCTAGACCCGGCCCTGACGGAGCGGCTATGCTCGGAACTCGACCCGTCCGACCCCGCGATCTTGTATCTGACTTCCGGCGCCACCGGAGAGCCCAAGATGGCGCTCGTGACGCACCATGCCATCGTGTCCAACATCGACATGGGTCCGGCGGCGCTGCCCATGGGGCCGGCAGATGCCACCGTGGTCTTTCTGCCATCGGCGCACATCGCGCAACGCGTGGTGATGGAATTTCTGCCGCTTCGCTGCGGCATGCCGGTGACCTTTGCCGAGAGCCTTTTGAAGCTGCCCCAGGAAATCCGCCGGGTGCGCCCCACCATTCTGCTGGCGCCCCCGCGCATGTGGGAGCGTATTTACTCCTCCATCTGCACGGAACTGCGCAAGCGCCCCGCTCCGGCGCGGAAGCTGTTCTATGGCGCGCTGGGGCTGGCGCTGGCGGCGGCGCGCTACCGCCGGGCGGGCAAGCCGGTTCCGGTGCGAATTCGCGCACCCTTGAAATTGGCCGACCGGCTTCTCTTCCGCAAGATCCGCGAGCGCTTTGGCGGGCGCCTGCGGGTGCCTTGTTCGGGCGCGGCGCCGCTGGGCAAAAACCTGGCCGAGTTCTACGAAGCTATCGGCATGCCGCTCATCGAAGGCTATGGATTGACCGAGGGCGGCGTGGCCACTCTGAATCCGCTCGACCGCCCCAAGCCGGGCAGCATTGGGAAGCCGCTGGCCGGCATCGAGGTGCGGTTCCTCGAGGACGGCGAGATGCTCATCAAAAGCCCCTGTCTGTTCTCCGGCTACCTGAACGATCCCCAGACCACCGCCGAAGTGCTGCGGGACGGCTGGCTGCACACCGGCGACCTGGGCCACGTCGACGACGAAGGCTACATTTTCATCACGGGCCGCAAAAAGGAGTTGATCGTCTCTTCCACTGGAAAAAAGATATACCCCGCTCGCGTGGAGAATCTCTTCAAGATGGAGCCGCTGGTCAGCCAGGTGCTGCTGATTGGGGACCGGCTGCCGTTCCTCACCGCGCTTTTCACCATCAATTCCGCCGCCGCCGATACGTTGAAAGGGATGGAGCCGTGGAGGGGCCGTCCGGCTGCCGAAATCGCCCAGGCGCCGCCGGTGCTCGCCGAGATCCGCAAAGCGGTGGCGCGCGTGAACAAACAGCTTGCGCCGTTTGAGCAGGTGCGCAAATACCGCGTGCTGGCGCGCGATTTTTCCATCGAGCAGGGCGAACTGACCGCCACCATGAAGATCCGGCGCGCCCAGGCGCTGGCCAACTGCAAGGCCCACATCGACGAGCTCTACGCCGGCCGGGAATAGGCAATCCGCCGCCGCAGCAGGTCGAGCGCCATCTGCACGGTGAAGAGCCGGATACGCTGGCGGTCGCCGAGGAACCGGCGGTGCTCGGTGTGTGCGACGGCAGTGACGGAGAGCGCAAAGGTCGAACTGGTGCAGCGGATACGCTCCGTCCATCCCCGGTCTTCCCCCTCCTAAGCCGTTTCCGGCAATCGGGCATCATCGCCAGATGCGGAACGACTGCGGAGTATACTGGCTAGAGGAGAACAAGTGGCTACCGCGACCAAACCACGACGCCCTGCCGTAGCGGTGACGAGAGGGAAGAACGGCTCGAACCCGCAGGTTGCGGCGGAGTTCGCCGCCGGCTCGCTGGAGGCTGAATTGTCAGCTATTGGGAAGGCGGTGCCGGCCCGAGAGTGGGCGAAAGTCCCCGCCGACTACTTCGCTAACCTCGACCACTACCTCCACGGAGCACCGAAAAGGAAGTGAGGCTGGTCTTCGCGGACACGCTCTACTGGGGTGCGGCACTTCATCCGCAGGATCAGTACCGCGCGCAGATAATCCGCTCTCGGGAGGCGCTTGGACAAATCCGCCTGGTTACGACCGACGAGGTGCTGACTGAACTTCTGGACGGCTTGGCTCAGCGCGGCACGCATCTGCGGGAGGGGGCAGCCCGGGCGGTCCGTACGATCCTGGACGACCGGCGCGTGACGGTTCATCCGCAGTCGCGTGAATCCTTTTTGGCGGGCCTGCGTTTGTATGAGCAGCGCGCTGACAAGGGTTACAGCCTGGTGGACTGCATATCCATGACGACGATGCGGCGCCAGGGGATTCTGGAAATCCTGACCAACGATCACCATTTCATACAAGAAGGCTTTCGAGTCGTCCTCGGTTGAGACGCTGGGTGCCCCCCTCAGCCGCAGCGTCCCGCAATCCGCCGCCGCAGCAGGTCGAGCGCCATCTGCACGGTGAAGAGCCGGATACGCTGGCGGTCGCCGAGGAACCGGCGGTGCTCGGTGTGTGCGCCGGCGTCATCGGCGATGGCGATGTAAACGGAGCCCACAGGCTTGGATTCGCTTCCGCCACCGGGACCTGCTACGCCGGTGACGGCCAGCGCGTAGGTCGAGCCGGTGCGGCGGCGCGCGCCCGCGGCCATGGCTTCGGCGGCTTCCTGGCTCACGGCGCCGTGCTGATCGAGGACCTCGGGGGGCACGCCGAGGAGTTCCACCTTCATGGCGTTGGCGTACGTGATGAAGCCGCCCACGAAGTAGTCCGAGCTGCCGGGAACCGACGTGAGGCGCTCACCCAACATGCCGCCGGTGCAGCTTTCGGCCACTGAGACGGTGGCGCGGCGGCCGCGCAGGAGATTGCCGACGACGACCTCGAGCGGGTCGCCGTTGCGGGAGTAGAGGTGGTCGCCCAGCAGTTGTTCGATGGGGGCGGCCACCTCCGCCAGAAGGGCCTCGGCCTCGGCTTCGGTGGCGCAGCGGGCCCGCAGGTGGACCTGAATTTCGCCGTTGGCCGCCAGGATGGTGGTGACCGGGTTCTGGTACTTGCGATAGACCGGCGAGATAAGCTGATCGAGATCGGATTCCGGCATGCCGGCCACGCGCAGCACTACCGTACGAATCGCCTGTGGGGGCGCCAGGCGCCTGAGGCGCGGCAGACATTCGCGCTCGAACATCGACTTCAACTCGTGCGGCGGGCCGGGCAACAGCATCGCCACCGAGCCGGATTCTTCGATCCACTGGCCCGGCGCGGTGCCGCGGTCGTTGGGAAGAATCTCCGCGCCTTCGATGATGAAGGCCTGGCGCTTGTTGACCTCCGCCATCTTGCGCCCGGCCCGCGCGAAACGGCGTTCCAGCGCCTCGGCGATCTCCGCATGAAAGACGAGCTGGCGGCCCAGCGCCTGGGCCACGGCTTCGCGCGTGACGTCGTCTTCGGTGGGGCCCAGGCCGCCGGAGAGAATCACGATTTCCGAGCGCGCCAGCGCCTGGCGGATGGCGGCGGCGAGACGATCGCGGTGGTCGCCGACCACGCACTTGGCGACTACTTCGACGCCCAGGTTGTTCAGCTCGCCGGTGACATAGAGCGAGTTGGTATCGACGCGCTCGGGCGTCAGCATCTCGGAGCCGACCGCAATGATTTCAGCGTTCATTAGAGGAGCGAAAGGGGGCGCTTGATCTGCACGTCCACGCGATAGATGGCATTGGTGGTGGCCACCACCATGGCGCGCGAGGGGGTGAACGCCAGACCCACGATTCCAGGTCCGGAGACGAACAGCTCGGCGCGGCGGTCGGGGTCGATGCGGACCACGCCTTTGCGGCCGGAGATGGAGGCGGCCACGTACAGGCGGCCCTCGGCGTCGAAGGCCATGCCTTGCGGACGGCCGAGGCCGCGATAGAAGACTTCCACGGCGCCGTTTTGCGAAACACGGTGGATGGAATCGAAGCTGGAGGTGGTGGGACCGGCGACGTAGAGGTAGCCGTCGGGGCCGAACGCCAGGTGGTAGGCGGCGATGGAAGGCTCAAGCGTGGCGAAGACGAAAATCTGGCGGTCGGGGCTGATCTTGAAGACCGTGCCGCTGCGATCGCCGACATAGAGATTCTGCAGGCCGTCGAAAGCAATTCCGGTGGCAACCCCCATGCCTTCCACGAAAACGGACATGTTGCCGTTGGGCGTCGCCTGGTACACGAAACCGTCGTAGCGGCTGGAGATGTAGAGCATGCCCTGCGAGTCGAACGCCAGGCCAGTGGCATTCATGAGGTCGTTGATGAACGGCTTCATGGTGAAGTTCAGGTCGATCTTGTAGACCGCTACCGGAACTTTCTGGCCGCGCGAGCCGCTGAAGGTGGTGTAGATATTGCCGAAGGAATCGATGGCCGGGTTGGCGACGGGGTGGAGGTTCTCGGCGACCAAAACGCCGATATCGCAGGCCCAGGAATCGCTGGCCTGCTGGCCGCTTTGGACCACCAGCCCTCCGGCCGTGGCGCCCTCCGGAACGCGGGCGATCACGAACGCATCCGAGCCAATGATCACGGGCGCGCCGACTTCTCCGATGGTGACGTAGGGCCGGTCCGATTTCAGGAAGCCCCGCCCTCGAATCTGCAACTCGCCGCCGGCGATGGCGGCGGGCGGTGTGACCCGAGAAATCTGGGGCTTAGGATCGGGTGATTTCCGAAGGGGCATTCAATACAGATTGAAGCATCCTGCCAGGAATAACACAAGCGCCGCATACAGGCCAGCCATCACATCGTCCGCGTTGATTCCGATCCCGCCGGGCAGCGCCTCCAACTGGCGCACGGGCGGGGGCTTCCAAATATCGAAGAGCCGGAAGAGGACGAAGGCGGCCAGGCAGCTCTTCCAATTGAACGGGTGAGCGCCGGCCAGGGCGATCCACTGCCCGAGCACTTCGTCGACGACCACGAAGCCGGGGTCTTCGATGCCCGTGGCGCGCGCGGTGACGCCGGCGGCCCACACCGCCGGCCAGAAGCCGATGGCGGCCAGCAGAAGGAAGTGCCACCACGCGAAGCCGGCGTATGCGTGAAGCGCGATTCCGATCAGAAGCGCGGCCAGCGACCCGGCCGTGCCGGGAGCTATGGGAGCGTACCCGCAACCGAACCAGGTGGAAAGGAGAGCGGCGAGTTTGTGGGGCGGACCCCCTGGTCCGCGGCCGACGCCCCCGTCGGCCAGCGGGTCCAGGGGGACCCGCGCGGACCGGGGGGTCCGCCCCACGCTACGGTTCTTCTTCATCTTTCGGGATGGGCGACGGGATCACGTACTTCCCTGTCGCCCAGTTGCCTAGATCGATGATACGGCAGCGCTCGCTGCAAAAAGGGAATTCGGGGTCGCCGGGAGCAACTTCTTTTTTGCAAATGGGGCAGTTCATGGCGCGATGTTGACCAGGCCCGGGGCCGCAAAGTTCGGCGCCGGTTCCGTAGGGGGGAGAAGCGTGCCAACGACGTCGTAGTCGTGGGCTTCGGTGACGCGGAGGCGGCGGATTTCGCCGGGACGCGGCTCGACGATTTCGAAGTCGTTGATCAGAACGACGCCGTCGATTTCGGGCGCTTGTGTGGACAGGCGCGCCGTCCAGAGGAGATCGGTCTCCGGCGACGGGCCTTCGACCAGCACGGGCACCTCCGCGCCCACCAGCGCGCGATTGCGGGCGCGCGCGATTTTCCGCTGGATGGCCATGAGGCGGCGCTTGCGGTTATGGATGGTGCGGCCGTCCACTTTCGCGTCCAGGGCGTAACTGGCGCTGGTGTCTTCATCGGAATAAGTGAAGACCCCCAGGTTGTCGAACCGGGCGGCCTCGACGAACCGGCACAACTCTTCGAAATCTTCGGCCGTCTCGCCCGGAAACCCGGTGATGAAGCTGGTGCGGATGGCCACCCCGGGGATGGTCCGGCGAATGCGCTCGAGCAGTTTCAGGAAGAGATCGCCGGAAGCGCCGCGCTTCATGCGCTGGAGGACGCGGGCGCTCGCGTGCTGCAACGGCATGTCGATGTACTTGACCAGCGCCGGATGCGCGGCCAGGGTGTCCAGCAGCTTCCCGGTGACCCGGTTGGGGTACGCATAGAGGAAGCGGATCCATTTTTCGCGCGGGGTGTCGATTTGGGCCAGGCGTTCGAGAAGGCGGGCGAGCCCATCGGTGAGGCCGAGGTCTTCGCCATAGGAGGTGGTGTCCTGCCCGATCAAATTGATTTCGCGGACGCCCTGCTCGAAGAGGCGCGCGGCTTCGGAGACGACGGATTCCAAACGGCGGCTGCGGAAACGGCCGCGATACTGCGGGATGACGCAGAAGGTGCAGGGGTGGTCGCAGCCTTCCGCGATTTTGATGTAAGCGAAATGGCGCGGAGTCGAGAGGATGCGCGGCGTGAGGTCGTGATAGAGGTACGGCCCGGGTGGAATCGGCGGCGCCTCCATGCCCTCGCATACCGCCACGATGCTCTCGAGGTCATTGGTGCCGATGATGGCATCGACCTCCGGGACTTCCTGGCGGATGGCGTCGCGGTAGCGTTCCACCAGGCAGCCCGCGACGATCAGCTTCCGGGCGCGTCCGCTCTTTTTGTATTCGGCCATCTCGAGGATGGCTTCCACCGATTCCTTCTTGGCGGGGTCGATGAAACTGCAGGTGTTGACTACCAGGACATCGGCTTCGGCGGGGTCGGGCGTCAACTGGTGGCCCCTGGCCACCAATTGGCCCATCATGACNNCCTACTTTCCGTTGTGCCCCGAGGTCACCCCGGTGAGGGCTGCGCCGGCTGGGTTTCCCCAGGCATCGTGGCGGACCGGACCGCGGCGGCGGATGCCCGGTTTTCTGGCAGCGGCCTTGCGCGCTTCCGCTTCTGTGCGTGCGGAGACGTAGGCGAGCAAGTCTTCGTTGGTGAGGGTGTGCTCGCGTTGCTGGATGGTCTCGAGGTCGGCCGCCAGCTTTCGGGCACAGAGAGAGGGTCCCTCTTGTATGCCGACGTGGTGCTTGAGGAAGAGCGTCAGGTCAACGGTGACGATGTACCGGACGGCTGGCGCCCGATCGACGATGCTGTCAAACCTGTAGATCCGGACTGCCTTGGTCTGATCGAACCCCATGTACCTTAGCTGCATGACTTTCTCCACTTCCAGGCTGCCTCCGAGAGCATCCTGGTAAAGCTGCCCGCAGCCGGCCAGGAATGCGGATCCACTCTATTCGCCAACCGGCATTGGGACAACGGCCGCAAGCGGCTCCACGCCCTCGATCGGCGCCGGGCCGTCGAGCGGCTCGCCAAGGTCGTCGAATGGTGTGCTCGGGGAATCGCCGGAGAGCTTTTCAGCCTTGCGCTGGACCCTCCTGGCCGCCTTGTCGCGCTGCTTTTCCATTCGCGCAAGCTCTTTCTGCCGTTTCTTGAATGTAGTACCCGAACGCATACCCATGAGATCCGCTCCCGATCTGTGGCCGGCGATCGAGGCCGGCCGCGCTGTGACGCGAGACGATTACCAGCGAGGCTCGCGCCGTTGCCTGGGTCCGCCGCCGCCTTCGCGGCGGAAACCTCCGCCAGAGCCGCCCCGGCCGCCCTCGCCCTTGGGCCGGGCCTCGTTGATGTTGAGCTTTCGGCCGCCCATATCGGTCCCGTTGAGGGCCGCAATGGCCTTGTCCGCCGCGGCGGAATCCGTCATTTCCACGAATGCGAAGCCACGCGGGCGTCCGGTATCCCGGTCGGTGACCAGGTTGACGCGCTCCACTGCCCCATAAGCTTCAAACAGCGACCGAATTGCCGATTCCGTNNAACTTCACTTCTACTTTCTGATTGTGCAGGCTACGCGAGGCGAATGGATCGAGCCAAGTTTCGCGGGACGACCAAAAGGCACTTTTATTTTAGCAAAATCCGGCCCGATGCGTTCAAAATACAAGTATGACCGCACCGAAGACACATTTGCTGATAGCGGTTTCGCTATTGCTGAACACGGCAGCCATGGCGCAATCCGAGCGGTGGTCCGAGAAGGCCGCCAACGACTGGTACCGGAAACAACCCTGGCTGGCGGGCAGCAACTACATCCCGGCCACGGCGATCAACCAACTGGAGATGTGGCAGGCCGACACATTCGATCCGGCCAGGATCAACCTCGAGTTGACATGGGCGGAGGATCTGGGAATGAACACCATGCGGGTGTTCCTCCACGATCTGGCGTGGCAGCAGGACGCCGGAGGCTTCAAGCGGCGCGTCGATCGATTTCTGGGGATGGCGGACAAGCACGGGATCAGGTCCATACTGGTCCTGTTCGATTCCTGCTGGGACCCGTTTCCACAACCGGGAAGACAGCCGGCGCCGAGGCCCGGCGTGCATAATTCCGGGTGGGTGCAGAGTCCCGGCGCCAAAGAGCTGATGGACCCGGCTTTGCACGGGCGTTTTCTGGAGTACGCACAAGACGTGGTGAGGACTTTCAAGGATGACAAGCGAATCCTTGCCTGGGACGTCTGGAACGAGCCGGACAACGTGAGCAGTGGGAGCTATGGAACCTCCGAGCCCTCCGGTAAACGTGAAGCGGTGATGGCCGTGCTGCCGACGGTATTCGAATGGGTCCGCGCGGGGGTCCCGATGCAACCGTTGACGAGCGGCCTGTGGAAGGGGGACTGGTCCGCGCCGGAGAAGCTGTCGCCGATGGAAAAAATGCAGAGCGAGCTTTCCGACGTGATTTCGTTTCACAACTACGATGCGCCGGAAGAGTTCGAAAAGAGAGTCCGCTGGTTGCAGGCTTACAATCGGCCGATTCTGTGCACGGAGTACATGGCGCGCCCCAACCAGAGCACTTTCCAGGGGATCCTGCCGGTGGCGAAGAAGTACAAGGTGGCGGCCTACAATTGGGGCTTTGTGGCGGGCAAAACACAGACCAACCTGCCTTGGGATTCCTGGCAGAAACCGTACACCGACCGGGAGCCGGCCATGTGGTTCCACGACATCTTCAACTTCGACGGGAAACCGTACCGGCCCGAGGAAGTGGAGTTTATCAAGCAGATGACCGGGGGCAAAGGGAAGCGCCGGTGAGTGCTTGGGCCTCGCTGGGTTCATACGCGCAGGAATAGTTTGCGCCGGTACATCCAGAAGAGAATCAGCCAATACGTCAGCAACACCGCCGCGCCCCGCGTTAAGGGTTCCAGCCCAGCCCCAAATACCTGGAACGCGTGCGGCCCCAAGTGAATGCGGAAGGAATCGACGATGAACCGGTCGAACAGGTGCGCGATGAGATAGGCGGCCATCGAATTCATGCCGACGACCACCAGCGGAAAGGCCCATTTCCGGCATCCCTTCACTTCCACGACCCAGCAGAAGCCGGCCAGGAATAGAAAACACAACCCGCCGCTGAAGAGCGTCCAACTGGGCGTCCAGATGCGCTTCACGATGGGGCAGACACCGGCGACGTGCAGCAGGAGACCGGAAGCCACACCGGCGACGCCGGCCGCCAGCAAGTGTTTCATGGGGATGCGCGGCGCGCAGGCCCGCAACCAGCGTCCGGCGGCCAATCCCAGGATCATGGTGCCCAAGGTGGGAATGAAACTGAGGGTCAGATATCCACCGCTGTTCGCCACAAACGGCTCGGTTCGTGGAAACAGGTTGAGGAACCACTGGTCAAAGGCAACCCCCAGGCTGCTGTTCTTGTACCAGTGGGCGGCGAATACCGGTGCGGGATAGAGAGCCCAAGCGACCCAGTAGCCCGTCAGGATGACGGCGAGCGCGGTCCACTGCCAGCGTGGAGGACGAAACCCCAGGAGAAACAAAAAGGGATAGCCCAAGCCGATCTGGGTGAGCGTGTCCTCGAATGTGAAGTACGTCTGGGGGCTGTGCAGGGAGCGGAGAAAGATACCGAGCGCGATCAACAGGAGCGACCGCCACAGCGCGTGCCCAAACATCTTGCCGAACGTCGCGCCCTTGGCCAGGCGGCTCGAAATCGAATAAGGCAGCGCGACGCCGACGAGAAAAGAGAATCCCGGCTGGATGGTGTCGTGCAGCGAGCAACCGGCCCAGTCGACGTGAGTCTGGTGGTACGCCAGAAAGCTCCAGAACCAGTTTCCGGGGAAGGCTTGAGCGACGCGCGCCAGTTGCAGCACCTCGGCCATCATGAGCAGCATGACGAAGCCCCGGTACGCGTCCACCGCGACATTGCGCGCCACCGGCGAGGGTTGTGAGACAGCCTGCAAATTTCACCTCCGGCTGAGACCTACAGTAGACACCAGCGCGGGCGGCAACGCAAGCGGAGGATGAGCGATACTGCGATCATGGCCGTCCAGTCAGATCCTTCATCCGGATCGACACGCAGAGAGTGGCTGACGGGCGTCTCCGCAGCCATGTCCGCTTCTTCCGTGGCCTCGGCGCAGACCGGCGGGAACGTGAAGCGGCCCAATATCGTTCTGATTATCTCGGACCAGTTCCGCTACGACTGCGTCGGGGCCATGGGTCTCAACCCCATGAACCTGACGCCGAACCTCGACGCCATGGCGGGACACGGGGTGCTGTTCCGATCGGCTTTTTCGAACCAGCCGGTGTGCGCTCCAGCGCGCGGCAGCATTTTCACCGGGCAGTACCCCAGCCGCCACGGGGTCTGGCACAATGGCAGCGGCCTGGCGGAAAACGCCGACACTCTGGCTACCGCGCTGGGGCAGGCGGGATACTCGACGAATTACATCGGCAAATGGCACCTGGCGCCGGGCGAAGGGCGTCCGCGCGACGAAGTGAGCGGCCCCGTGGCGCCGGCCCATCGCGGAGGTTTCCGGGATCTGTGGGAAGCGTCGAACCAGTTGGAGTGGACCTCCCACGCTTACGAGGGTAATCTTTACGACAACGACGGCAAGCCCATCCACTTCTCGGGCCAGTACCGGGTGGACTTCATGACCGGGCGCGCACAGCGCTTCCTGCGGTCGGCGAAATCGCCGTTCCTGCTGGTGGTGTCGTATCTCGAGGTTCACCACCAGAACGACAGCGACACCTACGACCCGCCGAAGGAGTACGCCCATCGCTATCCGAATCCGTTCATCCCGCAAGACCTGCGGGCGCTGCCGGGTTCGTGGCCCAGCCAGTTATCGGACTACTACGCCTGCGTGGCGAGGATCGACGACGCGGCCGGCAGCATCCGCAAGACGCTGGCGGAAACCGGACTGGACCGCAACACCATCCTGGTCTTCATGAGCGATCACGGTAACCACTTCAAGACGCGCAACACGGAATACAAGCGCAGCCCGCATGAGAGCTCGATTCACATCCCTCTCATCATCGAAGGCCCGGGGTTCAATCGATCCCTGGAGACTTCCGAGCTGGTGAGCCAGGTGGACCTGGCGCCGGCGCTGCTGGAAGCGGCGGGCGTAGCCGTGCCCGGATCGATGCAGGGCCACAGTTTCCTCGGTCTCCTGGACCGGCGCACCGAGGGCTGGCGCAACGAGGTGTACTTCGAGATGTCGGAATTCGTGACCGGCAGAGGCCTGCGGACCCCGCAGTACACGTACGCCGCCGCCGCGCCCAAGGGGCCCGACTGGAAGCCCGTTCCCAAGGCCGACCGCTATGTGGAGTACGCCATGTACGACCACAGCGCGGACCCTTACCAGCAGGTCAACCTGGCGGGCCGGGCGCCGTACAGCAAGACCGCCGAGGAGCTGCGCCAGAGGCTGATCGCGCGCGTCAAGGAAAGCAGCGGCGATTCAGCGGCGATCGAACCCTGCTGGTTCCCCTATTCGTAATCTGCGCAACTCCGTCCGCAGCGGATCGACACTGCGGGCGAAAATCATCTTGTACGCCTGGCAGAAATAATCGAGATCTTCGAACCGGCGGTGCGGCCCGTGGCGGAGCTTCGGGCATCCGCCGTGGCAGATGGATTGATACTGGCATGCCTGGCACTCGGGATGGGCCTGCGTCTTGGTGGCAGCAAAGGTGTAACGGCGCGTGCGGCGGGCGATCTCCGGCCACGAATCGACGACCATGTTGCCGAGTTTCCAGGAGCTTTCGACGAAGAAGTCGCACGGGTAGACATCGCCGTTGTACTCGACGACGACGTAGCTGTCGCAGGTTTCATGCATGGTGCAATTACCCGGCTTCTCGCCGGCCAGAGCTTCGGCGATGTTGTCGAAGAAGCGGATGCGCACCTTGCGCCGGTCGGGCCACCACAGGTCGAACAGTTCACACAGGAAGCGGCCGTACTGTTCCGGGGAGATGGTGAAGGGCAGGGGATTGCCCTGCTGGTCGAACTCGGCCAGCGGGATGAACTGGAGGTGGCCGATTCCCAGGGCGCGGTAGAACCGGTACAGCTCTTGGGGACGGCCGATGTTGGCCTGGCTGAGCACGCACAGGATGTTGAATTCGAGCTGGTTCTTCTGTAGCAGTTCGACGCTCTGGACGACGCGCTTCCACGTGCCGCGGCCCTGCTTGTTGACGCGGTACAGGTCGTTGAGTCCTTCGGGCCCATCCAAGGAAACTCCCAGCAGCCAGTCATAGGCGCGGAAGAGGTCGCACCAATTCTCATCCAGCAGCAAGGCGTTGGTCTGGAGCGAATTGCCGACGGTCTGCCCGTTGCGGCCATACTGCTTCTGGAGCTCAACCAACTTCGTGAAGAACGGCAGGCCGGCGAGTGTCGGCTCGCCGCCCTGAAACGCGAACACGCTGTTGGGATAGGAGTAGAAGAGATAGGTATCGACGAGGCGCTCGAGGGTTTCCAGGGTCATGCGGCGGGCGGGCAACGCGTGGTAGGGATCGGCTTGGCGGTCCAGGTAGAAACAGTAGGCGCAATCGAGGTTGCAGACCGCGGAGGCAGGTTTGATGAGCAGCGAACTGATGCGAGGCGTGGGGCCACCCGCCGGCCCGCTTCCCATATCCCAGAGTGTAGCATCGGAAAAGGGGACAGACGCATTTCTTGCCAAACCCGCAAAATGCGTCTGACCCCTTTTTTAGGGCTTCTTCTTTCCGGGCAGGCTGGCGGGGTTTTCATGCGTGCGCTCGCGGAAATTGCCGCGCAGGCCGGAGGCCAGGGAGACGGCCGACTCTCCGAACTTGTCGCGCAGCCGGTCGGCGGCCGCCAGCGCCTGGCTCCATTTCTGGTGTTTCTCTTCGCCTATCAGGTTCAACTGCTCGCGGCCCCCGGACCAGGAAGAAACGTGCACTCCCAGCAAGCGCACGGCGGCCCCGGGTTTCCAATTGCGGCGGAAGAGCTGGCGGATCTCCTCAAACAGCTCGGTATCGAGATCGGTGGCGCGGGCGATGGAATGTGCGCGGGTGAAGGTCGAGAAATCGGAGTAGCGCAGCTTGAGCTGAATGGTGCGTGCGTGCAATCGGTGCTCGCGTAAACGCCGGCCCACCATTTCGCACAGGCGCGCCAGGGTGGATTCGATTTGCGCCAGGTCGGTGGTGTCCTCGGAAAAGGTGTGCTCGTGGCTGATGGATTTCGGGCCATCGTCCGAGCCGATCTCGGTGTCGAACCAGCCGCCGGCATCCAGACCGAGCGATTTGCCGGCCAGCGCCAGGCCCCACTTGCCGAAGCGCTGCTCGAGGAAGGCTTCGTCGAGGCGCGCCAGGTCCCCGACTTTGCGGATGCCGAGAGCGTTCAGGTTCTTCTCCGTCACCTTACCCACGCCGGGAACTTTGCGCACGTCGAGCGGGGCGAGAAATGCCGCCTCCTGGCCCGGAATCACCCACAGCACGCCGTTGGGCTTGGCCTGATCGGAGCTGATCTTGGCCACCAGGCGCGAGGCGGCGATGCCGATGGAACAGTTCANNTGCAGCACCTCGTACACTTTATGCGAGTAGTCGCGGTAGCGCTCCGGGTGGCCGTCGACGAAGATGGCCTGCGGGCACAGTTTGTACGCCGTGCGCAGCGGCAGGGCCGAGTGGACGCCGAACTTGCGCGCGGCGTAGGATGCCGCCGAAACCACGCCGCGCTCGTTGGGCCGGCCGCCAACGACTACGGGCTTGCCCTTGAGAGACGGATCGAACAGTTCTTCCACGGAGACGAAGAAGGCATCCATGTCCAGGTGGAAGCAGGTCTTCACTCTCAGCTCACGGCTTTGTGGTGGAAGCGGTTCAGGCCGGCCGCCAGCAGCACAACGTCGATGAATAGCAGCGCGCCCAGAACTACGGCCATGCTCATGTGCGGGGCCTGCGGCGCCAGCGCGCCTCTCAAACCTTCGCTGGCATAAACCAGCGGATTGATCAGCACGGCGATTTGCAGCACCGGAAAGGCCTTCAGGACGCTCCACGGGTAGTAGGCGCAGCCGAACATGATCATGGGCGCCAGCACCAGGCTGAACATGAGGCCGATCTGCGTCTGGCCCACGCTGCAGCCCAGCGTCAGGCCGCCGGCCGCCGAAAAGAAGGCGACCAGCAGGCACACGGCCACGAACGCAAACGGCTGGTGGAAACTGAGGTTCACGCCCGAGCCCATCAGCAGCAGCCCGGCGGGGATGACCACCAAGCCCGCCACCAGAGCCTGGACCATGCCCGCCACTATCTTCTCGACGGCCAGCCAGCCGATTTCCATGGGCGCCAGCAGGCGGTCTTCGATCTCGCGCGTGAACTGGAACTCGGTGATGAGCGGCATGGCCACCGCCTGGATGCCCGAGAGCACCATGCTGATGGCCATGATGCCCGGCAGGAGCAGGGTCTTGTACTCCGGCCTCAGGATGCCACTGGTGGTCATGACGCGGCCGAAGATGAAGACGAACAGGAGCGGCTGCAAGAGGTTTTGCAGGAGCATGGGGAACAGGTTGCGGCGGGCCACACGGCCGTCGCGCGAAAGCATGGCGAAAAACGTTTTCCAGTTCAATCGCGCAAACTCCTTCCGGTGTGATGCAGGAACAGGGTCTCGAGACTCGGCTCTTCGATGTGCACGTCGTGGAGGCCGGCACCGGCGGCCTGAGCCGCGTTGACGATGGCGGGGATGAGCGGCCCACCGCGATCGGCGTAGACGTCGGCGGCGATGCGGTCCGCCGAGCGCACTTCGGTTACGCCGGGCAGGTTCTGCAGTTCCGCCATCAACTGGTCCGGCACGCGGTCGAATCGCAGGCGCAGCAGGTATCCGTCGGGGATGGACCGCTTGAGATCCTGGGGCGTGCCTTCGGCGATGATGCGGCCATGGTCGATGATGGCGAGCCGGTCGCAGAGGGTGTCGGCTTCTTCCATGTAGTGGGTGGTGATGA
>PLMF01000202.1 GCA_003142355.1 Bryobacterales bacterium
TCCAGGATTCCGAGAAGCGCTCCGGGAGCGCCGGAATGCGCGGCGATGGCGCGGTCCGCGAAATCCTTTTCCTCGGAAGACAGCGCAGCCGGCTGGCCTGCGGTAGTTGTTGGCATATGAACGCTCCACCCCCTGCTAGCGGGAACTAGCGATTAGGATTCTTATATCTTTTTATCTCACCGTCGCAGGCCGGTTGTCAAGTGGGCCAAGACCGCTCTCTGACGTTCGCGGCTCGGTAAAACGCCTCACTTCGAGCCGCGGCCGTCAGGGAGCGTTTTTGTGCTGGCCGCCAAACGTGCTATAGGAATAGAACATGGAATATATCAGGCTTGGATCTGCCGGACTCAAGGTTTCGAGAATCTGTCTCGGGATGATGACATACGGCTCGAAGCAGTTTCGCGAGTGGGTGCTCGAAGAGGAGGAGAGCCGCCCCTTCGTCCGGCGCGCCCTCGAGTTGGGCATCAATTTCTTCGACACGGCGGATGTCTATTCGCGCGGTGTGAGCGAAGAGATCCTGGGGCGTGCGCTCAAGGATTTCGGGCCTCCGCGCGACCGCGTGGTGATCGCTACCAAGGTGTTCAGCCCCATGGGCGACGATCCCAACCAGCGCGGCCTGTCGCGGAAGCACATCATGCACTCCATCGACGACAGCCTGCGGCGGCTGGGGACGGATTATGTGGACCTGTACCAGATCCACCGTTTCGATCGCGAGACCCCCATCGAGGAAACGCTCGCCGCGCTCGACGACGTGGTGAGAATGGGAAAGGCGTTGTACCTCGGGGCGTCGTCCATGTACGCATGGCAGTTCGCGAAAATGCTCTACAAGGCCGATGAGATGGGGCTGACGCGGTTCGTGAGCATGCAGAACCACTACAACATCATCTACCGCGAGGAGGAGCGCGAGATGCTGCCGCTGTGCCGGGAGGAAGGCATCGCGGTGATCCCGTGGAGTCCGCTGGCGCGGGGATTCGTGACCGGCAACCGCCGGCGTGAGGATTACGGAGATACCCTCCGCGCGAAGACCGACACGTTTGGGCAAGGGATGTATTACCAGCCGTGCGATTTCGACGTGGTGGACCGCATCACCGAGGTGGCGCGGAAGCGTGGCGTCGCCAACGCGCAGGTGGCGCTGGCGTGGATGTTGCAGCAGCCCGGCGTCACCGCGCCCATCATCGGGGCCAGCAAGATGCGGCATCTGGAGGATGCCGTAGCCGCGCTCGAACTGAAGCTCGACGATACGGAATTGAAGGCGCTGGCCGGGCCTTACCAGCCGCACCGCGTGCTGGGCATGGGATGAGGGGCGCGCTCACGCGGAACGACGACATCATCGGCTACGCCGGGCCGGTGGGCGAGGAGTCCATCGGTTGAAGGGCCGCGCCAGCCTGTACGCGCTCGTTGCCCTGATGATTGCCGGCTGGACCGGAAACTACATCGCCGGCAAGATCTCCCTCCAGGCATTTCCCCCGGTGCTGCTTTACGGCTTGCGCATTTCGATGGCCGGTATTCTGATTTTGCCGGCTTACTGGTGGGAACGGCGGCGGCGCATGGCGCGCTCCTGGACGCTCCGGGACGTGCCGCACCTGGTCACCCTGGGCGTGTTCGGCGTCGCCCTCAACCAGTTTCTGTTCGTCCTCGGCCTGAGCCGCACCAGCGTTGCGCATTCGTCGATCTTCGCGAACACTACGCCGATCCTGATTCTGCTGCTGGCCAGCGTGCGGGGCCTGGAACGGCTCACCGGTTGGAAACTGGCGGGCGTGATGATGGCGCTGACGGGTGTGGTGCTGCTCTGCACGCTCGATAGCAGCCCGCACGGTGGCGCCACCCTGGCGGGAGACTTCCTCACGCTTGGCGGTGCGCTGGCCTTCTCCATCTTCACAGTGCTGGGAAAGCCCCAGGCCAAACGGTATGGCACCGTCACCGTGAATACCTTCGCGTACGCCGGCGGCGCGCTGCTGATGGCGCCAGTCACGCTATGGCAAGCGGCCGGGTTCGACTTCCGCGCGGTTCCGTTGGCGGCCTGGGCCGCGGTTTTTTACATGGCGCTGCTGGCGTCGGTGATCTGCTACCTCATCTATTACTACGCGCTGGCCCGCATGGAAGCCTCACGCCTGGCGGCCTTCTCGTACCTGCAGCCGTTGCTGGCCATCGTCTTCGGAATCCTGATCCTGCATGAACACGTGACGCTCGCGCTGGTGGTCTCGGGCCTCGTCATCCTTGGGGGCGTGTACATCACGGAGCGGGCGCGCTGAATCTTCGTAGCCCTGCATCCTCATCCGCCTCCATCTGGGCGAAGCTCTTGAACACCCGAAGTATGAGCATGTTCCAGCCTTGCGGACCTTTCCAGCCCGACTTGCCGCGTGTGCAAGTTGCCCGCATAAGAGAGGCAGCTTGCCAAGGAGGTTTCGTAAATGGCCGAGTTGAATAAGTCCGCCACACCGGCGCCGCCGGGGGGCTTCTATGCGCGCCTGCGAGGAAAGCTTGGGGTTTCCCGCATTCGGACCGGCGATGAACTGGCTTCCATGATAGAGCAGCGGCTTCCTATCACGACTATCAAGTCGCTGGTCCGTGGCGGCCTGTCCGACGCTGAAGTGTACCAGTTGATCGTGCCGTCGACCTGGAACGTTCTGATGAACCCGCAGCACCCGGAGAGCGTGCAGGCGCGGATCGTCCGCGTCAACTCCCATGGCATCGACGCGCACCTGCTGCGGTAGGCCAGCGGAAGAACCTGGTGGGCGCTTTGGTACGCTTGGAGATAGCACTTCGTAATGAGCGCGCATGAAGAGTATCATAAGTGGTGGTGTATCCATGGCCGGCCTGAACCCACGCATCACCGTCGAACCCGGCAAAATGGGGGGCAAGCCCTGCATCCGTGGCCTGCGCTTCACGGTCTATGATCTCGCATCGTACCTCGCATCCGGAATGACAGAGGAAGAGATTCTGAAGGACTTCCCCTACCTGGAGAAGGAAGACTTCCAGGCGGTGTACGAGTTCTTCGCCAGTATTCCGGAAAGGACTTCGGTTCTTGAAGCTTCCCGTTGACGAGAACCTTGCGCGCGGTCTGGCCGCCGACCTTGCGGACCTGTTCCCCGGTTCAATTCACGTCAGGCTGCAAACCGGCAACTGCTCAACTGCCAAAATCGCGCGCCTCATCCGGGACAACGCTATTCGCTTCGCTGATTTCGAGAATGATACCAGGCGCAGCCTGCTCATTTTGAAGTAGCTGCCGCCGCCTGGTTGATGGTGTATCTGGCGCGCCCGGAGAGACTCGAACTCCCGACCTACTGGTTCGAAGCCAGCCGCTCTATCCACCTGAGCTACGGGCGCGCGAAATCAACGACTTAGCGCCAATCCAGTGCCGAATTGAGATACTGGCCATGAACGAGCGCTTTGACGATTTTATCAGAGAACGACGATACCTGAAGGGAGTTTCCGAACGGACGATTGACTGGTACGAGGACTGCTTCGCTGCCTGGCGCCGGCACAGCGATGGCGGCGACTTCAAAATGTTCATCATCAACCTGCGGGACAAAGGCACATCCCCCATCTCCATCAACACCTACATTTGCGGCCTGAACGCCTATTTCAAGTGGGCAGGCATACCGACCAAAATTGGCTACCTAAAAAAAGAACAGAAAATCCTGGCGACGTTTAGCCCTGACCAAATCAGCCGGCTTGTACACTGGAAGCCCATCCGGCGTAACGAAACGCGGGCGCACGCCATTGCCCTTGTCGCCCTCGACACCGGCCTGAGGATAAGCGAGCTGCTGAGCCTGACGCGCCAAGATGTGGACTTGGACAACCTCGTTCTTTTGGTTCACGGAAAGGGCAACAAACAGCGACTCGTACCAGTGAGCATTGAACTGCGCAAGGTCTTGTACCGGCATCTTGCCAAGCATCAATATCCGAGAGTCTTTTGCGCGCGAACTGGAACGCCCCTTTCGGTGAGGAACTCGGAACGAGATTTTAAGGTCGTGTGCCGGAAGGCCGGCATCACGGGTGTTCGTTGTTCGTGGCATACGCTTCGTCATTCGTTTGCGGTTAATTATCTGCGGGCTGGCGGGAACCTCTACTACCTCCAGCGAATTTTGGGGCATTCCTCCATCACCACCACGGAGCGGTATCTGCGGAGCCTCGGGATTGAGGATCGGCATTGAGGATTGAGGATTTACAACGGGTTCACGATGGACTATCATTGTTGGCGCATGGATGATCTAACAAAGATTGTCGTTAGCGCTGGCTGCGGCGCGGTTTGCGGATTTATCGTTGGAATACTCAGCGAGCCGCCTAAACTTTGGTTTCAATCCAGAGCAAAAATCACAGATATGGAAACCGCTCTCTATCGAGAAATGGCCTCCAACTATCAATCGCTAATAGAATACCTACGCCTTTACCGAAAGCTTCAAGTAGGACACCATATGTATGTTCACGACATACAACGAAAGGGCGATGTATTAACTCGCGTAAGGGCAGACTATCTTTATGCTCAAATACCTAACATCCAACAGATTGAACTGTTCCACCGATTATTTGACGGTCTTAGAGGCCTAGGCGAAAAGCCAGAACATTGGAACCATGCAGATAAACTACTAGAAACCTTAACACAGAATCTAAACAGCAAACGACTCAAGAAAACTTTGCTAGTGTCCTTTCTTCATCCGACAAATCAAGACTGGCTTAAACATTCAGACAACCATCGCACTAAACTAATCGCTTTCAAATGGATAAAATCGAAGCTACATCTTCGACGCTCCGCGCCACAAACGCCAACCCTCCCGCCTCGTTGATGGTGTCAATGAACTGCTGCTGCTCGCCGGTCGGCTTGTTCCCCGGCCGCTTCACCTCAATGGCCAGAAACCGGCCCGTCTTGGGGATACAGCCGATGATGTCTGAAACGCCGCGAGTGTGCGTGGGGATGTAACCGCCGTCCGGTTTCCTTAATCCGAAGTTCTGGTGCTTGTAGCGGGGGATACCGCGCAATCGCAGGTAGTCGAGAATTTGCTTTTGGATGTGTTGTTCGAGCAGATGCGCAGCGGTTAATTGTCGTAGAATGAAAACGCTATGCAAAAATGGGAATATAAGACTATCGAAACTCGGAACCAAGCAGCACCGGATAGTCAATTGAATACTCTAGGTATGGAAGGTTGGGATCTTGTTGGCGTGACTGCCTATAGTGACTACGGACTTCACACGTACGTTTTCAAGCGCCCTAAACGCTAACCTCTCCCGGCAACGGAATGTTCAGGCCCAAGAACTCGTTGACCCACAGCCGACACTTCTCGATGTAGTCGGTAAACTCCACTGTGTCCAGGCGAGTCGTGCTGGTCGGAATGCCGGCGGCGCCAATCAGCCCAGCCGGATAGTGCCACTTCGGGCTGAACATCTGCTTTAGCAATTCGTGGATCTGCTCCGGGTCACGTGTGTTGCGACGTCACTCATCTCTCGGCCCGTCGCCCTGCTGGGACGGCCTCGTCCGGCGTGCCCAGGCTGCATTTTAGCGCGCAGCGGTGCTCGGTTGTGGTGTACAGAGGGGTAACGGGTGGTATGACCCCAGGAAGCGGGCGCCAAACGGACGCTATTTTTGCCTTGCCGACGCAACACGAGCAAGAGTTGGAACTGAACCCTGCATACGGCTCATCAATAATACCAACGGGATCACCCGTCTGAACCTTGAGTGTCCGCTTTCACGACGGTCCTGGGTTTTCGAGAACCCCCGCCGGTCACCACGATGGGAGTCCAGCTCAAGGCCCCGGCTCGCGTCATTTCAGCCTTGAATCGATCCTCCGACTCAAACGGCTCTGTTTGATATATGACAGTATAGAATCGAGTCCAGTCCAAGGACCCCGAATACCCGCCAGCGTCCTCGAAAACACCGCCCAGAGCAATGGGGACCTCAGCGCGCGTCGCGGCATATTTGAACTCCACCGCCGCCTTCAGGTTTCGTACGCCGCCATCCGGTTTGAAGTCTCCGATGATGCCTGTGATCTCCACGGGATGGCGATATTGAGGGAAGCACGCCTCCAGGTAGTCGTGCATTACATTCTGCACGTCTAGTTCCCGCTGGGGCGTCACGTGGCGCTTGTGAACAAGGACCGCCGTATTGCGCAACAGGGTCTCGAATTTAGACGGCTCAAACGCATCCGATGAAAGCATCGGCTCGCCGACCGACGCGCGGAGGGCTGCGATCTGGGTCTCAAGGTAGTTGAGCGGCTCGCTGGTCAGGGAGTCGTACAACGGTTCATGATGCACATTCCCGATGCCCCCGGCGCTCTCAAACTTCGACCACCTCTCCAAAAGGTGCCTTCGAGTCTCGGGCAGGGCGGCGGCTTCGAGGACAACCAGCATCATGTCGTGGGCGCGATTCAGGAAATACGGGAGTACGTCTGCCGGTTCCTCCCAGCCACCTGAATGCCTATAGCCGAAGGCTTCCGCCTCCATTTGACTCTTCACCTCGCGCGCCTGCCCCAATTCATGTTCAAGCGCGCCGAGAGCGGCGCGGATTATCGTGTAATCCATCTGTCGCCTCCCCTCTGTTGGGAGCGGTCACGTGGCTGTCAAGATGGCTGTCAACTCCAGGCACCGAACAATCGACAAGCCATAAATGCTTTAGAATCTGGCGCGCCCGGAGAGACTCGAACTCCCGACCTACTGGTTCGAAGCCAGCCGCTCTATCCACCTGAGCTACGGGCGCGCGCTGGTGGTCAGAATCAGTTTACCATCGCACAACGGAGCGCCGTCGGAATCTCGCGCAGATCTGAGCGGAGTCTGACCAATAACCCTATTGTTTTCCACAAAACACATCCGTTTTTCGCGCAGATCTGCGCGTAGCGGGCCGGTTTCGGCGCCCCCTACCCTTCCGCCACCACCGGGTTCACCAGTTCCCCAAGCCCTTCCACCCGCACCACCACTTCGTCGCCAGGCTTCAGCCAGCGTGGCGGCTTCCGCGCAGACCCTACGCCACCCGGCGTGCCGGTCGAGATGATGTCGCCCGGCTCCAGCGTGAAGACGCTCGACAGGAATGCGATCAGCTTCGGCACCCCGAAAATCAGGTGGCGCGTGTTCGAACTCTGCAACACCTCGCCACTCAGCGTCAGTGAGATGTCCAAGTTGTGCGGGTCCTCGATTTCGTCCGCGGTCACGATGGCCGGGCCGATGGGCGCGAACGTGTCGAACGTTTTGCCGATCATCCACTGCGTGGTGGCCATCTGGAAATCGCGCGCGCTCACGTCGTTGACCATGGTGTAGCCGAACACATGCTCGCGCCAGCGCTCCTCCGGAATATGCCGGCCGCCCTGGCCGATCACCACCGCAAATTCCGCTTCGTAATCCGGCTTGACGGAGTTTTTCGGAAGCACGATCGGATGCCGGTGCCCGGTCACGGCGGTCTGGAATTTCGCGAAGACCGTGGGCGTTGCCGGAATCGGCAGGTTCGATTCCGCGGCGTGGTCGCTGTAGTTCAGGCCTATGCAGATGATCTTGGGCGGTCTGGGAACCGGCGCCGCCAGCCTGGTCTTGGCGGGGTCGAAGGGTTCGCCGGGAGGCGGGTTCTTCAACCATCGCCGGACGCGGTCCAGGGCGTCCGCGCCGCCGGCGATCACCGAAAGCACGCTGTCGAACCCGGTGCCGCCAATTGCAATCAGCTCGCCGCCCAAAAGCACTCCGGGCTCCGCGTAGCCTTCTCTTTCCAGTGTGACCAACCGCATGCAGGATCTCCTCCAGAGGCACCCATGCTACCACAGGAGCAACCGCCACTTGGAGAGCGAATCCGCCTGCTGGAAGCCTGCCAGCTCGCCAAAGTGCGGCAACTTCCCATCGCCAAAGCCGCCGCGTAGGAAAAGGGGTCAGACGCATTTTTCGCCGTGAAAAATGCGTCTGACCCCTTTTCCTTTACACTGAAATCATGCGCTGGGTCCTCGCTCTCGCCTTGCTCGGCCGCCTGCCGCTGGCGGCCGGCTCCGCCGCCGACATCGCGCGCGCCATCCGCGAAAATAGCTTCGACCGCGACGAGTGCTATCGCGTTCGCGATCTCACCCTGATCAAAGAGGATATACGCGTCTACCTCACCGACGGATATCTCATCTTCAGCAAGCCGGTGGCGGGCCGCCCGATCGCCGCCGTTTTCCTGGCGGATACAGACGGCGGTGACGGCGAAGTGATGCTGCTGCCGCCCGATCGCGCCGAGCGCCGCTCGCTGGCAACCTACATCGACTCTCCCAATCTGGACGAGCACTTCCGCGGAGCGGTGTTCCTGTTCACCGGCGACGTCTACGACGCGTTGAAAAAGCAGTTGCCGGACAACCCCGCCAACAAGAAGATCCCCGAACTGGGCGCCTTGCTGGATGAGCAATGGACGTCGGCGCTGCGCAATCTGGGCGCCGGCTACCAGACGCGCCTGACGCTCGATCTGCTGGGCTGGCCGGCCAGCCGGCCCGGCTTCCTCGTCGCCTTCTTGCAGGGAATCAAGCTCGGCAATTTCGATGTGGTTTTCGATCCCAGCGGCTCGGAGCAGATCCTGGTTGGCCAGTTCACCACCCGTGACAACCGCCTCTACTTCGACACCTGGACCAGTTTCGCGGCTAGATCCTCCCGCCTGCACCCGGCTGTGCACCAGCCGGAACTGTCGTTGCGCGACTATCGCATCCAGGCTGTCGTCAACGAGGATCTGTCGCTGAGCGTCGTGACGCGCGTGAAGGTGACGCCGGCGGCCGGCGGCANNCCGCCGAAGTGCTCCAGAGCGATGCGCTGCGGGTCAATCTGATGCGCGGCGGCAACAATCTCTTTTTGGTGGTCCCGCCCGAGCCGCTGCGCCAGGGAGTCGAGTACGAGTTTGAGTTTCACCATTCCGGCAGGGTCATTCACGATGCGGGCGACCGCGTCTTCTATGTCACCGCGCGCGGCTTCTGGTACCCCATGTTCGGCCAGCAGTTCGCCAGTTACGACCTGCTCTTCCGCTATCCGCACGACCTGGATCTGGTCACCCCCGGAGAGGTCGTCGAGGACCGCACCGAAGGCGATTGGCGCACTACCCGCCGCCGCACTTCCTCTCCCATTCGCATGGCTGCGTTCAACCTCGGCAACTACGAGCATGCCCGGCTGGAGCGCGCCGGGTACGTGGTGGATGTCTGCGCCAACCGCACGCTGGAGCGCGCGCTCCAGCCGCGGCCACAGACCATCCTCGCCACGCCGCCCGCGGCGCTGCAGCGGCGCCGCCAGCCGGACTTCGGCGAGGCGACCGCGCCCATGGAACCCAGCCCTCAACAGAGACTCCAGGTTCTGGCGTCGGAAGTGGCTTCGGCGCTCGAGTATATGGCCTCCAGGTTCGGCCCGCCGGCGCTGCCCCAGCTCACGGTTTCGCCCATTCCCGGCACGTTTGGCCAGGGTTTCCCGGGCCTGATCTATCTTTCCACGCTGTCGTACCTCAAAAGCCTGCCAACTTCCCGCAACCCCACCACCGTGCAGGCGGAACTGTTCTTCGAAGACGTCTTGCAGGCCCACGAGGTGGCGCACCAGTGGTGGGGGAACCGCGTCACCGCGGCTACCTACCGCGACGCCTGGCTCATGGAGGCGCTGGCCAACTACTCGGCGCTGCTATACCTGGAGAAGCGCAAGGGCGGGCATTCCGTCGAGCTGATGCTCGATTCCTACCGCGCCGAGCTGCTGGCCAAGAGCGCCAGCGGCCAGATCGTCGACTCCACGGGCCCCATCGTGCTGGGTCCGCGACTGGAAAACTCGCAGGAGCCGCGCGCCTGGCGAAGTATCATTTATGGAAAGGGCTCCTGGATTATTCAGATGCTGCGGCGGCGCATGGGTGACGAGCGCTTCTTTTCCATGCTGCGCGAGCTGATGACGCGCTACGGAGGCAAAGAGATCTCCACCGAGGGTTTTCGGGAATTGGCGGCGCAGTTCCTGCCGCCCAAGTCGGACGACCCCAANNTCGCGCCGGTGGAAATTCAGGTGGCGCGCGGACGCACCATCACCCAGTGGGTAAGGTCCGCCACCGACCCGGTCACCTTCACCGTGGCGCTCACCCAGCCGCCGCTAAAGGTGGCTCTGGACCCGCGCTACGCCATCCTGCGCCGGTAGGGGCCGGGCATGCCCGGCCCCTACTTCGTTTCCGATAAATCGAAAACCTTGCCATCGACTTCTTCAATCCGCACCAGCAGGCGTTTGCGCGCCTCGAGCTTCGATTCCGGCACTTCGAACCGCACGGCCACCATGCGGTCCCAGGAATTGTGCGGCGGGATTGTGTCCCGCATGAGCAAGGTGTCGTTGAACTTCTGCCCGAGCAGCGGAATCACCTGAAAAAGCTGCCTGGCGTCCACTTCGGAAACGGTCTGGCCCTCCGACTCGGCGCCCGAGTTATCTTCCATCGCCACCGTGACCTTCCGTACCACGAACGGATAGTCCGCCGGGTTGGATACACGGAAATCCAACACCGCCACGGCGCTGGCTTCGTCGAGCGGCGCAGTGCGGACTTTGAGGACCTTCCCCGGCAAGTCGACGTACGCCCCGCGCTGCATATGGACCACCCACAAGGCTACAATCGCGACGCAAACGATTCCGATGCCAAACGCAATCAAGAAGTTCTTGCTCATATTCAGATTTCACCCACGAGGTGCATGATCTCGTCCATGGACTTGTGCGCGGCGGCAATGAGAGTGCCGTCGAAAATGTGCGTCTCCAGTGCGATTTTGCCCGTGTAGCCGTCCTTGTCCAGTGCCAGCATGATGGCCTTCCAGTCTTCTTTCTCGGGGCTGTCGGGCATCACCCCCTTGGCCTTCACCTGGACGTTGAGGAGGCGCTTCTTCGGCAGCAGCGCATACCCGTCGGGGTACGACGTTTCGCGGCCGTAGGCGTTGTGCGGGTCCCAGTTCATCCCCACCCACTTGGAGCCAATGACATTCATGATGTCCGCCAGCTCCGCGGAAGTGGCCACGTTCTGCGAGGCTTCGTTTTCGATGAGCAGGTAGATCTTCTCCCTTTCGGCCGCCAGCGCCATCTCGCCCAGCACCTCCGCGATCCGCGGAAACATGGTTCTTGGGTCGTCGACGCGCGAACCCGTGAAGATCCGCACCTTGTCCGCGCCCATGATCTGGGCGCAGCGGAGCGCTTTTTGCAGGTCCTCGCCGCGGCGGTCCCAGAGCGCACTCTCGGCCGCCAGGCGTTTTTCGCGCGCGGCCGGTTCTTCCTGCCTTCGGCGCACTGGCTGGCTCCCCGGCCAGCCGAACTTCAGCAGGCTGGTGTTGACGAACGAGACCTTGAGACCCTCGTTCCGGAACCTCACGGCATCCACCTTGATCTCCGGCTCGCTCAGCGAGAAATATTCCTTCCGGCTTCCCGGCGGGTTGCGGATCTCCACAAACCGGAGCCCGTATCGATGCGCGAACGCGATGGCTTCGTCGGTGGACAAGCCAATCTCGTCGGTGATGGCGCTGATGCGCGATTTGTCCATGCGGCTTCGCGCCCACAGAGTGGACGCGCACGCCGCTCCAGCAGCCAGAAGCTCACGCCTGGTCATAAGACGATTGTAGAGCTTCTTTGCGACCGGGCAAGCTAAAGCATGCCCTACCTGGCAGTCTTCAACAGCGCGGCCATGCCTTCGAACACGAGTTCGAGGCCGTCTTCGAATGCGGCGTCGCTGGCGGGCGGCCCGTCGCTCTCCCGGAACAGACGCTCGATATTGGGGAGCGCGCCGGTGGCGATAAGCCGGCGTATGTAGGGCGGCACGGCCTTGCTCTTACCGTGCCGCGCCCGCCGCAGCGCTTCCGCCTCGGACAGTTCCAGCATGACGAAACCCAGGGTGTAGACGTACAACGAGAAGACCATCCGGTGCATGGTTGCGATATCGAGCCCCAGACCGGCGACAGCCGCCAGCGAGAATTCGAATTGTGCGAGGCGATGCGGGCCGAATGCCGGACGGCTGTGGAGGAGGCCAACCAGCCAGGGGCGCCGCTTCAAGCAGGCGCGCGTCTCTACCCCTATGGTATGCAGATCTGCCCGCCAGTCGCCCGACGGCCGCCCGGGCAGCGCCACGCCGCCCATGGCGGCGTCGAGCAGCAGATCGAGCAGGTCGGCCTTGCTCGGCACGTAATGGTAGAGCGACATCACTCCGGAGCCGAGTTGGGAGGCGAGGCTCCGCATGGAGATCTTCTCCACCCCCACGCGGTCCGCCAGCCTGGTGGCGGCGCGGACGATGCGCGCGACCGCGATGGAGGGCGGCTCGCCGAGGCGCTCCCAAATCGGCGGGCCGCAACTGGACACTTTGCGCGGGGCCGTCTTCTTGCGGGGTGTTGCGCTACTAATGCCCTTTAAACGCACACTAATCGAATTATAGTACAATGTACGAGACGGCGCTTTTTCACGACCAACCATGACAAACCCTGGACGAGCTTTCTTCTATTTCATTCCGGCCCTGGCGCTGCTGTCGCTGGCCGCCGGCGGCTGCCGCCAGCAGACCGCCCCCGCAGCCATGGGACGGATGGCTCCGGAAGTCAGCGTCACACCGGTCGAGCAGCGGGACGTGCCGGTGATGGGCGATTGGGTAGCCACGCTCGACGGCTACGTGAACGCACAGATTCAGCCGCAGGTGTCCGGCTATCTGATCAAGCAGAATTACCAGGAAGGTTCGTTTGTGCGCCAGGGGGAGGTGCTGTTCGAGATCGATCCGCGTCCGTTCCAGGCGGTGCTCGACCAGGCCCGGGGCTCGCTGGCGCAGGCGCGAGGCTTGTTGGCGCAGACGCAAGGCTCGTTGGCGCAGGCCACGGCGCAACTGGAGTTGGCCCAGATCAACGTCCGCCGCGACACGCCGCTGGCCAAGGCGCGCGCCATCGCGCAGAGCCAGTTGGATAGCGAGACGCAGGCGCAGAAAGCCGCGGAAGCGAACATTCTGACCTCCCAGGCCGGCACCGTGACCGCCCAGGCCGCTATCGAGACCGCGCAGGCCGCCATCCGGACCGCCGAGCTCAACCTGGAATTCACCAAGGTGCACGCCTTGGTGGACGGCATCGCCGGCATCGCGGCGGTTCAGATCGGCAATCTGGTGGGCCCCTCGACAGTGCTCACCACGGTTTCGAAAGTGGATCCGATCAAGGTGTACTTCCCCATCACCGAGCAGGAATACCTGCATGTGTCGGGGCTCTCGAAATCGGGGCGCGGCGACGGCTGGCTGCGGCGCGCGGTCCCCATCCCGCTCAAGCTCACGCTCTCGGACGGCAGCGTGTATCCGCAAACCGGGCACGTCGTGTTCACGGACCGGGGGGTGGATTCGCAGACCGGAACGATCCGCATCGTGGCGGCGTTTCCGAATCCCGGGAATATCCTGCGTCCGGGCCAGTTCGGACGCGTGAGCGCGGTGAAGGAAACCATGCGCGGCGCGCTGGTGGTTCCGCAGCGGGCGGTTTCGAATTTCCAGGGGCAGTATCAGGTGGCCGTGGTCGGGACGGATAACAAGGTTTCGGTACGCAACGTGACGGTGGGTCCGCGGGTGGGCTCGTTGTGGGTGATCGAGAGCGGCGTGGCTGCCGGCGACCGTGTAGTTACGGAAGGAACGGCGAAGGCGCCCGACGGCGCGACAGTGGTCCCCAAGGCGGCAGCCGCGGCCGAAACCGCCGGGCAGCCGAAGGGAAACTGACATGGCGAGATTTTTCATCAACCGCCCCATCGTGGCGATGGTGATCGCCATCATGACGGTGATCATCGGCGCCGTCTCGCTGGTCCAGTTGCCGACGGCGCAGTTCCCCGAGATCGTGCCGCCGGAAGTGATGGTTCGCGCCACGTTCCCGGGCGCCGACTCGCGCACGCTCGAGCAATCCGTCGCCACGCCGCTGGAGCAGCAGCTCATCGGCGTGGACAACATGAATTACATGTATTCGATCAACTCCAACGCCGGTTCCACCACGATCACGGTGAACTTCGACGTGAAAACCGATCCGAATACGGACCAGGTGCTGACGCAGTTGCGCACCTCGCAAGCCCAATCGCAGTTGCCGGCCGAAGTGAACGCGGCGGGGCTGATGGTTCAGAAATCGCTCTCCTCGCCGCTGCTGATGATGGCGCTGTATTCGCCGCACGGAACCTACAACTCCTCGTTCATGTCCAACTACGCCTACATCAACCTGGCGGACGAGTTGGCGCGAGTGCCGGGCATCGCGCGGGTCCAAATCTTCGGCGCCGGCCAGTACGCCATGCGCATCTGGGTAAAGCCGGACAAGCTGGCCAAGCTGGGCGTGACGGTTCCACAGATCGTCGGCGCCATCAAGACGCAGAGCACGGTGAATCCGGCCGGGCAGATCGGCGGCGAGCCGGTTCCCTCCGGACAGGAGTTTACCTACACGGTGCGCACCAAGGGGCGGCTCACCAGCCCCGAGGAGTTCGGCGACATCGTTCTGCGCGTGGAGGCGGACGGTTCCAGCCTGCGGCTGAAGGACGTCGCGCGGGTCGAACTGGGAGCGCAATCCTACGGCGTCTCCAGCCGCTTCAACGGGGAGCCCGCGGCCAATATGGCCGTCTACCAGTTGCCGGGTTCGAACGCCGTGGCGGGCGCCGCGGCGGTGCGCGCGCGGCTGGACGAGTTGAAGAAGCGTTTCCCCAAGGACCTCGACTATAGGGTAGCGATCGATACCACCCGCGCGGTGCGGTCCGGCATTGCGGAAATCGAGTGGACGCTGGTCATAGCGCTGGCGCTGGTGGTGCTGGTGGTTTACATCTTCCTGCAAAGCTGGCGCGCGACCCTGATCCCGATGCTGGCCGTGCCGGTGTCGCTCATCGGGACCTTCGCCATGTTCCCGATTCTCGGATTCTCGATCAACACGCTGTCGCTATTCGGGCTGGTGCTGGCCATCGGACTGGTGGTGGACGACGCCATCGTAGTGGTCGAGGCCGTCGAGCATCACATGGAAGAAGGAATGACGCCGCACGACGCCGCCTTGCAGGCCATGCACGAGGTCTCCGGCCCGGTGGTGGCGATCGCCATCATTCTGGCCGCGGTCTTCGTTCCCACCGTGTTCATCCCGGGCATCACCGGCAGGTTGTACCAGCAGTTTGCGGTGACCATCGCCATCTCGGTGATCATCTCCGCGTTCAACGCGCTGTCGCTCAGCCCGGCGCTGGCGGCCCTGCTGCTCAAGCCGCGGACCACGCGCCGCGGCCCGTTGGGATGGTTCTTCGGATGGTTTAACCGCATCTTCGCGCGCGCCTCCAAGGGCTACATCGACTTCTCCTCCGTGTTGATCCGCAAGGCGGCGTTCAGCCTGGTGTTCCTGGCGGTGGTGGCCGTGGCGGCGGTCGCCGTGGGACGCCACCTGCCGGCGTCATTCCTGCCGGAAGAGGACCAAGGCTACTTTCTGGCCGCCCTGCAACTGCCCGACGGCGCTTCGCTCGAGCGCACCAGCAAGGCGGCCCAGAGCATGGAGAAGCTGATACTGAACACCCCGGGAGTGGAAGGCTGCCAGGCCGTGATCGGCTTCAACCTGCTCAGCGGCGTGGCCAATACATATAGCGCGTTCTTCTTCGTGCCGCTCAAACCGTGGGACGAGCGGACCCAGCCCGAGGAGAAATACGACGCGATCCGCCGGCACATCGCCGTGGGGCTTTCGAAAATCCGCGAGGGCATAGCGTTCTCCTTCCCGCCGGCCGCGATTCCCGGCATCGGGACCTTCGGCGGCGTCTCGTTCGTGCTCGAAGACCATTCCGGTGCGGACCAGGAGTTCCTGACCGCCAACGTGGGCAAGTTCCTCGCGGCGGCCAGAAAGCGGCCTGAACTCAGCTCCGTCACCACCACCTATCTGCCCACTGTCCCGCAGATCTACGCCGACGTGGACCGCGAGAAGGTGATGCGCCAGGGCGTCGACATCGGCGACGTGTACACCACCATGCAAACGTTCATGGGCGGCTTCCTGGTGAACTACTTCAACCTGTACGGCCGGCAGTGGCAGGTGTATGTCGCCGCCGAGGGCGAATACCGGACGCGCCCGGAAGACATCGGCCAATTCTACGTAACCGGCAACCGCGGCAGCATGGTGCCGCTGGGCTCGGTGATCAACACCAGGACCATTCTGGCGCCCGAGTTCTCGCTCCGGTACAACGAGTACCAGGCGGCGCAGATCAACGCATCCGCCAATCCCGGATTCAGTTCCGGCCAGGCCCGCAAGGCGCTCGAAGACGTCTTCGACCAGACCATGCCGCGCGAAATGGGCTACGACTACCAGGGCATGTCGTTCCAGGAGCAGAAGGCCGAGCGCGGGGTATCCTCCACGGCCATCTTCAGTCTGTCGCTGCTGTTCGTATTCCTGATTCTGGCGGCGCTTTACGAAAGCTGGTCGCTGCCCATGAGCGTGCTGCTGGGGGTGCCGATCGCCGTCTTCGGCTCCTATATGACGCTGTATCTCCGCAACTTTGAGAACGACGTGTACACGCAGATCGGACTGATCATGCTGATCGGGCTTTCGGCCAAGAACGCCATCCTGATTGTGGAGTTTGCCAAGGCCGAATACGAGAAGGGGGGCAAGACGGTGGCTGAGGCGGCGCTCACCGGCGCGCGCATCCGCCTCCGCCCCATCCTGATGACTTCCTTCGCGTTCATCTTCGGCTGCATTCCGCTGTGGACCGCTTCGGGCGCGGGCGCCAATTCGCGCCGCATCCTGGGCACGGTGGTGATCGGCGGCATGCTGGCCGCCACCCTGATCGCCATTTTCCTGATCCCGGTGACGTTCGACGTGATCGAGACGCTGTCGCTGAAACTGCGCAAGAAGCATCCGGTGCCACCGCCGAACGCCGGCCTTCCCCAGGAGGGAGCATGATGGCGCGAACTTCGTTTTTCCTGACGATCGCCTCCGCGCTGGTTTTGTGCGGATGCATCAAAGGCCCCAATTATAGCCGTCCGCAAGTGGACGTCCCGGCGGCTTATCACGGCCAGGACAACGCGGCTGGCGCGGCCTCGACCGAGTCGCTCGGCAACGCCAAGTGGTGGACCGTCTTCGAGGACCAGGAACTGCAGAAGCTGATTCGCGTGGCGCTGGCGGAGAACTTCGACGTGCGCATCGCGGCCACCCGCGTGCTCCAGGCGACCGAATCGGTCGAGATCGCGCGTTCCAATCAGTACCCCACGCTTTCGGGCGGCATACTGGTCACCGGCCAGCGAGAACCCAACGGCAGCGGCGGCACCGCCACCTACAATATTCCCGAGCTGGGCGTCTCCGGCTCCTGGGACATCGATTTCTGGGGCAAGTACCGCCGGCTCACCGAAGCCGCGCGCGCGGAGCTGATGGCCACCGAGTGGGGACGCCGCGCCGTGGTCGAGAGCCTGGTGTCGAGCGTCGCTTCCGCGTATTTCGACCTGCGCGAGCTCGACCTGGAACTCGAAATCTCGCGGCGCACGCTGGCTTCCCGCGAGGATTCGCTGCAGCTCACCCGCACACTGGTGGATGGCGGCGCCGCGCCGCTCTCCGACCAGCGGCAGGCCGAACAGCTTGTCGAGACGGCCGCCGCGGCCATCCCGGACCTCGAGCGCGCCATCGCGCAACAGGAAAACGCCATCAACATTCTGCTCGGACGCAATCCCGGCGTCACCATCGCGCGCGGGCTGTCGCTGAGCGATCAACCGATTCCGCAGGTCCCGCCCGCGGGGATTCCCTCCGCGCTGCTGGCCCGGCGTCCCGATATCGGCCAGGCCGAACAGAACCTCATCGCCGCCAACGCACGCATCGGCGTGGCCCGCGCCGCGTTCTTCCCCGAAATCTCGCTGACCGCCATCGGGGGCATCGCCAGCAGCTCGCTGACGACCCTGTTCCGTGGCGCGTCCCGCGCGTGGAATTACACTGCCTCGGTGATGGAACCGATCTTCACCAAGGGCCGGCTGGATGCCAATCTCCGCTTGGTGGAGGCGCAGCACGAACAGGCGCTGCTCCAATACCAGCAGGCAATTCAACAATCGTTCCGCGACGTCTCCGACGCCCTGATCGCCTACCAGAAGCTGCACGAGTTCCGCGCGCACCGGGAGAAACTGCTGGACGCCGCGCGGGATGCCTCGCAGTTATCCCGCATGCGTTACCAGGGTGGCGCCACCAGCTACCTGGAGGTTCTGACCAACGAGACGAATTATTTCTCGGCGGAACTGGGCGCGGCGGGGGCCCTCCTGCGGGAGCGGCTCGCGCTGGTGCAGTTGTACAGCGCCCTCGGTGGAGGCTGGGAACAGTAGCCGGTGGGGCAGGCGGTGCCGCCTGCCCGCGGCCGAGCGAAGCTCGCCGCGTCCCGCTGCAGGCTGCACCGCCTGCCCCGAATCAGGGTAGTAAGCTATGGACTGGATCAGCGGTACGGGGCGCAAGATCGTCCTCGAGGAAGGCGACATCACGCGCGTGGCGGTGGACGCCATTGTGAACGCGGCCAACTCGGCGCTGGCGGGGGGCGGCGGCGTGGACGGCGCCATCCATCGCGCTGGCGGAGCGGAAATCATGCGTGAGTTGGATGGAATCCGGCGGCAGATCGGCCGCTGTCCCACCGGCGGCGCCGTGGCCACCGCCGCCGGCAGGCTGCCGGCCAAGTACGTGTTCCATGCCGTCGGCCCGGTGTATCGCGATGGCCGGCACGGCGAGCCGGAGCTGCTGGCGTCCTGCTACCGCAAGTGCCTCGAGATGGCGGAAGAACGCAACATCCGCACCATCAGTTTCCCGGCCATCAGCACGGGCGTCTATGGGTACCCTCTGGAAAACGCCGCCGCGATCGCGCTCCGCGAAGTGAAAGCGCACCTGGAGAAAGCCGATACAAGACTCCAGCAAGTCACTTTCGTGTTGTTTGGCAAGGCGGCATACGACGTGTATGCCAGCCTGCTTTACGGCAGTGGCTTCTCGCGCTGAACCAGGTGGACCAGATTGCCGTCACAGTCCGCGAAGAAGACGAGACGATTGCCTTTGACATTCACCGGCTCGGTGAGGAACCGCACGCCCGCCTTACGGAGCCGGTCGTGCGCAGCGTCGAAATCGCCCACCAGAATGGCGAGATGGCGGAGGCCGGGGTCTTTCATGGTCTGCGCGGGCCGGTCGCCTGCCGAGGGGATAATCTCGAGCATCGCGCCGTTGGCCGCCTTGACGAAGTAATTGCCGTCGTACTCGAAATTGATGACGAAATCGAGATGATCCACGTACCACTGCGCGAGGTTACGGGGGTTGGGTGAGGCAATTGCGGTGTGTTCCAGTCCTGTGAACATGACGAGGATTGTAGCAGAATCGGAGGGTAAGCCCCAAGGAGTATACTAATTCTTTAGTATGAGGAGAGATTTTCTCTGGGCGCTGCGCTGGCTGCGTAAGAACCCCCAGTTCACAGCAGGCATCGTCCTGATCCTCGCCCTTGGAATCGGCGCGAACACGGCGGTCTTCAGCGTGGTCGACGCCGTGCTGCTGCGGCCGCTTCCGTACGAATCCGCGGACCGGCTGATCCGCGTCGACGAAACCGCTGTGAAACGCCTGTCTACCGGCATCCCGGCTCAGGAGTATCGGCGCTGGTGCGATCGCAGCGACCTCTTCGAGCGGATCTCGCCGTACCTCCAGGACTTTGTCACCTTGACCGGCTCAGGCGAGCCCGACCAGGTGATTGCCCTCCGAACGTCCGGCGCGTTGTTCCCGCTCCTGGGAAGCCGCGCTCAGATCGGCCGCGCCCTGGTGGATTCCGACGACGGGCCGGGCGACGTAAACGCCGCCGTGATCAGCGACCGGCTCTGGCGCCGGCGGTTTCACGGCGATCCCGGCGTGATTGGCCGCGCCATGACGGTTTCCGGCGAGTCCTTCACGGTGGCGGGCGTGATGCCGCGCGAATTCGAGTTTTATTCCTCCAAAATCGATCTCTGGATCCCGCTCCGCCTCCCGCCCAATTCCCGCAAATGGGTTCAGGTGGTGGCGCGCATGAAGCGGGGAACCCCGCTGGCGCAGGTCCGCAGCGCGCTCGAAATTGTCGCCCGGCAGATGGAACAGGAGGACCCGAAGGAGAGGGCCGGACTGCGCATCAAGGTATCGCCATGGAGCGAGACCACCGACCGGAAATACGAGCTCACGCTGGTATTCCTGCTCGCCGCCGTGGGCCTGGTGTTGTCGATCGCCTGCGCGGATGTAGCCGGTCTACTGCTGAGCCGCGCGGTACAACGGCAAGAGGAGATGGCCATCCGTGCGTCTCTTGGCGCGGGAACCTGGCGGGTGGTGCGTCAACTGGTGGTGGAGAGCTTCGTGCTGGTGTTGCTCGGCAGCGCGGCCGGCATCGCGGTGGCGCGTTACCTGCTCCAGTTTCTCTCGAATCGGTTGGCCGCGCTGCCTATCGTTCTGCCCCACCTGGAACGGGCGGCTCTCAATGGCCGCGTGCTGGCGTTCAACGCGGCGCTATGCCTGCTGCTGGCGACGCTATGCAGCTTGGCGCCGATCATACTGGCGAGCAGAACGGACATTCAGAGTGTCCTCCGCGGTGGCCGCGCGGGTGCTGGGAGGCCGAAGGGATCGACCCGGCTGTTTTCCACGCTGATCGCTTGTGAAGCGGCATTCGGCTTTCTGCTGCTGGTGGGATCGGGCCTGATGATTCACAGCCTGATCCGTCTCCAGCAGGAGGACCACGGTTTTAATCCCGATCACGTTCTCACCATGCGCGTGCCGGTCGGCATGCCGCAGCAATTGGGACTACCCGGCAAGTACGACACCAAGCCGCGCCAGATGGCTTATTATCGCGAGGTCCTGGAGCAGGTCCAGCGGATCCCGGGAACCCGCGCCGTGGCGATCGTCAACAACCTGCCGCTCTCGGACGTCAACACCGCAACCGAAATCCAGGGTCCGGATGGCCGGGCCATGCTCATTTCGACCCGAACCATCAGCCCGCTTTACTTCGCTGCCATGGGCATCCCGCTGATCGCGGGGCGCATCTTTTCCGACGCCGATCAAACCGGCTCTCCCGAAGTGGCGATGATCAACGAGTACCTGGCGCGCCAGCTCTATCCGAACCGGAACCCACTGGGCCAGGCACTACCTTCGGCCGGATCGGGTGCGCCGGCGGTCACCGTAGTTGGGGTTGTCAAGGATACGCCTCAGAGGAACTACGACCGGCCCGCCGAGGGCGAAATCTACCGCCCGATCCGGCAGTCGATCTTTGGCGCCTTCATGTCGACGATTGTGGCGCGGACCACGGGCGACCCGCTCTCGCTCGCCGCGGCGATGCAACAAGGCGTCTGGGCGGTGGACCCCGACCAGCCCGTCATCAAGATCGAGACGATGAACGACGTGATTATGGATTCCATCTGGAGGCCGCGCTTCTCGGCATGGATTTTCTCGATCCTGGCCGGCCTGGCGGTGCTACTGACCTCCGTCGGCGTCTACGGCGTGGTCTCTTACACCGCCTCGTTGCGAGCGTACGAAATCGGAATCCGCGTAGCGTTGGGAGCGACGCCGCGAAACGTGGTTGCCGCGATCATGCGCGGCGCGATGGTCCCTCTGGCCGTCGGGCTTGCGGTCAGCGTGGCGGCCGCCTTGTTGCTTTCCCGGCTGCTGGCGAGCGTTCTCTACGAAATCAGCGGCAGCGATCCTGTTACCTATTTGATTGCGGCCGCACTGCTTCTGGCGATCGGCGCCGCAGCGAGCGCCCGCCCGGCCTGGAAGGCCTCAGCAGGCGATCCGATTCGGGCGCTGCGGGCGGAATGAGAGCGTAAACCGCCGCCGACGCGGATACCGGCACGGGGTGCAACGCGCGCGCCACGCGCTTCACGCGGGAGGGCACCAGCGCCAAAATCGCGATGGCGACGATCTGCGCCGCCGCGGCGCCGGCCCGGTTCCAACCCCCCGCCGGTAGAATAAAGAAATGCGCAACGAATTCACGGCGATAGTCGAGCAAGACGGCCCCTGGTATGTCGGGTACTGCGCCGAAGTGCCAGGCGCCAACGGGCAGGGCAAGACGCGCGAGGAATGCCTGGCAAACCTTCGCGAGGCGATTGCCCTGGTTCTTGAGCACAGACGAGAGGAATCCTTGCGCGCTCTGCCTCCCGATGCCAGGCAGGAGTTGGTAGTGGTCGGATGAAGCGCGAGGGGCTGCTCCGGCATCCCCGCCGGCATGGTTGCGTATTGCGGAGGGAGGGCAGCGAGCACACACTTTGGGAGAACCCTCAGACGGGCCACGCTGAAGCCGTCCCCCGTCATGGAGAAACCGCCAACCTTCTGGCAAAGAGAATCTGTCGCAAGCTTTCGATCCCTGATCCGCCCGGATAGAGTCTGTCATGCGCTTCGGCGATTCACTTGCGGTGGTTTTCGGCTCGATGCGTGTCGCCGCGGTCCTGAACGCACTCCTGTCGTGAACGGCGTTTCCGAGGAGTTCGCGGCGACCCGGCAGCTCCACGAGACGGCGACTAACCAGCCAGCGCTTTCGAAATGGTGCATTCAGCCTCCGCCTTCAGCTCCGCAACCGCAGCACGAACCACACCATCCCGAACACCAGCAGCGCCGACGCGGATACCTGCACGGGATGCAACGCGCGCGCAACCCGCTTCACGCGGGAGAACACCAGCGCCAAAATCGCGATGGCGATGATCTCCGCCGCCGCGGCGCCGGCCAGCACGAAGGCCGGGCGGTAACCGGTGGTTTGCAGGAATAGGTGGAAGTAGAGCCCGTGGAACCCGCCCAGCACGCCCGCTACCAGCCATCGCGCGCCAGCCTTCGGCAACAGGAGAATCTCCACCGCCAGGTACGCCACGGTCAGCGCCGCCGCGGCTTCCACGAACCGCGCTGCCGGCTGCCAGCCGGTATTGGGCATCGCCAGCACCGATACCAGTTGTCCCACCAGGAACATGGCGGCCAGGGCCAATAGCTCCCTGCGGCCGCGCGCGGCCAGCACCAGCGCCGCCAGGAACAGAAGCTGCACCGGGCCACCGAGCGCCCGGACGATCCCGGCCCCGGATTCCGTCGCCGCCGTCTCCAGCGGCGTGGGGGGGCGGAAGCGCAGGGTCGCGTGGGTGAACGAAAGGTCGAAAACGGCCTGGTCCCGCTTGCCGGGCATCTCCGCGCGCAGCAGGTGCACGTGATTCGGCACCGTGACTGCGTGCATGGTGCACTCCACATCCACGCGGTCCACGGGCGCGCCAAAGTCATAGTCGGCGGTGCAGACATAGACACCGTCCGCCTGGTCCGTGCGGCAACTCTGGGCCACTCGTTTCGCCTCGCGTCCTGCGCTCGAAAAGCGGATGTGATCGAGCAGGCCGTGCGCGGGATCGGCAACGTGCGCCATCTCGTAAAGCGGCATGCGCAGTTCGTAGTGGGCGCGCGCGCCATCCACGGTGAGGTCGCCCGAGCTCATGCTCATCATGTGGGCCCAGCCGGGCGACGCCGCGAGCGCCAGCCAGACGGGGACCTTCATGGCGCAACGGGGCCGGTCGAAACCAGGCGCCCGGTGAGCCGCGCCTTGCGGATCCGCCGGTACAGGATGCGTACCAGCGCCAGCACCGGCACCGACAGGAACGCCCCCGCAATGCCGGCCGCTTGCGCACCCGCGAACACGCCAAACAGCAGCAGCAAGGGGTGCAGTTCCACTCCCCGCCCCATCACGTGAGGCGAAGCAAAGTAATCCATGAAGACGCGGTAACACACAACCAAGATCAGAATTGCCAGGAAGTGGCCGCCGGACACCACGACAACCAGCAGGATCGCAAGCACCGCCACCACCGGGCCGATCGTGGGGATAAACTCCAGCAGGCCCCCCAGCAGGCCCAGCAGGATTGCGTACGGGACCCCCATGATCGATAAAAAGACGCTGTAAACCGTGAATGTGCCCACCGAGAGCAACACCATCGCGCGCATGTAGTGGGCCAGCAGCAGGTGGGTATCGGCCAGCACGTCGTCGAGGAGCGCGCGGCGCGGGCCTTCCTCCACCAGGTCGAGAATGTGCTGGCGCATCAGGCCGGCGTCCTTGAGGAAGAAAAACCCCAGGATGGGGATGATCACCACGAATACCAAATTCCTGGCCACCGCCAGGAATCTCACGCCGAGTTGCGGAAGCTGGGAAACCAGGTCGTTCGACCACCTGGCTGCCTCCGCGCGCACTTTGTCCGCCACCTGCGCCTGGAGCGATCCCGCAGGCGGTTGCCAACCGGCCACTGTGTTGGGAAATGTCTTCTCCAGTGTGGTCGCCTGCTCCACCACGCGAGAGCCGACCTGACTACCGATCAGAACGACCGCCGCCACGAAGATCGCATAAGCGAGGGCGAGCGCGATGGTGCGGGAGCGGTTGCCCGGCAAAAACCGGTCGATCAGGTTCACCAGCGGCGAGAGCAGATAGGCGAACAGCAGCGCCAGAATGAAAACGAACAAGGTCTGGCGGATCTGGTAGACCAGCCAGAGCAGCAGCACCACCAGCGCCGCCGTCCAGGTGTAGCGCGCCGCCGAACGGTCAATCCCGAGCATGTCGATCCAATTCTACTCCGGTGCCGGGGCGGGCGGCTGCGGCAGTTTCTCGATCTTCACCCGCGCGATGCGGTTGCGGTCCATTTCGAGCACCGTATAACGCCTGCCCTCATACTCGACGGATTCCCCCACGCTGGGGATCTTGCCCAGGCGAAAAAGCAGAAAGCCCGCCAGTGTCTCGAAGCCGGCGTCGGCGGGAATCTCGATGCCGAACTCGGCTTCGAGATCGCGAATTCGCGTGGCGCCGTCCAGTTCCATTTCTTCGGCTTCGGGAACGCGGCGCACGCTCTTCTCGTCGTGCTCGTCCTCGATTTTGCCGACCACGTCCTCCAGCACGTCCTTCACCGTCAGCATCCCGACGATGGTTCCGAACTCGTCCACCACCATGGCGATGTGCGAACTGCCCCGTTGNNGGCGATGTGAAAGGCGCGGCTGGGCCGCCCCGCGCGAATGGCCCGGCGGCGCTCCTCCCAAACCGGCAGCAGATCCTTATAGTGCAGGATGCCGACGATCTTCTCGGGAGCGCCCTGGTACACCGGCAGCCGCGAGTGCCGCTTCTGGAGCATGGTCTCCAGCACCTGGTCGAGCGTGGCGTCCATCGGAATGGAGACTATGTCATTGCGCGGCACCATAATCTCTCGCACCGCGACATTGCCCAGATCGAGCACGCGGTGGATGATGTCTTCCTGGGCCTCCGGCAAGTAGCCGAGGCCGCGGCTCGAGCTGACGATGAGCTTCAATTCCTCGGCCGAATGGCCGCCCTGGGCTCCGCCTTTCAGCTTGAGCGCGCGCGTGATGGCGCCGGCCGATCGTTCGATGACCACCACAAACGCGCTGGAGAGCCGGTAGAACACCAGCAGCACCGGAGCCACCAGCACCGCCAGGCGGTCCGCTTTCGCAATGGCCAGGTTCTTCGGTACCACTTCCCCCAGCACCACGTGGAAGTAGCTGATGACCAGGAACGAAATCCCAAAGCTCGCGCCGTGCAGGAACTTCGTGGTCAGCGGAGTGGTGACGGGATGGAACAGATCGATCAGGATCCCGTACAGCGTGTTCTCCCCTGCCCAACCCAGTCCCAGGCTGGCCAGCGTGACGCCGATCTGCGTCACCGAGAGCAGGCGCCCGGGGTTGGAGAGGAGGCTGAGCGCCGCCTGCGCGCCCGCCTGCCCCTCCTCCGCCATCTGCTTGAGCCGCGAGTGCCGTACCGAAAGCAACGCCACTTCGGCGCCCGCGAAGAAACCGTTGACCGCGATCAGCAGAACTACCAGCAGTATGCGAAATGGGGAGTAGGGCACGTGATCCCAGATAATTCTATCGAAATTTCCTAACCAAATTGCATGGCCGGCGTCAAAAATGATAACAAACTAACTCCGTTTCGTACGTGGGCGCGCTCCCCCGTATCCCGGGAACGCGCCCTTTTTTCATCGCCTTGGTGATATTCTAGCCCTTGGTCGCCCGAATTGTCAGATACGTGAATGTCGCGATCGCCATCCTCCTGGCGGTCGCGCTGGCCCTCGTCTACTGGTACGCCTGGCGGCCGCTGCCGCAACGGTCGGGCGCCATCGACGCGCCCATCGATACCTCCGCTTCAGTGTCGTTCGACGCGCTGGGCGTGCCGCATATTCGGGCCGCCAGCCAGGAAGACGCGCTCTTCGTCCAGGGCTATGTCACGGCGCAGGACCGGCTGTGGCAGATGGACGCCCTGCGGCGCCAAGCCGGCGGCGATCTCGCCGAAATTCTCGGCCCGGTCGGGCTGGATTCGGACCGCGAATCGCGCCGGCTGCGGCTGCGGCGCATCGCCGAAGACGCGTACGTCACGCTGCCTCCGGAAGACCGCGCTGCCTTCGCGGCTTATGCCCGGGGCGTGAACCACTTTATCGCCACCCATCCCGGCGGCCTGCCGCTCGAGTTCACGCTGCTCCGTTACCAGCCGCGCCCCTGGAGCACGGTGGATTCCCTGCTCCTCTGCCTGCACATGTTTCGAACGCTCACCACCTCGTGGCGGAACGAGATCGTCAAGCGCAACATGATGGCCGAAGGCGATCCGCAAAAAGTCGATTTCCTGTTTCCGGCGCGGACCACCGGCGATGTGCAGCCGGGCTCCAACGCGTGGGCCATCGCCGGCAGCCACACGGCTTCCGGCAAACCCCTCCTCTCGAACGACATGCACCTCGAATACTCCCTGCCTGGCATCTGGCACATGACGCACCTCCGAGCGCCGGGCCTCGACGTCTCCGGCGTCGCGCTGCCGGGAGTGCCGGGCGTGATGGTGGGCCACAACCAGCGCATCGCCTGGGGCATCACCAACCTCCAGTTCGACGTGCAGGACCTCTATATCGAAAAGTTCGACGACCGCACCGGCCGCTATCTGTATCGCGGGAAGGTGGAACAGGCGCGCGCCGAACGCGAGATCATCCGCATCAAGGGCCAGCCCCCCACCGAGATCGTAGTGTGGGTGACGCGCCACGGCCCGCTGTTCGTCTCCGAGGGCAACGACCGCATGGCGCTGCGCTGGGTGGCGGCCGAGCCCGGTATCATGCAGTGTCCGATTCTCGAAATCGACCGCGCGCAGAACTGGCCGCAGTTCACCGCCGCCCTGGCGCGCTGGCCCGGTCCCGGCTCGAATTTCGTCTACGCCGACGTGGATGGCAACATCGGCTATCACGCCGCCGGCAAGCTGCCCAACCGGCACGGGTACGCCGGCGACCTGCCCGTGGACGGCTCGTCGGGCGATTTCGATTGGGACGGATTCATCCCGTTCGACCAGCTTCCCTCGGCCTTCAACCCGCCCAGCGGGATCATAGCGTCGGCCAATCAGAATCCTTTTCCGCCCGACTACCCACGCGCCGTGAATGGCAATTTCGCGCCGCCCTACCGCGTCCGGCAAATCCGCGATCTGCTCTCCGCGCGCAACGGCTGGCGCGCCCAGGATCTGCTCGATGTCGAGCGCGACCTCTACTCGGGCTTCAGTAAGTTTCTGGCCTCCGAAATCGTGGCCGCCTACGAGAAGCGCCACGCCCATAACCCCGAGCTGGAGACCGCCGTCGCCTTGCTGCGCGGATGGAATGGCCAGATGGAGAAAGACCTGGCGGCGCCATTCCTGATCGCGCTGGCCTATCAGCACGTGCGCACTTCCGTAGCCGAGAACGCCGCGCCCGGCAAGGGCCTCGCCTATGACTTCGGCATGGGGCCCGCGGTGGTGGAAAGGCTCTTCCGCGAGCGGCCTTCCGGATGGTTCCGCGATTACGACGAAGTGCTGTTGCGGGCACTGGTGGACGCGGTAGAGGAAGGATCCCGCATGCAGGGCCGCGACATCCGGCGCTGGCAGTACGGCGCTTATGTGAAGGTCTCCATCAATAACCCGGTGATCCACCAGATCCCCATCCTCGGCAGATATTTCGATATCGGGCCTGTGCCCATGAGCGGTTCCTCCACCACCGTCAAGCAGACCACCAGATCTCTGGCTCCTTCGATGCGCATGAACGCCGACCTTGGCGACTGGGACCGTTCCCTGCTCAACGTGCAAACCGGCCAGTCGGGGCAGGTCCTTTCCAGCCACTACCGGGACCAGTGGACGAATTATCTCAACGCGCGGAGCTACCCCATGCAGTTCCGCAAGGTGCAGGCCAAGAGCACGCTGGAGTTCCGGCCCGTGGCACAATAGGAGCAATGCACCGCTTCGGGACGCTGTCGCTGATCTTCGTTTGCCTCGTTGTGCCGGTTTCCGCGCGCCACGACGTTTCCGTTTGCGGCACCACCCGGGAAACCCCCAACGAATCGCTGTTCCTCCATCGGCAGTCTTTGCGCGCGCGCGCCGCTCGCTTGCCCAGGCCGATGGCGGCTTCAGCGGCCACGCCTCCCGCCGCGAACCGCGACATGGGCAACATTGCGGTCATCGAAGATGCCGGCGGCGTGGTGGAACGGCTGAACCAGTTCAACCTCGACAACAACACGCTGACGTTCACGCCCACCGCGCCGAAGGCCGCCCAGTACCGCTATTCCGTCGCGCCGCAGGCCTACGATTCCGGCGCGGCCTCTCAAGGCGCGCCGCTGGCCGCGCTGGATGACGACGACACCCGCTTGGTCAGCCTGCCTTTCGCCTTTCCGTTTTTCGGCGCCGCTTACAACCAGGTGTTCGTTAACTCCGATGGCAACCTCACGTTTACAGCGGGCGACTTCGCTTCCACCGACCGTTCCCTCGGCCGTATGACCGCCGGCCTGCCGCGCATCTCGCCCCTGTTCGACGATCTCGATCCCTCGCAAACCGCCGGCGGCGTGCGCGTGTTCGCCGATTCGAGCCACGTGGTGGTGAGCTGGGTGAACGTGCCGGAATACGCGCNNTCCAGTTCTCTTATGCCGGCATCAACGCCTCGAGCGCGGTCGTCGGTGTCGCACCCGGCAATTTGCAAGGCTCCACCACGCTGGTCGACTTCCGCACCGATCCCACCGGCGACTATTCCGCCGCCGTGGCGGAGCGCTTCGGCGATACTCTGGCCATCGACATCGTCACCGTGGCACAGCAGTTCTACCAGACCCACGAAGACGCCTACGACTACCTGGTGATCTACAACAACATGGGCATTTCCGCGATGACGGGGGCCGTGGCGTATGAAAGCACCGCACGATCGAGCGGCACGGGATACGGAGTCGATCCCTTTGACGACGGTCGGCAGTATGGATCGGCATCGCGGCTGCAGTCTCTCATAAACTTGGGACCGTTGAGCCAATACCCCACCGATCCCATTGCACTTGTGCCGGCTCGCGCCCCACAGGGCGACACGCCGCTCACCATACTGGCCCATGAAACCGGACACCTGTTTCTGGCGTACGCCAGCGTCAACGATCCGAACGACCCATCTTTGCAGCCCATGCTCGGCTACGGGGGAGTGCACTGGAGTTTCGTCTACGATTCGGAAGCGTCGCTGCTCGAAGGCGAGCGGATTGCGGATCGGGGCGCCGGCGTTTCGCCGCGCTTCCTGACCACCGACACGGTACAGGGCTATGCGCCGCTCGATCAGTACCTGATGGGCTTCCGCCCGCCCGAGCAGGTTCCCGATACGTTCCTGGTCACCGATTACCCGGCTACTATATCGCCCCTGTGGCACCCCCTGAGCGGCATCAGCTTCAATGGCGCGCGGCGGAATATCGGGATCGACGAAATCATCCAGGTGGAAGGCCGCCGCACTCCCGATTACGCCGTCGCGCAACGCCGTTTCCGCTTCGCCTTCATCCTCGTCGTGCCGCAAGGCTCGCAGCCCGACGTGTCGCAAGTCGACACCTACCGCCAGCAATTCGAAGCGTTCTACGCCCAGGCTTCCTCCAACAATGCGGTTGCCGATACCACCCTGAAGCGCAGCATGAAGCTCTCGCTCTACCCCAACGCCGGCGTGATTGCGGGTGGGACAGGAACCGCGACGCTCACTCTCCAAGCGCCGCCATCGAGCGACCTCACCATTCAGTTCCAGGCGCCCAACGGCGACGCGCAATTGCCGGCCCTCCTCAAAATTCCGGTCGGCGCCCCCAGCGTGAAATTCACCTTCAGCGGCCTGAAGGCGGGAGTGGAGGAGGTGCTGGCCACTCCCAGCGACCCCTCTTACGAAACCGCCTACGCCCGCGTGCAGGTGGCGGATGCGTCGATTCTGAAGCTCGTGGCCGTTTCCGGCGACCACCAGATTGCGACCTCCGCCGGTCCCCTGCCCGCTCCGATTGTCGTGCGCCTCACGGACGCCAACAACCTGCCGTACCCCGGCGCGCAAATCGTGGCCACGCCATCGGCCGGCGGAAGCGTGACGCCGGCGGCAGCCGTCACCGATGTGCAAGGCCAGGCAACGTTCACCTGGACTCTCGGCCCGGCCGCTTCCAACCAGTTGCAACTGGCGGTGGGCGGCGCGCCCGCGGCCAGCCTCACCCTCGGCGCCGGCAGCGCCGTGCCGGTGGTCGCCGCTGTCGTGAATGCAGCATCGTTCGTGGATGGCGTCGCGGCCGGCGCCTTTGAGACCATCTTCGGCGTCAACCTCGCGGGCGGCCAGCCCCCGAGGGCCGGCTCCCCGTGGTTCACACCGAGCGACGTGCAGGTGCTGCTGAATGGTTCCGCGCTGCCGCTGCTGTACGTGAGCGATACCCAGATCAACTTCTACGTCCCGGAGGACGCGACGCGGGGAACCGCCACTCTCAGCGTGGTGACCCCGTCCGGCGCAAAAGCTGCGGCCACTGTCAACGTCGTGCCCGTCCAGCCCGGCATCTTCCCCAACGGAGTGCTGCACCCCGGGACTGGAGCAAGCGCCCTCACCAGCCCGGTCCACGCCGGCGATTACATCGAAATCTACTGTACCGGCCTCGGCCCAACCCAGCCCGCCGGCAGCTTCCAGCAGACGGCGCTCACNNTATGTGGGACTCTACCAGGTGAATGTGCAGGTGCCCGCGGGCCTCGCGCCCGGCATCGAGCCGCTCCTCATGTCGGTGGACCTGGCGCACAGCAACCAGGTCAACATCTCGGTGCAATGATGTTCGCCTCGCTCTTCTCCGACCCGTTGCCCGTGGGCACGCTCGCGCCCGCTTTTTCTCTTCCCGACGATTCCG
>PLMF01000153.1 GCA_003142355.1 Bryobacterales bacterium
CCCCGATCAGCAGCACCAGCGAGGGGTGGGATTGTTTCATGGGTGGGGACGTCACGGGAGTGATCTCCCAGAACGTTTGTGGCCCTTGAGGCGGGTCGGCGGTGCTGGGCCGAAGCGGCAGGCTTGGCTGGGTCCAGCGCCTGTATCTGGCTCTTCTCATCCACGCTCAAAACGATCGCCTTATCCGGAGAGTTCAGATAAAGCCCCACGATTTCACGCACCTTGGGGCGAATTCTGTAGGAGACTAGATGTATGCCGGAGCAGCTGCAGAACATTCTTGAGGCCGGTGGAACTGAGGTGGCGACAGCCGCCGGCGGCGCCCGGAGGTATCGCAAACCGCTGAAATCGTTTCGCTGGAGAGATATACAGTCCATATTTGCCGCAAGTTTCGGGGAGTGGATCAAACACAACGCACCTCGACTGGGAGCAGCTCTGGCCTTTTACACGCTCCTGTCTCTCGCCCCTCTTCTTTTAGTTTTAGTATCCGTGGTCGGCATGGTGCTGGGGCATCAAGCGGCGGAAGCGGCCCTCATCGCGCACGTCCAAGCTCTCGTCGGTACCCAGGGGGGAAGGGCCGCCAAGACTTTGCTTGAGGGTTCACGAAGCACTACGCATGGCATAATCGCAACAGCTCTTGGTGTACTGACACTATTATTGGGCGCTTCCGGCGTGCTCATCGAACTTCGTGATGCGTTGAACACGATTTGGGAAGTCCCGACTCCAGAACTGAGCGGTCTGAAAATGATCTCCAGCTTTGTGAAGGAGCGACTGTTTTCGTTTGCGCTGGTGCTCGCCATCGGCTTCCTTCTAGTAGTTTCCTTGGCGGTAAGCGCGTGGATTGCAGCGCTCGGCGCATTGTCGGCCTCCATCCTTCCAGCACAGGAAGTGGTCTTGCACGTCCTGAATTTTGTTGTTTCCTTTGTCATCATCACGGGCTTGTTCTCGGCGATATACAGATTCCTGCCCGATGTACGAATCGAATGGCGTGATGTCATACTCGGAGGAGCTGCCACCTCAGTGTTATTCACCATTGGCAAGCTCGCCCTCGGAATTTATTTAGGTAAGGCCAGCTTTGCATCTACATATGGGGCCACTGCCTCGATCGTAGTGCTCATCGTCTGGGTCTACTATTCCGCACAAATCTTCTTCTTGGGCGCCGAGTTTACGAAGACTTTCGCAAACTGTTATGGCTCACAACCGAGCCGCCACCCTGATGCTCTGGTGATAGACAGCGCCGGCAACACCAAAACGTCGCCGGCTATACCGAACATCGTCACACCATCACAAGCGGAGGCGGAGCAGCGGCCTGAGGCTTCTAATCAGGCGGTCTCGTCGCCGTCGGACCGCGGACCTCTGATTACCGGCTAGCTGGATCGTCGCGACCATTTCCGCAGCAACTCACGAACCGAGCCTCTTGGTTGTCGCCTTTTTGAGTGTCTACGAGGCGCTGGAGGAGCGGGGCGTGAAGTATGCCATCCGTATTCCGTCCAACGAGAACCTGGAGCGAGACATCGCGGAACTGCTGACGCGGCCAGTGGGACGCCCAGGCCATAAGCCGGTGGTCTGGTACAAAGGCTTTCTCTACCAGGCGGCGAGTTGGAAGACGGCGCGGCGCGTAGTGGCGAAGGTGGAGTTCCACTTTGGCGAACTGTTCCCGCGCGTGGGGTTCATCGTGACCAACCTGGAGACGGACAGCCGGGCGGTGGTGCGGTTCTACAACAAGCGGGGGACGGCGGAGCANNGATCAAGGAAGGCAAGCAGGCGGTGAAGATGACGCGGCTGAGTTGCCATCGGTTCCGGTCGAATGAAGTGCGGCTCTGGCTGAGCCTCATCGCCTACAACTTGGGAAACCTCTGGCGGCGGCTGGTGCTGCCGAAGAAGATCGAGAACTGGTCGCTGACCAGTTTGCAGCAGCGGCTGGTGAAGACGGGCGGCAGACTGGTCAAGCACGCACGGTACTACTGGCTGATGCTGGCACAGAGCCATCTCACACGGCGGTTGTTCGTGAGCATGATCCGGCGGATTGACGCGCTGGCGGTGGCGACCGGGTAGCAGAAGGGCGATGAAACAGCAAAAACCAGGCAGAGCAGGGGTCGGGGCGGGAGAGGTGTTTGTGGAAATCACTGAAAAGAAGCAGTTTCCCGCTTTTCGTTTTTCCGGCGGGTGGAAATTGGCGCTTGGCAGAGGCAAAAGAAGGCTCGAAGAGAAAGAAACTGCATTTCGGAGGATCAAGACTCGGGGGTTGTGATATACTGAACCCGATTCAGGAAGCCAAAATGGAAATCCTGGCTAAGAGACATGGTTGTCGCACCATTGGTTAATCCAAACATGAAGGAAGGAAAATCACGTGGAACAAATTCCAAAATCGACAGCCCCCTATCGAGCCGGCGTCGCCGAAACTTCAGTCAATAACGAGGCAAACTCGTCGGGTGTGTCTTGGGCGGCGGTGATTGGTGGCGGCTTTGTGACTGCCGCATTGTCCCTTATCTTGCTTGCGTTGGGCACCGGGCTGGGCCTTTCCTCGGTTTCGCCCTGGTCCAACGTTGGCGTGTCCGCCTCGACGATAGGTACGGCAGCCATTCTGTGGCTGATCTTTATGCAAATCATCAGTTCGTCCATGGGTGGCTATCTGGCCGGCCGACTGCGCACGAAATGGGCGAATATTCATACGGACGAAGTGTATTTCCGCGATACGGCGCACGGGTTTCTGGCGTGGGCGGTAGCCCTGGTAATCACGGCGGCTTTTTTGGCGGCCGCAGCTGCCTCGATGGTGGGTGCCACGGCATCATCCGCTGCAGGCGGGACCGGGAGGGCAACGGGTGTTCAGGCCGAAGGGCGGGAGTTCGATCCCAACGAGTATTTTATAGATACCTTGTTCCGTTCGGAGAGTGCAAAGCCGGACTCGAATAGTACCTCAGTGCGCGGCGAGGCTGGNNTAGCGGCAAGAACGGGACTTAGCCAAGCCGATGCCGAAAAACGGGTATCTGATGTTTTTGCGAGGGCTCAACAAACCGCAGACACCGCCCGCAAAACTGTGGCGCATTCATTGTTGTGGGCATTCCTCGCTCTTTTGATTGGCGCGTTTTGCGCGAGTTTCGCGGCGACCATCGGGGGTAGGCAACGAGATCATGTCGTAATCGTCTAGCGGTTCGCGCGACCTCGGAGGTGGCGATTCAAGTATTGGGCCACTTGTGATTTCAAATTGATTGAGGAGGCTTACTAACCATGCGTTCGATTTTACTTCTGATGCTCGGCATACCGATCCCCATCGTCATTCTGATTGCGCTGTTCGTCCACTGAGACACGCGGCGCGCAAGGCCTGCTTCAGGTGAACGCTCCGGATCAGGCTGGCGAGGGCCTGCATTGGAGCTACTGCCCTGGCTGTTGGATCAAATCGAGATTCGCTCCATGATGTTTCGTGTTTGAACCGGTAAGGGTGCGCTCTAGCGCTTCCCTGCCCTGGTTCACCGCTGTAGGAATTCTCCTACGGCATACCGTGCCCTTAGAGGGCATGAATACCGCGTGCTCACACTTCGGCAGATCATGAACGAGTGGCAACCACCCACCAACGCTGAACGGAAACCACCCTTCCGAAATAGCTGTCGGGAACAGCCCTTCCTCCAACAACCGGATCGCTCCCGTGAAACGCCGGTCACGGAAAGTTGG
>PLMF01000015.1 GCA_003142355.1 Bryobacterales bacterium
GAAGAGAATCTCTCTGGGCTGGCCGCGATCAACCGGGAGCTGATTGCACGAGCGGAAGCGATCGATTCGCCGCAGCGCGTGGTGCTGGACATGGACAGCACAGAGATCCCGGTGTACGGGCAGCAGGAGAACAGCGCCTATAACGGGCACTTTGAGTCCACCTGTTATCACCCGCTGTTGCTGTTCAACGGGGAGGGCGACTGTCTCGCGGCGAAGTTGCGGCCGGGCAACGTGCATAGTGCGGAAGACTGGGCAGAACTGTTACTGCCGGAGATCGCGCGCCAACAAGAACTGGGCAAGGAATGGGTGTTCCGGGCCGATGCCGCCTTCGCCAAGCCGGAGATTTACGAGGCGCTGGAAGAGCGCGGCGTGAAGTATGCGATCCGCCTCCCGTCCAACGACAGCCTGGAGCGGGACATCGCTGAGTTGTTGACTCGACCGGTCGGGCGGCCCAGTCACAAGCCACTGGCACGGTACAAGAGCTTCCTGTACCAAGCGGCGAGTTGGAAGACGGCGCGGCGGGTGGTGGCGAAGGTGGAGTTCCACTCTGGGGAGTTGTTCCCTCGGGTCGGATTCATCGTGACCAACCTGGAGGCTGACAGCCGGGCAGTAGTGCGGTTCTACAACAAACGGGGAACGGCGGAGCAGTGGATCAAAGAAGGCAAGCAGGCGGTGAAGATGACGCGGTTCAGCTGCCACCGGTTCCGATCTAACGAAGTGCGGCTTTGGCTGAGCCTGATCGCCTACAACTTGGGCAACCTGTGGCGGCGGTTGGTACTGCCGCAGAGGATCGACAACTGGTCGCTCACCAGCTTGCAGCAGCGCCTCGTGAAGACGGGCGGGCGGCTCATCAAACATGCTCGCTATTATTGGCTGCTCCTGGTGGAGGGCCATCTGACGCGGCGACTGTTTGGAAGTATGGTTCTGCGGATCGCCGCGCTGCCTTCGCCGGGCGGATAGCGGGCGACGGCGGGTAAGCAAACAGGCCGAAGGAAGGAGGGGGACGGAGAGGTGCATGAGATGTCTTCAAACGGAAGAGACTTCCAGGTTTTTACGTATCCGGAGGAGCCAGAGTTGGCCCCTTCCTGGGCCGCTGGAGTCGCTCGGGATGGAAAGGATGGGGAAAACGCTCTCACGGAGGCGATCGGATGTATAATCGATCGTGGCCAGGAAGCCAAAATGGAAATCCTGGCCTACGGGACAACTATGCAGACCCAAGGACAGATCCCGCTGCGAAAGTTTGGCAAGACAGACGCTCGGGTCTCGGCGCTCGGGCTTGGCGGCCATCATCTGGGCGCGGCGAAAGACGAGCAGACCGCGGTGGAAATCGTCCATCGCGCGGTGGACGGCGGCGTAACCTTCTTCGATTGTTGCTGGGAGTACAACCGCGGCAAGTCGGAAGACTGGCTGGGTAAAGGGTTGAAGGGGCTGCGCGAGAAGGCGTTCCTGATGACGAAAGTCTGTACCCACGGCCGGGACGCCACGCTGGCGACGCAGATGCTGGAACAGAGCCTGCGCAGGCTGCAGACGGACCACCTCGACCTCTGGCAGATACATGGAGTGAGCTTCCAGAACGATCCGGACCTGTTCATCCGCAAGGGCGGCGCGGCGGAGGCGCTGCTGAAGGCGAAGAAGGATGGCAAGGTACGTTTTGTGGGCTTTACCGGACATAAGGATCCGGACATTCACCTGGCGATGTTGAACACCGGTTTCCCGTTCGATTCGGTGCAGATGCCGCTGAATCCGTTCGACGCGAGCTTCTTCAGCTTTGAGCAGAAGGTGCTGCCGGTGCTGAACCAGCGCGGCATTGCGCCGTTGGGGATGAAGCCGATCGGCGGACATGGAGAGCCGGTGGCGAAGGGCGTCTTCTCGGCGCAGGAACTGTTGAAGTATGCGATGTCGCTGCCGGTTGCGACGACGATTACGGGCGTGTCGGAGATCAGCATTCTGGAGCAGAATCTGCAGGTGGCGCAGGGGTTCTCTCCGCTGAGCGCGGGCGAGATGCAGAAGCTGCGCGACCGGGCGAAAGAGTATGCCGGCGACGGGCGGTTCGAGCTGTATAAGACGTCGATCAAGTTCGATAACCCGGAGGCGCGGCTGGCGCACGATTTCCCGCTGGACCTGAAGCAGGTGGAAGTCGAGCAGATGGTGAAGGCGACGGAGAATTCCGGCCGGCCGTATCCGGTGATATCGCAGTAGCGATTGGCGTTGAGGAGAATCAGGATGTCGATGCAGGAAGAGGTGGAACGCGCTGAGACTGCGGGGAAGGCTGCCGAGGGTGTGTCGCGGCGGCGCTTCCTTCAGGGTGCAGCCGTGATCGGCGCTTCGGTGGTTGCAATGCGGGGCGAAGCGGCTGGGCAGGTGGTGGGTTCCAACTCGGCGGCTGCGGAGGCGAGTATGCCAAATCCGATTGTCCCGAACTTCTCGGGTCAGTATGGCAAGACGTCGGTGCCAAACTTCCAGGCGCCGAAGCGTCCGATGGGCAGCACTGGTTTGCAGGTGTCGATCCTGGGCATGGGCGGCTTCCACCTGGGATCCGGCGCGAGCCAGGACGAGGTGAACAACATGGTTGCCAAGGCGCTCGACCATGGCATCAACTTCTTCGACAACGCCTGGGAGTATCACAAAGGCGAGAGCGAGGAGAAGCTTGGGATTGCGCTGAAAGGCAAGCGGGACCAGGCGATCGTGATGACCAAGGTGTGTACGCACGGGCGAAAGAAGGACGTGGCGATGCGCATGCTGGAGGAGTCGCTGACGCGGCTGCAGACCGATCATCTGGACGTCTGGCAGGTGCATGAGGTGGTCTACTACAACGATCCGGAGAAGTGCTATGCGCCGGATGGGGTGCTGGAGGCGCTGACCGCGGCGAAGCAGCAGGGCAAGGTGCGGTT
>PLMF01000003.1 GCA_003142355.1 Bryobacterales bacterium
TTGACGGCTTGGAGTTATGGGTGTTGGGCCGCCCAAGCGGAGGGCGTCAGTTCAGCGACGCGCTGGATGGAAACATCGCCGAGGCCGGGAAGTATAGTTTCCAGGTAGTCGCGTGCTGATAACTTCATCCGGCGGCAGCTTTCCACTACGGAAAGAATCGACGCGACCTTGGCTCCGGCCTGCGCGCTGCCGATATGGATCCAGTTCTTTCGGCCCAGAGCTATCGGACGCATTGAGTTTTCCGCCAAGTTGTTGCTCAACTCCAGCTCGGGATACTGCAGGAAGCGGGTGAGTTTTTGCCACAGCGTGAGCGTGTACCGGCAGGCCTTGGCCAGCGCACTGGCCGGCAAGGCGGTCGATCGCGCCGCCTCGATCCTGGCCTTGACCTCCTCCAGTAAAGGCGGCGCCTGTTGCTGGCGCAGAGTATGGCGCGCGACCGGGTCGAGCCCTTCGCGCCTCGCCTGGGCGTCGATGGCAAACAGCTGATCTATCCGTGCCACGATCGCCACCGCCACCGTGTCCTTTGGATTCAACTGCGCCGCTTCGAAAAACGCTCGGCGTGCATGCGACCAACAGCAGGCATGCACCAGCTTCGGCCCACCCACTTGCTCATAGGCCGCGTAGGCGTCTGTTTGCAAAATCCCTTCGAACTTGTCCAGAAACTGTTTCGGTCCGTCGCGTCCTCGCCCCAGGCGGAAGTCGAAGACCGCCGCTCCGGCCGGTCGACCGTACTGCCACAAGTACGCCTGATGGTTCTTGCCGCGACCGTCATGCATCTGCACCGCCACCGGTGTCTCATCGGCCTGAATGTAGCTGCCCCTCAGCAACTCCCGCCGCATGGCGGCCACCACCGGGATCAGCAGTTCGCCAACTCGCAGGACCCAACCGTCCAGCGTCGCCCGGCTCAACTCCAGGCCCGTCTCCCGTTCCAACATCACGCTCTGGCGGTACAACGGGGTGTGGTCGCAGTATTTGCTGATAATCGTGTCGATCACGATCCGGTCGCTAGCCAAGCCCTTCTCGATGATCCGCGGCGGCAACGCTGCCGCGACCACGCCCTCGGCGCATGCTTTGCAGGCGCGCTTCTCCCGCTTGGTCACCAGCACAAAATACTTCGCCGGTTCCACTTCTAACTGTTCACTTTCTTCGTAGCCGATCAGCACCTTGGGTTGGCCACAACGACCGCACACACATTGTTCGGCGGTGCAGGCAATCACCCGCTCGATGCGCGGCAGATTCGGCGGTAGCGTCTGCCGGCCCGGGTGTTGGTGGCTTCTCGGCGCCCGAGCTGTGACCGGCTCGCGTTCGCTTTCCGCCTGCACCTCGACGCTGCTGACTCCCGGCTCCAGTTCCAACAGCTCCAGTTGTGCTGCGGAAAGTTTCTCGCTGCCCGGCCCGTACTTCTCAATCAACTTCCGCCGCAACCGTTCCTCCAGCACCTGGATCTTCAGTTCCGCGTACTGCAGTCGTTGCTCCGTCGTGGCCAGTTGTTGCTTGAGCTGTTCGACTAACTCGGCGTCAGAAAAAGGAGTAGAAGTGGAAGTCGCCGATGGGTTCGAGGTCAGACTCACGATGAACTACGTAGTAGCAGAGGTGAGTTGTGGAATACAAGCTTTTTGTGCAGTGTTTATGCGGTTGAGCGCACATCCCTAGTAACTAGTCGATACCATGGCCGGCGCTGCGTCTGGGCCAGATCGATTCCGCCTAACAGCAAGGCAAGTTCTTCGTGACTCAACACCACCTTGCCTTGCGCGTCGCCCGCCTGCGGCCAGCGGAAGCGTCCCTTCTCCAAACGTTTCGCACATACCCATAGCCCGCTGCCATCGAAGACGATAAGCTTCAGGCGATTGTGCCGCCCATTGCAGAAGAGAAAAACATGGCCACTCAAGGGTTCGCATTGCAACCGATCGCGCACCAACCCGAACAGGCCTTCGAATCCTTTGCGCATGTCGGTAGCTCCCACCGCCAAATAGATTCGTGTCGCCGGACCGAAGCCGAACACGGCCTACATCTTCTCTAAGAGGTTGACCAGCCGCTGCAGGGTGGGCTCGTCAAAGCCTGCTCCGACTTCGATCCTGCGCCCGCGGGATAGCACCACCGCCAAACCGCAGCCAGAATCGTGATCTGTCGCCAAAGTCGTGCCCGCCAGTTCCACGGCAACCAATCCGCTATGGGCCTCGCCAGCATCGGCTCCCTCGCGTCGCTGCTTCAGGTACCGGTTGAGAGTGGCCAGACCCATGCCGTGACGCCGGCAGAACTCCGTTCGATTCAGTCCGCTCTCCGCAAACCCCGCTACGATCTGTTCGATCAATGCCGACGAGCGCCGCCGCTGTGCCCTTACTTCCGTTTCATCGTTCATCCCTAAACTTGAACACGGAAGCTGCGCTCTGGGTAGATGGGTTTGCTCGGACTCTTACCTTTGGAGCGCTAATTGCACAGAAGCACCACTCGCCCAACTGCTCTCCTGGATGAGAGAACAGCCATAGCAGTGGCGACATCCTCGAGCGGAAATGTTTGTCCGACCCGAGGAGTTATGCGACCGGAGACGCACAATCTAAGCAGCTCGTTGAGTACTTCACGAAAACGCTGACGTTCGCGTGCGCCGTAAAGCGGACCCCAATTGACTCCAACTACGGAGCAGTACTTATTGATAAGATAGTGTGCCGGAACGGAAGGGATCTCGCCTCCAGCAAAGCCCACGATGAGAATTCTGCCTTTCCGCGAAATACACCTAAGACAACACTGTTTGAAATCAGCCCCGACCGGATCGAAGATGACATCTGCTCCTCTGCCGGATGTAAGCTCCAGCACACGTGACCGCAGGTCTTCTAGCGTGCTGTTGACGAGGTGATGTGCGCCCGCGTTTGCGGCGGCGTCTAGTTTTTCAGTAGAGCTTGCAGCCGCAATGACGGTTGCGCCAAG
>PLMF01000034.1 GCA_003142355.1 Bryobacterales bacterium
TCATTTTCCGGACGTGATTCACATTCACCAGCGCGTTGCGATGGACTCGCTGGAACACCGATCCCTTCAGGCGGGCGTCGATATTGTGCAGCGGCTGTGTGGCCATATATCGCTGTTTGGCGGTAATGATCCACACGATCTCCCGCTCGGCTTGGAACGCCAGGACATCATCGATGTTGAGCAGGAAGTACTCCTCGCCGGCCCGTCCCACCACCTTCCGGCTGCGCGGAGCGGCCGGCGGTGGCCCCGGGATCTCGCTCAATTGCGCCAGCGATTCGGCGACATCCCGCGACTTGCCGCGCAGCGCCCGTGCCCGGTCCAGAGCTTTTTCCAGCCTCTCCTGGCTGACGGGCTTGAGCAGATAGTCGAGCGCGCCTTCCTCGAACGCGCGGATGGCATGCTGGTCGTACGCGGTGACGATGATGACGATTGGCAGCGCCCCTTGCGGCAAGCGTTGGATCACGTCGAAACCGCCCAGTCCGGGCATCTGGAGATCGAGCAGCACAAGGTCGGGCTTGAGGCGCTCGATTTGGATCAGGGCATCGTGGCCGTTGCCAGCCTCGCCGACGACCTCGACATCTTCCACCGAGTGCAATTCGTCCCGCAGCACCTGGCGGGCGATCGGCTCGTCATCCACGATCAGGGTGCGTATTAGCGTCTGGCCCATCTCCATAGGAGTTAGCTTGAAAAGCCCGTATTGCTAATGGAAAACTCATGAGCGGGCCAAATTCGACGGCAGCCGGCCACGATTCGATCACGAGCGGGAGTCCGTAGCGGGCTCACCCTTTCATCGTACGCATACCGCCAGGATCGTCAAGTGGGGGACTGTTCCGCTTGGGTGCGCGTTGATTCACGAAGAAAGCTCTCGATCCGCCCACGGTAGTTCTTACTCCGCTCACCCAGGCCTTCTCTCCGCTGGTGAGAGTTTGTGCGGGAGCGCTCCACAGCCGGTGTCATCCTGGGTTTCAGACAGGAGAATCCGATGTTCCGTTTTTGTCTCGCATTTTCGTTGCTGGCGCTGCCGGCGTTTTGCCAATCGATGGGGAGCGCCGGAACCGTGCGCGGCAAGGTGACCGATCCAAGCGGCGCGGCCATCCCCGGCGCGACGGTGGGTTTGTCCAACGACTTGACCTTATACCGCCGGGAGGTTGTAACTCCGGCTTCCGGCGAGTTTCAGTTCGCGAACATCCCGCCGAACGTCTACCACCTCGAGATCAACGCGCCCGGTTTCGAGCATCATCATCGCGATTTGACGATTCGCAGCGCGGTGCCGGTAAACCTCGAAATCAACCTGGCGCTGGCGTCGCAGCGCGAGGCGGTGACGGTATCCTCGGAGGCGGCGCTGCTGGAGGCCACGCCCTCCGCGCATTCCGATGTGGATCGCGAGCTGTTCTCGAAGATGCCGGCAAGTTCGATCGCCTCCGGGCTCAGCGACATCATCACGCTCTCCACTCCCGCCGTGGTGGCGGATTCGGATGGCTTCTTTCATTCACTCGGCGATCACGCCCAAATGGCTCTTTCGATCGATAACCAACCCATCACGGACCAGCAGGGAAGCCTTTTCTCAACGCAGATTCCCTTGAATGCAATTCAATCCATCGAAGCGGTTTACGGAGGCACTCCAGCGGAGTACGGCGACAAGACGTCGCTGGTGGTAACTACCATCACGCGCTCGGGTCTCGGCCAGAAGACACACGGCAGTTTTTCAGGCGAGTACGGCTCTTTCGGAACCATCAATCAGAAAGCGGACATCAGTTTCGGCAGCGCGAAATGGGGCCAGTTCTTTGCCATAAACAGTTCCCGCTCGGGCCGTTTCCTGGATACTCCCGAATACCGCCCTTTCCATGACGTCGGCAACAACATGAATGTGTTCTCACGGTCGGACTATCAACCGGATAGTTCAAATATGTTCCATCTGAACATACTGGCCGCCCGAAACTGGTTTCAGATTCCCAATACCATCGATCAGCGGGACTCCGGACAGGATCAGCGGCAAATGGTGCGATCGTTCAGCATTGCCCCCGGTTGGATCCATGTATTCAGTCCTTCCGCTACGCTGGCGGTGAATCCGTTCGTGCGTCAGGATCTGGTCAACTACTATCCGAGCGCCGATCCCTTTGCGGACCTTCCTGGCACGCTTCGCCAGACCAGAAAGCTGACCAACCTCGGCCTGAAAACCGACCTCAACTATCTGCATGGGCGTCATAACGCCAAATTCGGGGCGCAGGTAACGCACACTTTCCTGACCGAACAGTTCACCCTGGGGCTGACCGATCCGACCTTCAACCCCGTGTGTCTCGACGCCAACGGCGACGCCGTGCTGAATCCGGGATTGATCAATCCGGCCAATTGCCAGAAAGCGGGATTTCAGTCGAACCCGGACCTCTTACCCGGGCTGGTGCCTTATGACCTCACACGGGGCGGTTCCCTGTTCCAGTACCACGGCCATGCGGACATCCGGGAGCAGGCATTCTATGGACAGGACACCATCACCTTAGGCAAACTGACGCTCAACATGGGGCTGCGGTTCGACCGCTATGACGGCATCAGCTACGGCACGCAACTGCAACCGCGGGTGGGCGCGTCTTACCTGATTGCGCCGACCAAAACAGTGTTGCGGATAGCCTATTCGCATTCCTACGAAACTCCGCTCAATGAAAACCTGGTGCTCTCGAGCGCCACCGGCGCCGGAGGCCTGGCGGCGAATGTCTTCGGCGCCTACGCCAGCGTGCCGCTGAAACCGGGCATTCGCAATATGTACAACGCCGGCCTGGAACAGAACTTTGGTTCGCATTTCGTGTTTGAAGGCGACTATTTCTGGAAGTTCACCCGGAACGCGTTTGACCTGGACAATATCTTTACCACCGCCATCTTCTTTCCCATCGAATGGGACCATGCCAAGATGGACGGCTTCTCGTCCCGGCTATCGCTTAGGCAATACAAGGGCCTGAGCGCGTACACGACCCTGGGGCACACGCGAGCCCGTGTCTTCGGGCCGGAGAACGGCGGCATTATTTTCGGCAGTCCGGTGGACCGGAGCGTGGTGCGCATCGACCACGATCAGGCGTTTCAGAGCACCACCCACGCCCAGTACCAACTGATGAGGAACGGCCCGTGGGTGGCGATGACGTGGCGCTTCGACAGCGGCATCGTGTCCGGGGCCGTCCCGGACCTGGATAGCGCCCTGGGACTGACTGCGGACCAGCAGTCCCAGATTGGCTTTTATTGCGGCAGCCAGGTGGCTACGCCCTATAGCCCGATCACCTCCTGCAATGTCCCTTATCCGAACTGGGGAGCCAAACTGGTGAAAATCCCAGCGCCCGGCACGGAAAACGACGATACCAATCCGGCGCGCGTCCGTCCCCGCAACCTGTTCGATATAAGCGTTGGAACCGACAACCTGTTCCACACCGAGCACGTGCGCTGGACCCTGCGCCTGACGGCGCTGAACGTCACCAACAAAGTGGCGATGTACAACTTCCTCTCGACCTGCTCGGGGACGCATTTCGTGGCGCCGCGGGCGTACCGCGCGGAGGTGGGTATCGCCTTCTAGAAGTCCGTTCATCGGTGTTTTTGGCCCGCTGCCAGGAAATCTCAGGCCGTTTGTGAGAATACGCTAGGCTGCGTACGGCACCCTCGCAATACTGGAGCCATGAAGAGAGTTCTGGGTATCGCCGCTCTAGGCTTGCTCGCTTTCACTTTGACGCGTGGGGTTTTTGGACAATCGCTCGGCAATGCCGGCACCATCGAAGGGGTCGTCGTCGACCCGTCCGGAGCCGCCGTCGCACGGGCCGTGGTAAGCGTCCACAATCCTCTCTCGGATTACCGGCAGTCGACCTTATCGGCTTCGGACGGCTCCTTCCGATTGGTCAACGTTCCGCCCAACCCGTATCATTTGGAGATCAGAGCCTCCGGCTTTGTCGTTTTCTCGCAGGACGTCACAATCCGGAACTCGCTGCCGGTGCAGGTCAAGGCGTCTCTGGAGATCGCCGGGGGCCAGACCAGTGTCACCGTGGAGGCAAGCGGCGCGGACCTGCTGGAGGTGAATCCCTCCGATCACGTCGATGCCGATCGAGCGCAGCTTTCCAAGCTTCCCGCGTTCGACCCCGGAGGCGGCCTCAGCCAGGCGATCACATACAGCACGGGTGGAGTGGCCGCCGACGGCAACGGGCTATTCCACCCCCTCGGCGACCACGCGCAGACCAGCTTCGTGATCGATGGACAACCCATCAGCGATCAGCAGAGCAAAGTGTTTTCCACACAACTCCCGGTCAGCGCTATCCAGAGCATGGAGGTGGTGACGGGGTCGGTGGATGCCGAGTTTGGCGACAAGACCAGCCTGGTAGCTAATGTCACCACGCGCACCGGCCTGGGGACGGGGCGGCCGTTTGGCAACCTGGATGCGACCTACGGCGCGTTCGGCACCGTGGGAGGCTCCCTGGGCATAGGCTTCGGCAGCGCGAAAGTCGGAAACTTCCTGGCCATCGACGGCCTGCGCAGCGGCCGCTTTCTGGACACTCCCGAGTTCACCCCCTTCCACGACATAGGCAACAACGAAACCATCTTCGACCATTTCGACTTCCTGCCAAACGGCAGGGACTCTCTCCACCTCAACCTGTTCGCCGCGCGCAACTGGATTCAGATCCCCAACGATTACGATCAGTTGTCGCAGGATCAGCATCAGCACGTGGCCACTTGGAGTGTCGCCCCAGGCTACCAGCACACCTTTAACGCCCACACCCTGCTCACCATCAATCCGTACATCCGCAAGGACGAGTTCTTCTATTACGGTAGCCGCGATCCTTTCGCCGATACGCCGTCCACCCAGAATCAAAGCCGCCAGTTGCTGAACTGGGG
>PLMF01000088.1 GCA_003142355.1 Bryobacterales bacterium
CTTGTGGCAGTGGTGCTGTTTGGTTCGCGCGCACGTGGCGAAGGGGCCGAGACCAGCGATTGGGACCTTCTGGTGATTGCCGAAGGCCTGCCAGTTAAAATGTTCGACCGGAATTTGTACCTGAAGCAGCTTATCCCGCTGGAGTGGCGCGGCCGTGTATCGATCCTGGCAAAGACGCCAGAACAGTTCCATGGCGCCGTCTCGTCCCTGTACCTCGATGTCGCCCTGGACGGTCAAATCCTCTATGACCCGCGCGGATTCGCGGTGACGCGGCTTGCCGCGCTGCGGCGCAGCATCGAGCACCTTGGTCTTCGCCGGGAGCGCATACCGGAAGGCTTCGATTGGCGTTGGGAGAAGACGCCCGCTGCTTCCTGGCCGCTTTCCTGGAGTGCGGATTCGCACGCCGCGGCGTAACGCGGTCCGCGCCGCCCTTCCGTGGTATGATCTGGATATATTACTGGATATACNNCCATGAGCGATACATCACAGAGACGGGCGCTCCACAACTACCGGAAGCGCCTCAGCCAGCGTGGGATGGCCCGGTTCGAGGTTCTTGGTCTCGACGCCGACCGTGAACTGATCCGGTCGCTCGCGCGATGGCTCGCCGACAATGGTCCGGAATCGGTGCGGATTCGCGCCACCGTACGCCGCACGGTCTTCGGAGAGCCGCCGAAGAAGGGCGGCATCCTCGATGCATTGCGCCGGTCGCCTCTGGTCGGCGCCGATCTGAATCTCAAACGCCCCGTCGCGGCTGGCCGCAAGGTGGACCTGTGAGCCGCCACCTTCTCGACACGAATATCATCAGCAATGTCACCAAACCGGCGCCTTCGGCCGCGCTCGTCGCGTGGATGGCTGAACAAGCCGACGAGGATTTGTTTATCTCCTCTCTGACTGTCGCTGAGATCCGGCGCGGNNGCCTGCCGGAAAGAAGCGGAAGGAGTTGGAACGTTGGTTCTCGGGCCCCGAGGGTCCCCAAGCGCTGTTTTCCGGCCGCGTGCTCCCGTTCGATGAGAAGGCCGGCCTTGTCTGGGCGCGCCTGATGGCTGACGGGACCGCAGCCGGACAGCCTCGGAGTCCCCTCGACATGATCATCGCCGCGGTCGCCGAAGCGAACGATTGCGTCCTGGTCACGGATAACGAAAAAGACTTCATCGGCCTGAAGATCGTGAATCCCTTGCGGGCTGCGAAGTGAGGCCGGCTGGAAACGCTCCGACAAGGCGACTAGGTCCGCATGAATCTGGCTGTTAAACACTGCGGCTTTGGCAGCGGGTAGTCGGATTGAGGTCACATGCCGTGTTCCCGCCGTACCGAGAGCATGCCAGCACCCTCACCATTTTGGTACGCTCTAAATCACTAGCGACTCAACGACGGAGGAAAACCCACGGATAGAATGTCACCAGAGCGACGAAGCCGAAACATGGCGCATATCCGGAGCAAAGACACTGCGCCAGAACTGGTCGTTCGACGGCTCGTGCACGCGATGGGCTACCGGTACCGGCTGCACGTTCCTGACCTTCCCGGCTGTCCGGACCTTGTGTTTCCACGCCTCCGGAAGATCATTCAGGTGTTCGGCTGCTACTGGCACCAGCACCGCGGATGCCCGCATTCTCATCGACCGTTGTCAAGGGTTGAGTACTGGATTCCTAAACTTGAACGCAACCGGCAACGGGATAAGGAGAATTCCCGGCTGCTGCGGCAGCAGGGCTGGGTTGTGCTCGTGGTCAGAGAATGCAAAATTGCTGATGGGGAGAAGCTTGCGTCGACATTACGGATGTTTCTCGAGTAGAGCCACCGTCCCGCGCCTCAAATCAATTCCACCGAGATCCTTTCTGCCACGGGTGCCAGGTCCGTGAGGCCGAGGGGTACGAAATTCAATTGCTTGCTCGTCAGAAGTTCTGGGTAGATGTAGTCGTTAAACAGCACGCACGGGACGTGTACGCTAGGCTGCAATCCCGAGTGTTGTGAAAACGAACGGCTTCCGGCGCCAACGGATTGATCCGCAACCTCCATACTAAACTTGCCATTCTTACACTGCACTGATACCACGGGGCGATGGGGGATCGTGCCGACGGGAAGCAGCCAGAGAATATCGAAACCGCCGTCCTTGTCCTTTCCGAGCAAAACGGGGCGGCCGAAACCTAAGGTCTTTAGGTGCGCATTGAAGTCGGCACTCCTCCTCTTCTGATCGCGCGGATGCCCGACACGGTGAATGCTGCCAGTCGCCCGCTGGCCCAAGCGGGCTGCGACCCTACACTCGAAGTCACGCGATTTCGTATTGATGCTCCGGATACCGCTCATGTCCTTCACAAACTCAAGGTACTCGCGGTCCGTCGCTGTGAACCGGCCTGTTTCGGGATCATAGTCGAACGGGAGTTTCGAACCCTTACCCTCGAAGTGTAGATGCAGAGTTTCCACAGCACGTTGAATCGCCTCCTCGGTGCTGGCCGCCTTCATCACGCGTTTCAGATCATCCAGAAGCGGCGATTCCTCGTCCTTCACCTGGAGGTCCGCACGAGTAATCACTCGGGATTCCTCCGATGACAGTTCTTCCGCGATTATCTCGAAGAACTCAAACAGAGCGGTTGGCATTCTTGCTGATGAAGCCCTTTACTGCAGTTTCGAACCGCTTGAAAAGCTGGAGCACTTTTGCCCCTTCCGGATCCTTGCTCCCTGGCACAAGCTTTTTTAGAAGTAAACCTACTGCCTTTGTGACCTTCGAAAGTCGTGAAAGACTCTCTTCCCGTGTATCAACGTAGATTTCCGCCTCCTCCAGGCTCTTGCCCCCATGCAACACGCTACCGGCCTTTTCGGATTCCAACACTCGCGAAAGTCTTGAGAGGTCGCGTGTATCAAACACCACTCGCGCGCCGGCGGCACGATCAGTGCCCTTCTTAGGACCGTAAAGGTCGTTCAGTAACAACGTTAGACTCTTCTTGTCGTAACCGATGACGTCGAGACTCTTGGGGTCAACCTCAAGTTGAAGAAACTTCTTCACACCAGCGCGCTGCAACGCCTCGCCGAGGACCCAAAAATCCTCACCCTTTGGCAGGCTCACACCGGCACGTTGCAGGAGCCTGTAGGGAACTAGAAATCTGCGGACTTGGGACCTCGTCAGGCGAGTCTCTTTGATGACTTGGTCCAGGCCACCCTTGTTCTTGCTCTCGCGTTCCAAGAACAGGGCCTTGCTAATCGGAGGCCACTCTCGGAATCCTACGAGGTGACGAACGCCGAGATAGACCCGCATTTCGTTCTGCTGCTGTTGATCCGGCTTGTCGGGGAAGACCAGCGCTGGGATGCTCTCAAGGTCCGATTTGTGACCTTGATACTGATCGGGATGGCTGCGGATGTGTCTAATTGCGGCGAAGCGCCTATTCCCCTCGACGACCACGAACTTTTTCCCTTTCCGCTTGACGACCAGCGGTTCATAGTCGATGTAACCGTTCTCTAGGAATGAGTCTACCAACTCAGAGGCGTAGTGAGGTTCGCCAAAGATATACTTCTGAATTTCGTCTTGGGTCTTTCCAGTCAGTTCCCCGGCGAATCGTGGGTTTTCGGGGTCGAACTCCAATGCGTCTGGAGAGACGTACTGGAGCCCTGGTTGCGTGTCTTGCTGTTCAGCCGTGTCACTCATGCATCACCACAGATCCTGGAGCTTTGAGGCTACTGCCTTGAAGAGGGGCGGCGGTACCGCATTGCCGATCATCTGAAACCGTTCGCGGACCGATCCTCTGTTCCATACGAATTGACGGGGGAAACCTTGCAGCGCTGCGCACTCTCTGTACGAGAAGCGTCGCGCTCGGCCGCGCGTTGAGAATACCCACTTGTCCGTGTGGATTCGTTCGAGAGGTGGGCTCATCGGGTGCAGCGGGACATGCCGCCAATGTCCAACGATGCATGGGCTAGGCTGCTCCCATTCATGCCGCCGGTTGCGGGAAAGATAATACCAGTGAAACGGCTCCGCATTGAATTCACCGTCGGGCCACTCGGGCATCCCCTCCAGCGCATCGCGTTGCGATACCGGCGGGTAATCGGAGTCGGCAGCATGTTCCGGTTTAGGAAACGCGTATCTGTAAGCAATGTCCGAACGTATGCCGACAATGAAGACGCGCCGGCGGCACTGTGCCACACCGAAATGCTGCGCGTCGAGGACCTTCCATTGGACCCGGTATCCTGCCAGTCTGTAGCGGCGCAGTTGATTGCCCAGCAGTTCCTGGTTGGCACCATAAGCCATGCCGTTCACGTTTTCGACGACGAAGGCCCTCGGTCGGACGACGCGGAGAACGCGATCAAACTGCTGGTAGAGAAAGTTGATCTTGTCGCTTGACTGCCGTCGACCTCCCTGCGTAAATCCTTGGCAAGGATAACAGCCGACCAGGAATGCTGCCTCGGGGAAACGGGTGAAGCTGGCGATATCACCAGCTTGAATTACAGGCCCAACATTATCTTTGTAGGTCTCGCATGCGATTTCAGAGATATCGTTCGCCCAAACGATCTCGTGACCTAGCTGGCTAAGGGCTAGATCTGAACCGCCGCAGCCGCTGAACAAGGAGATTGTCGGCACTCGTCGCATATACGCCGCCGGAAGTCCACATCACTAGCGTACAAGTCACATATCCTCAAACGAAACGATCATACCAGATTGCACCCATGATGTTTCGGTCACCTAACTTACGCCGATGGAAATGAGGAACCCGTGCTGGCGGTTCCCAGGGAGCCGGAGCAGCGAGTTCGAAATAGCGGCCTTCAGCCGCCCTGGGAACCTGTTGCGCTGGTTACGAATCTCGCGCTAGGCAGAAGAGTTAGCGCGTTAGGGAACGGCTTCGCGCGTTTCCAGCACCAACCCCGACGGCAGTTCCTCGCCGAAGATGCGGCCTAGCGCGGTGTCGTCTTCTTCGCCTTCCAGAACGGCGGACAGCCGAGCGGCGTGCGGTAGGGCCTGTAGCTTGCGGCTGACCCCCTCGCGAGTGGCTATGGGGAGATCGCGCATGGGGTCGTCGGTGCGGCGAGACATGGCGGCTAGAGCGTCGCCGGCGGTGGGGATGTTAATTAGTGATTCGACCCAGCGGGCGACCGCGGCGGGCGGGATCACCAGGTTGGTGGGGCCGTAGAAGAGCTTGCGGGCGGCCAGGCGGGAGAGGCACCATAGCTCGCTCTCTTTGAAATCGCCCTGCTTGACGCGCTTGAGGAGCGTTTCGCCGAGCTCGGTCTTGGCGCCTACGGGCAATAGTTCCAGGCTGGAAACCGTGCGCCACATTTCGCGCAGCAGGGCGGCGTTGATGCGCGGGGGCTTCTTGTTGCCGCGCGGCAGCAGGAAGCCGGAGAGGCGCTGGTAAACATCGGTCTGCTGGTTGCGGTTGAGGCCGCCGGCCAGGCGTCCCCAGAAGATCCACCACTCCACTTCGCATTGCACCTGGTTACCGTGCGTGAGGCCGGCGGCGTAGATGCGGCGCGCCTGCTCCAGTCGGAAATCGTCGCCGGGATAGCCGAAGCCGGGGCGCAGGCAGAAGCCGCACAGGTTGAGCCAGCGGATCTCGTAGGCCGGACTTTTCTTGCGGCCGTCGGCCGCTGCCAGAAACGCGTCGGCCAGTTGGCGGATGGCGGAGAGGGGCCAACTGTTCTTTCCCAGGCCCATGGTCTGCTCGAGGTGGGCGGGGACTTCCTCGGGGGCGATGGGCGATTTCGCGGTGGGCGAGAATACCGCCGCAACCAGCTCCAGCGACGCTTTCAGAGCCGGCTCGCTGACTACAGCGGCGGCTTTGCGTTCGACGGGTTCGGCCGCGGCCTGTTTGCGCAACTCGAACTGGAGGCGCCAGCGGTTGTCGCCGATCTTCGATTCGCACCAGGTTTCGAGCGTGCCGATTTCCGTCAAGCGCGCGCCCAGCTTCACGGGGATGAAGCGCTCCTCGGCCTTCTTGCCGAAGCGAATGACGGCGTGCAGGGGGGCGTGTACGTGCAGGTCGGCGTCGCCGGTGCGGAATTCGAGCACGTCGCCGAGTTTGTCGTCGGCGCGCGTGAGAGAACTATAGAGCCGAAACGCGACGGGGCGGTTGGCGACAAGCTGCAACGCATCGTTATCAATCTCGATGGACGCGCCCTCTTCGGTGCCGCGCGGCACCAGGCACACGGCGGGGAACTTGCCATCGCGAGGCTCGCCGAGGGCGATGTAGTAGGTGCGCGGCAAGCCGCCGCGCACCAGCACGCCGCTGCCGGTCGAGCGTACGTAAGAGTAGTAGGCCGCGCCGCGCGCCACGGCCAAGTCCAGCTCGCTGTTTTCGAGGATCTCGGGGCGGCGGCCGTACCACTGGGCCACTACGTCGGCGGCGCGCGCTTGCAGAATCTCCGGGATGAAGAAACCGCCGTTGAAGAGAATGGCGTCGGGAACCTGGCCGGTCGGCTCCAGAAAGGCGTTGAGGTGGCGCGTGATAGCGGGGTCGGAAACGTACGGCAAGCCGAGCTCGCGGAAGAGGCTGCGCTTTTCCTCCTTGGGCGGCTCGCCGCGCTGGGTGAAGGGAAGGAAGCCTTCGAGCGCCAGTTCCAGGGCTTCCTCGCGCAGGATTTCGGTCTTGAGCGATTTGCCGATCAGCGCCGAGCCGGAGCCGAGCACGGTGATTTCCACGCTCTGCAAACTGGCGTCGCCGAGCAGCTTTTCCTTGGCGGCGGTGCACTGGCGGCGCAAGCCGCTGCGCTGGCGAATGGAGAGCGGCTTGCCCAGTTTCGTCTCCACCAGCCAGGCCAGCGTCAGGTCGAGATTGTCGCCGCCCAGCAGCAGGTGCTTGCCCACCGCGGTGCGCGTGAAGTCGACCAGGTCGCCCGAGCGCGAAACGCGGATGAGGCTGAAATCGCTGGTGCCGCCGCCCACGTCGCAAATGAGAACCGTCTGGCCGTCGAAGAGCTTCTTGCGCGACTGCGCCAGGTTGTTGGCGATCCAGGAATAGAACGCCGCGGCCGGCTCTTCGAGCAGCGTGAGGCGCTCGAGACCCGCCTCGCGCGCGGCCATCACCGTCAACTCGCGAGCCTCTTCGTCGAAGGACGCGGGGACGGTGAGGACGATGTCCTGGTCGGCCAGCGGCACGGCCTTGGCACGATCCCACTCCTCGCGGAATTTGGCGATGATGCGCGCGGAAACCTCGACGGGCGAGAGTACGCGGCCGGTCTCCTGCGAATCCCACGGGAGGATCTTGGCTGTCCGATCGACATCGGGGTTGGAGAGCCAGGATTTGGCCGAGTGCACCAGGCGGGTGGGGACGATGGCGCCCTGCTCGCGGGCGTAGACGCCCACCGGCTGCCCGTCTTCCAGGAACAGGAACGAAGGCAGTGTGCGGCGCGGCTCGATGCGGCCCGCGGCCACCAGTTGCGGCGTCTCGAAGATGTGGACCGGCGGGAAGTCGCGGTCCTGCGCCTCGCTTTCGTCGATATAGGCCAAAGCGGAGTTGGTGGTGCCGAGGTCGATGCCGATCTTCATGGTTGTGCGACGGCCTATTCGATTTCGATTTCCGCGGGCGCGACGATGGTGGTGTCCTCTTTGGCAGCCAGGCCGGGAAGATCCACCTTGGCCGCGCGCCATCCTTTGTGACGCAAGGTGCCGCCGGAGGGCGGCGTGGCCGGGACGTTGCCGATGAACCTGACCGCCTTCGGGTCGCCCGAGGGCGCCCTGGCGGGCGTGCCTTCGACGCCGTCGATCACCGGTTGCAGTGCGACATAGCGCGCGAGGGAGTCGCGGCACTGATCGTGAAGCTCGCGGACGGCCGCGCCCACCTGGTCGTCGGAGTAGGAGGCGATATCCTCCATCAGAAAATCCACCAGGCGGGAATCCCGCTGGAGGATGGTCAAGATCTGCAGCGCGCCGTCGGCCGGCGTCCTCGACGGGGCGGCCGGTTTCGCCGGCGCCGCCTGCTCGCGGCGCGCCAGTTTCAAAACGCCGAGCGCCTCCGCGGAAAGCGCGCCGTGAAAGAGGATCTCGAAGAAGCAGCGAAACGCCAGAAGAATGCGATTCAAATTGGTGGCTCCAGGATTTCAGGATAGCGGAAACAGCGCGCTTACCGGGAGTGAACCACGGTGGCCTGCCGCAGCCGTTCCAACTGCCGCCGCGCAATATCGGCCCACTGCCCCGAGTGGTCGAGCTTCAGATACGCCTTCCAGTGGTGCACGGCCTTGAGCGGGTCGCCGGTGCGCTCGCACAGCAGGGCTAGGTTAAAGTGGGCGTCGGCGTAGTTGGGGTTGAGTCCGAGGGTCCGGCGGTAGTATTCAAAGGCGTCTTTGATGCGGCCCTGCTCGTCGTAGAGGTTGCCGAGGTTGAATTGGGCCAGGGGGTAGCTGGGGTCGGCCACGATGGCTTCCGTGTAGTACCTCTCGGCCTCTGCGAACTGGCGCCGGCGGTAATGAATGGTGCCGAGATTGACCAGCGCGCCGGCGGCGCCAGGGTTCAATTCGAGCGCCTTCCGGTAGGCTTCGACGGCCTGCTCGATGGGAGCGCCGGTCTCTTCGAGATCGAGTCCCTTCTGAAACCAGGATTCCGCCTCGCGCGCCCGGTTGACCGCGGGCTTGCGGTCGGGGAAGCTCTTGACCCCGCCCAGCCCGGCGGCGTCGAAATCGAAAAGGATCTGCCCGGTGACGGCCTCCATTTTCTGGCCCGCCAGGTGGACGGCGATCGTCTTGCCGTCGGAGACGATGCGAAGCTCCGATAGCGGCTGCTTGACCCAGTCGAGTTTTTGGCGAAGCGACTCGAGCGCGCGGCCGATCTGGCGCGGCCGGATGCGGTTCTCGCTCAGCTTGATGAGGGTCTGGAGAGCGATGAGGTCGGAGAAGGAGTAGGACTTGGCGGCGGCGATCAGTCCCTGGATCTCCCAGCTTCGAAGCTGGCGCGCGGAGATCCCGAACTGGCGGCGCACATCCGCCCGCGAGTATTCCTCCTTCGGGTCCACGCGAACATTTTAACAGGGCGAGCGTCCCGGCCCTCGACGCTGTCGATCCGGCCCTGGCCGCGACTTTGCAGCAAAAAGTACTTGAAAAGTGTTAGTGGGCGGTGTATGATGCCTGTATGGGTGCTCCGCGGCCGGAACCGGTGGAACTGCAGGCGCATGCGATGGAGAACCTGCGGTATATCCGCCGGACGCTGGAGCGGGCGGGCTCCTTCACGGCGGTGCCGGGCATCGGCGGCATGCTGATGGGGTCGACGGCGCTGGCGGCCGCGTGGATGGCGTCCGGCCTCTCCCGCACCGGCGCGTGGCTGGCGGTCTGGCTGGCCGACGCAGTACTGGCGCTGCTGGTCGGGGTGGCCGCGGCGGCGGTGAAATCGCGGCGCGTCAAGATGCCGCTGCTCTCCGGGCCGGGACGCAAGTTCATGGCGGGGTTCGCGCCGCCCCTGGTGGCTGGGGCGCTGCTGACGGCGGTCCTGTTCCGAGCCGGGTTGACCGCGCCGCTGCCGGGGACATGGCTGCTGCTTTACGGCGCCAGCGTGGTTTCGGGCGGCGGGGCTTCCGTCCGGGTGGTGCCCTTGATGGGCGCCTGCTTCATGGCGGCCGGTGCGGCCGCCTTCCTGGCGCCCGCCGAATGGGGCAATGCGATCCTGGCGGCGGGGTTTGGAGGGCTGCACATTGTGTTCGGAGCGGTGATTGCGGTGAAGTATGGCGGCTAGGCAAAACACGGCGCGGCGCGAACGCGAAAAGAGGCTGGTGCAACCGGGCCCGGCGATCATGCTGGCGGCGGGAGCGCCCAAGCTCGACCGGTTGATTCACGAGCGGCTGCGGCTGGGAATGGTGAGCGCTCTCTCCGTCAACGAGTCGCTTACCTTCAACGAGCTCAAGAAGTTGCTCGATACCACCGACGGCAACCTGAGCGTACACGCCAGAAAACTGGAGGAGGCCGGGTACGTGGCCTGCACGAAATCGTTCGCGGGACGCATACCGCGGACCGATTACCGGCTTACGGCCGCGGGGCGGCGCGCCCTGGAGCGCTACCTCGATCACATGGAAGCGCTCATCCAGGCCATGCGGGACAGATAAAGGTTTTTTTATGAGCATTCACTTTACATCACAAAGTACTCTTCACATAGGCATCATCATGGACGGCAACGGCCGATGGGCCCTGGCTCGCGGGTTGCCGCGCGTGGCGGGGCATCGCGCGGGGGTGGAGACGGTGAGCCGCGTAGTGGAGGCGGCGCCGGCGGCTGGTGTGGGGATTCTGACGCTGTTCGCGTTCTCGTCCGACAACTGGCGGCGCCCGCGGGAAGAGGTCGAGGCTTTGATGCGCCTGCTGGCGGATTACCTGCAAAAGGAAACTCAGCGGTCGGTGGACCAGGGGGTCCGGATCGAAATGATCGGCCGGCGCGACCGTCTGGACGCCGAACTGCGCGCGGCCATCGAACGGGCCGAGGCGGCTACCGCCCACGGAACGCGATTACGGCTGCGAATCGCCGTCGATTACTCCGGCCGCGACGCCATACTGGCCGCCGCGCGCCGCGTCGCGAATCTGTCGCGCGAGTCGCTGGAAGACGCGTTAGGTCCGCCGGTCGACCTGCTGATCCGCACCGGCGGCGAGCGCCGTCTGAGCGACTTTCTGCTCTGGGAGTGCGCCTACGCGGAGCTGATATTCTCGCGCCGGATGTGGCCCGATTTCGGAGCCGGGGACCTGCTGGGCGCGGTCCGGGAGTTTCGAGGCAGGGACCGCAGGTTCGGAGCCGTGCCGCCCATGGCGATGCGGCGGGAAGCCTGGCTGGACTAGCTGGCTACAGATACGGCCGTGCGGTAGCAATATGCTACCCTATGACTATGAGTCAGCCGGTGAAACTTTCCGACGGCCTCGTGCTCGATGCCCGGCTCGCGGGGCAAGTGGTAGAGCGCTCGATTGCCGGACAGGTCGAATTCTGGGCGCGATTAGGGCGGTCGGTCGATCTACTGCTGGAAGGGCAGCAGGTGTTGGCATTATGCCGCAATGCCACCGCTCGTCCGCTTTCAGCGTGCCTCGAGTCGGTGGATTCCACGGAAGGCCGCGAGCGCGTGGCCCACTTTCTCGAGAGCCAGCCTTTCCCTCACTACCAACCACATCCGGAGCGTCCTGGCCTGCTGGTGCGTATCGAGGCGAACGGGGGGCGCGCAGTGGGCCGATTCGTCAAGCGCCAGTTCCAGCCCATCGACGCCAGGACCAAGCGGCGATGAGCCTGCCGCTCGACCAGCGCCCCGTCGTCGTAGCTCTCGCTGGGCCCAATGGCGCGGGCAAGACGACGTTCTACTACGCCCACCTCCAACCAGCCGGGCTGCGATTCGTCAATGCGGACGCGCTGGCGCAGGAACTCCACATCGAGCCTTATGCCGCCGCCCGTGTGGCCGGCGCCGTCCGAAAGGAACTTGTGAAACAACGGGAGAGCTTTGTTTTCGAGACGGTCTTTTCAGACCCCGTGGGCGAAAAGCTTGCCTTCCTCAAGAGCGTGGCACAGGCAGGCTACAACACCATTTTGTGCTTTATCGGGACTGCGGGACCGCAAGTGTCCCAACAACGCGTGGCGATGCGGGTCTCGCAGGGCGGCCACGATGTTCCGCCGGAGAAAGTGGTCCAGCGTTTTCCGCGCATCCTGGCCAACCTCAAGGCAGCCCTCCAAGAACTGCCCCACGTATGGATCTTCGACAACAACGATCTGCGAACTCCCTACCGCCTGGTCGCCATTTTTGAAAGCGGACGATTGGTGAGGTTCGAGCGACCGGTTCCGAGGTGGCTGACGCCGCTGCTACCGAAGTCTTAGCGCACCGGCGGCTTTCGCTCGCCCCACGTGGGCGGGCGCGGCTCCTTGCTCAACCGGTTGACCGGCTTTTCCTGGAGCATCCGCAGCGCCTCCACAACGGCGCGCTCGAGCTGCGCGTCGTGGCCGGCGATGGCGTCCTTGGGCCAGTTCTCGACGTCAATGTCGGGTGTGGTGCCTTCGTTCTCCACGTCCCACTTGCCCTCGCGCGTGAAGAACCCTCCGCGGGGGGCAATCATGGAACCACCGTCAATGAAGAGCGGCGTGTCCGCGGTGTGCACCAAGCCGCCCCACGTGCGTTTGCCGACCAGCAAGCCGATCTTGCGGTACTTGAACATCCACGGCATCAGGTCGCCGCCCGAACCCGCCATTTCGTTGACGATCATGACCTTCGGTCCCCAGATGCCGGCCGATGGGCTGGTGAAGGGATAGCGATCGCCCGCCACATTGTTGAAGTAGCCGTCGAAATCCCGCTGCAACACGTCGATGATATAATCCGCCGCCGAGCCACCGGTATTGAAGCGCTCGTCGATAATCGCTCCCTGCTTGTCCTGCTGCGAGAAATAGTAGCGATTGAAGCTGGCGTAGCCCGGCTGCCCGGTACTGGGCACATAGACGTAAGCCAGGCGGCCGCTGGAGAGCTTGTCGACCAGGCGGCGATTCTCCTCGACCCAGGCCCGCGTGCGCAGCGCCTGCTCGTTAGCGATGGGGATGACGGTCACTTGCCGCGCTCCGTCGAGCGCCGGCCGGCTGTTGATGGTCAGCACCGTCTGCCGGTCCGCAGTGCCGTCCAGCAGGCGATAGATGTTGTCCGGCGCCCTGAGTTCGACCCCGTTGATGGCGAGGATGTAGTCCCCGGTGGATACGCTGGGGCCGGGCTCGGCCAACGGCGCGCGCAAATCGGGATTCCATCTCTCGTTGTCGTAGATGCGCGTGATCTTGTACCGGCCGCCATCGATGGCGAAGTCCGCGCCCAGCAATCCGCCCGCCGAAATGGGCAGGGTGGGCATGTCGCCGCCGCGCACGTAGGAGTGGCCGATGGCGATCTCCGAGCCCATGAGGTCGAGCAGGTAGTTGAGGTCGGCGCGGTGCATGACGTAAGGCAGCCACTGGCCGTACACTTGCTTCATCTTGGGCCAGTCGGCGCCGTGCATATTGGGCACGTACAGGTAATCGCGCTGGTTGCGCCAGCCCTCGTCGAAGATCTGTTTGAACTCCTCTTTGGGCTCGAGGTACATGCGCAGCGACACGTTGAGCCGCCCCTGCCCGGCTGGGGGCGGCTGGCGGTCGGCGTCCACCAGGAAGAGCGACGGGGCCGCTGGGGCCGCGCCAGCGCCGCCTCGGCCGGGGCCGCCGGCGGGGCCGCCACTGGTGCGATAGACCAGCTTGTGGCCATCGGCGCTGATATCGTAAGCCGCGACCCCGGTGACGAAGGGCGCCGCGCGGCGATCGCTCAGACGATAGCGTTGGAGGGTACTGCCGGCGCCGGCGGCGCCGGGCTCCTCGGCACGCCCGCCACGGCCCGGGGCGGCTTCCAGAAAATAGACGGTGCCGCCTACACCGGCACGGAGTTGCGAATACTGGCGCTCGGCGACCCGCGGCACGGCGATAATGCGTTGCTCGAGGCCGTCGAAATCGATCCGGACGTTGACTGGCGTCCGTGGCGCTGGCGCGGCGGCCGGTGGGGCCGGTTCGGCGGCGCCCTCCGGCAAACCGCCTCCGGAACGACCGCCGCCCGGAGGCGCGCTGCCCACACCGTGGTCTTCATCGCTCTCCGGCAGGAGCGGGCTGGGCTCGCCTTTCTTGAGCACCGCGAAATACAAACCGAAGTTCTCGTCGTGGTCGTAGGAAGTCATGTCCAGCCATTGCGATTTCAACCCGAAGTCGGTCGAGGCCAGAAACCACAGGTACTTGCCGCTGGCGTCCCAGGCGGGCCACACGGAATCGGCCAGGCCGTCCGTCACCTGCCTGGTCTCTCCGGTCTCGACATTGGCGGCGAAAATCGCGTGGTACAGCGACTTCAGACGGCTGGAATACGCCACCCATTTGGAATCGGGACTCCACACCGGATTCAGCGTGCGCGCCGGCACCATCCACGGATCGTTGCCGACCACCTTGGCCTGGCCGGTGGCGACATCCAGCACCCAGACCTTCAGGTTGGTATCGGTATAAACCAGCTTCTTGGAGTCGGGCGACCACGACGGCGTGTAGTAGTGGGTCGGATTCGGCAGAGCGATTTCGCGCGGCGGCGTCAAGCCATCCTGGGTTTCGATGATGAGTTTGTATTCGCCCGACTTGTCGCTGAAATAAGAGATGTACTTGCCATCCGGCGACCACACCGGATCGCGTTCCGCAGAGCCGCTGGAGTGGCTCAGATTGCGCACATCGCCTTTTTCGGCGGGGATGGTAAATACCTCGCCGCGCGCCTCCACCACAACCCGCTTGCCGGTGGGCGAGAGAGCCAGGTTGGTCATACGCCTGGTCACGTCTTCCCAGCGCGGCATCATCCACGGAAAGTCGCCCGCGGCGGTGATATTCACCACGTGCGTCTTGCCAGTCTTGGGATCCAGTTCGTGGATGTAGCCGGCCTGCTCGAATACCACCGCGCCGGGGCCGGCGTCCAGAGACTTTACGTCGAAATCGGTGAATCTGGTCGCTGGCGCGAGCTTTTTCGTCTTGGTGTCATAGGCCCAGATATTCGCTACGCCATCGCGGTCGGAAATGAAATACACGGCGTCGCCCACCCACACGGGGTCCATGTCCTTGGAGCCGGTCCACGGCGGCGAGACCAGATCGTAGGTTTTCAGATCGACGATCCAGATGGGCCGGTTCTGGCCGCCGCGATAGTTGCGGCGTTCCTCGTCCCACGAACTATTCATGCGGTAAGCCATGCGCGTTCCGTCCGGGGAGATCTTGCCTTGATAACCGCGAGGCAGTGGCAGCGGTTCTTCGACTCCACCTTCGGCCGGCACCGTCCAGAAACGGGGCGCGGCGCTGGGCGCCCAGGTGGCGCGCCCCGAGGTGAAAAGCACCGCCTTGCCATCGGGTGTCCAGCCCTCGACCGAATCGTTGCCCGGATGCCAGGTCAGGCGTTTCGGCTCGCCGCCCTCGGCGGGCACGACGTAGACATCCGTGTTGCCCGCATACTCCGCGCTGAACGCGAGCCACCTGCCGTCGGGCGAAAAATGCGGATTGGTGGTCTGGCCCTGGAAGCTGGTGAGCCGCCGCGCCGTGCCGCCCGCGCGCTCGACGATCCAGAGATTGTTGGCATACGCGAACGCAATGTGCGTGGCGCTCACCGTCGGCGTGCGCAGCAGGCGAGTGGACGGTCCGTTGGCGCCGGTGGCCGCTGTCTGCCAGCCGGCCAAGACGAGAAAAGTCAGCGAGAGACGACCGAGAAAGATGATGTGCTTCGGCATAAGGTGTCCTGGGAGCGGTTGCTTTCCGAGCCAATATAACATCAGGCTCGGGTGCTGGAACGGGTTNNTGGAAGGCCGTGTTCGCTTCTCACGAAGCAGCCCACCAGAGCGCCGGCCTTCGACTCGTTCAAATCTGGCGCTGCGCCGAGGACGCCAACAACATCTTCTTCATGTTCGAAGTTGCCAGCATAGACAAGGCCCGGGAGTTCATCGGCGATCCCGAGGCCGCTAAAGCTGGAGAAGCTTCGGGTGTTATCGATGGCGAGTACCATTTCGTCGCAGATGCCGGGGCCTACTGACCGCCTGCCGTAACCAGCCTGCGTCCGAGATTCCTCCCGGAGTGGGACGCGGGGATGTATGATCGCATCGGCCTGGCGGCGCAGGTTGCACTGCTACAATCCGGGTATGGTCAAAGGGATTGAACATACCGCCATCGCGTCGCCCGACCCGCACAAACTGGCGCGCTGGTACGTAGAGCACCTCGACTTCGTCATCAACTACCAATCGGCGGGCAGCAAAACGACGTTTGTGAAGGCGTCGGACGGGTCGATGATTGAGATCATCGAATCCCGCGGCGCGCCGCCCGCCGCGCTGGACATGAAGGCCGCCGGGCTGCGGCACCTGGCGATCGCGGTAACGGATTTCGACGCGGTTTACGAGAGATTGAAAGGCAAGGGCGTTTCGTTCCTGACGGAGCCGGAGAAGAAGGGCGGGAACTCGCTGGTGTTCTTCACCGACTGCGACGGGAACATTCTGCATTTGCTGCAACGGGAAAAGCCGCTACCGTAGGGTGGGCTGTCACTCTGCAAATTCCGAGTGGCCGGCGCCGCGCCTCGTAGTTGAGGGATAATACTTCCGTCAGAAAGGAATTCTGTCGATGATCTTTCGAAACCTCTTTTTCACGGCTGTTCTGGCCGCGACAGCGATGCTGGCGGCGGGCCCGCCATTTATTCCGGGTGCGACGTTTCACGGCTCCAGCCTGAGCGGGTGGCACACGCTCGGGCAGGCAGAGTGGACGGCGTCCAATGGCGAGATCACCGGCAGGCCGAAATCGGCCGCCGGCGGATGGCTCCTGATGGACCAGGGACTTCAGGATTTGGGCGTCTATGCCTCGTTCCGCTGCCCCGCCGGGTGCAAGAGCGGCATCATCATGCGCGCGCAGAAAACCGCGGATGGCATGAAAGGCCTGCTGGTATCGCTGACGGAAGGCGACGTGGGGCTGTATCGCATTACGCTGGATGCCGAGGGCAGGGAAACGCAGCGGGAGAAGCTGACGGCGACGGATCCGCTGCAGCGCTTTGGAAGAGCCATGGCGCAGAATCCCCTCGCGGGCGGGCGCGGCGGGCCCGGCCGGGGAGCGGGCCGTGGCGCCAACGAGCAGGCGGATGCCTGGAACACGGTTCAGGCGATGCTGGATGCGGATGTCCTGCGGGGTTCGCTGGGAGGCACCCCATTCGGTCTCGGCACAGGCATCACGGGAGACGAAGGGAACGGGTTCGGGCCCATCGGCCTGTATGTGGGCGGGTCGGGAGAGGTGCACTTCAAGGATATTGCCTACAAGGACTTGAGGCTCAAAGGAGAGCCGCAGGAACAGCTTTCGAGCCATTTCCGGATGCAGCGCCTGAGCGAATACTATTACTCATGGGGCATCACCACGGCGGACATGAACCACGACGGCGTGCCGGACGTGGTAGCGGGGCCTTACTATTACCTGGGGCCGGATTACACCCAGCGCCGCGAGATCTATGCGGCCGCCACATATAGCCCGAGCAGCGAATTTTCCAATGATTCGTGGCTGGATTTCGCCTATGATTTCACCGGCGACGGCTGGCCGGACCTGATCACCACGGGGGCGGGCAAGCAGACCACGCTGTATGTCAATCCGCGGGGCGAGCCGCGGCGATGGGATAAGTACGTGGTGGTGCCGCAGAGCAACACCGAAATCGCCCTGCTGAAGGACATCGATGGCGACGGGCGCCCGGACCTCGTGCTAGGCCTAGGCGGCGTGTTAGTGTGGGCTCAACCGGACCCGGCCAATCCCACCGGGAAGTGGGTGGTCCACCAGATTTCCGGTCCTAACGGCGTGAGCGCACACGGGCTGGGCGTCGGCGATATCAACGGCGACGGGCGTCCGGACGTCTTGACGAATACGGGCTGGTATGAACAGCCGCCCAAAGGCTCGACCGAGCCGTGGACCTTCCATCCGGAGGACTTCGGAGCCCGGGGTGGAGCCGAGATGGCCGTCTACGACGTCAACGGCGACGGACTGAACGACGTGGTGACTGCTCTCAACGCGCACGGATTCGGCCTGGCGTGGTTTGAGCAGAAGCGCGACGCGGCCGGCAAGATTTCGTTTGTGAGGCACATGATCATGGACGATTTCTCGACCAAGAACGCGGGCGACGTCACCTTCACCGAACTGCACGGCTCGACCTCCGGCGACGTGGATGGCGACGGCATTCCGGATTTCATCGTCGGCAAGCGCTACTGGTCGCACCGCGACACCTATACCGATCCGGATCCCTACGGGCCGCCGGTGCTGTATTGGTACCGCACGGTGCGGGACAAGAGCGCTCCCGGCGGGGCGAGGTTCGTTCCGGAGCTGATTCACAACCGTTCGGGAGCGGGCTCGCAAGTCATCGCCCTGGATTTGAATCACGACGGCGCTTTGGATATCGTCGTTTCCACCAACCGCGGGACGTTCATCTTCTGGGGTACGCAGCACCGGAAATAGAGACTTGGCTCTGTACGGCCGATCAGCGCCTGGTCAGTCTTCAATTTCACGCCGCGCCTCTTTGCGCCGTTCCGCGATCAGTTCGTCCGACCAGAGCACATTGGCGGGCGCGATGCTGTATTGCACGGCGCTACACCAGCACCGTGAAGGTGGCGTCGCTCCGCTCGACCGGGCGGTAGAGAGTATCCCGCTCGACCGGCTCGCGGCCGGCCTTGCGGATCAGGTGCAGCAACTCGGCGCGGCGCAGACCCTGCGTGGTGGTGGCTCCGGCGTCGTGGTAAATCCGTTCCTCCACGATGGTGCCGTCGATATCGTCGGCGCCGAAGCGCAGCGCGATCTGCGCGATGCGCGGCGTCATCATCACCCAGTAGGCCTTGATGTGCGGGATGTTGTCCAGCATCAGGCGCGCGACGGCGATGTTCTTGATGTCCGCGAAACCGGTGGTGCCGGGGATGTGCTGGAGGGCCGTGTTATCGGGATGAAAGGCCAGCGGGATGAAGGTCGCAAAACCGTGCGTTTCGTCCTGCAGGTCTCGCAGGCGGATCAGGTGGTCCACGCGGTCTTCCTCGTTTTCGATGTGGCCGTACAGCATGGTGCAGTTGGAGCGGAGACCTAACTGGTGTGCGGCGCGGGCGGCATCGAGCCACTCCCGGCCGTCGATTTTGTGATCGCAGACGATGCGCCGGACGCGCTCGTTGAAGATCTCGGCGCCGCCGCCGGGCAGGGAATCCATGCCCGCATCGCGCAGGCGTTCGAGGGTCTCGCGCACCGGAATCTTCGTGCGCCGCGCCAGGTGGGCGATCTCCACCATGGTGAGGGCCTTCAGGTGGACCCGCGGGAAACGCTGCTTCAGGCCGCGCAGCATCTCGCAGTACCAATCGAGGGTAAGCTCGGGATGCAGGCCGCCCACGATGTGGAACTCGGTGACCGCCTCGCTCCAGCCCTCGCCGGCGCGTTGCCACACCTGGTCGAGCGACATGGTGTAGGCCTTGGGATCGCGCACGCGCTTGCCGAAAGCGCACAGGCGGCAACTGGCCACACAGACGTCGGTGGGGTTGATGTGGCGGTTCACGTTGAAATAGGCGACGTCGCCGTGAAGCCGCTCGCGCACCAGGTTGGCCAGGTAGCCGAGCGCCAGGATGTCGGTGGTGCGGTAGAGCGCAACACCGTCGCCGAAAGAGAGCCGCTCGCCCGCTTCGACCTTGCCGCGGATAGGGACAAGACGGCAATCGTCGATTACCACTTGCATACTTCAGGCACCCGGTTTGAGGAGGAGTATATCAGCAGCCCAGAACAGAAAGAATAACACGCTGACATAGCCGTTCATGGTGAAGAAGGCGGCGTTGACGCGGGAAAGGTCGTGGGGCTTCACCAGGCTGTGCTCGTAGACCAGCAGCGCCACAATGGCGCCGACGCCGGCCAGCGCCAGGGCGCCGAGGTGCAGCGTGTAAACCAGGGCCAGCAGGCAGACCACCATCAGCGCGTGCATCGCCCGGGCGGCCCATAACGCTCCGGCGATGCCCAAGATGCGCGGCACGCTGCAGAGCCCTTCGGCGATGTCGAATTCGTAATCCTGGCAGGAATAGATGACGTCGAAACCGGCGGTCCAGAACGTTACCGCGGCGGTGAGCCAGAGAATGCGCGGGTCGAGCGAACCGCGCACGGCGGTCCAGGCGGCGGCGGGCGCGATTCCCAGGCAGAACCCCAGCACCAGGTGCGAGAAAGAGGTAAAGCGCTTGGTGAAGGAATAGAAGAACACCGTGCCCAACACCACCGGGGCGAGACGCAGGCACAGCCGGTTGAGTTGGCCGGCGGCCAGGAAGAAGATGACCGACGATGCTGCCACGAACCCCCAGGCAAAACCGCGAGACAGGAGGCCGGCGGGCAAGTGCCGCATACTGGTGCGCGGATTGCGCGCGTCGATTTCGAAATCGACCAGCCGGTTGAAGGCCATGGCGGCCGAGCGGGCGCACACCATCGCCATTACGATCCAAAACAGCTTGCGCGCAATCTCCCCGCCGCCCGCGCCGCTGTCGCGGAAAGCCAGCAGAGCCCCGGTGAGGGCGAACGGCAGGGCGAAGACCGAATGCTCGAACTTGATCATTTCGAGCGTCAGCCGGAGACGTTTCCAGAGCATCGGGAGAGTAGCCCTATTTTACCGCCTGCCATCGGGTAAAATTGCGGTTCCAGGCACGCTTACCCGCGTGTTACAGTTTGAGCGTATAGCCGGGCGCCTGAAGGGAGTAGCGGGAATGTTGGAAGCCTTCGCCTTGTCGGACCAAGGCTGCGTCAGATCGAATAATGAAGACTACTGCCTGATCAAACCGGAGCTGGGACTGTACGTGCTGGCGGACGGGATGGGCGGAGCCAGAGCCGGCGAGCGGGCATCGCAATTGGCCGTGGATACGGTGGTGGAGGTGGTGCGGGAGGCCCAGCGCCGGGATTCCCAGGTACTGCGGACGGCTGTGGAGGAGGCCAACCGCCGGGTACTGGAAGCGGCGCGGAACGACGCCAGTCTGGAAGGCATGGGCACCACCCTGGTGGTGGCGCTCGAAACCGAGGAAGGCCTCTCCATCGCCAGCGTGGGAGACAGCCGCGCCTACCTGCTGGATGAGAGCGGCTTCCGCGCCATCACCGACGACCAGACGTGGGTCAACGAAGTCGGCCGGCCGCTCGGGCTGGACGAGGACAGCCTCCGGAATCACCCCATGCGGCACGTGCTGACCATGGCCGTGGGAGCCAGCGCCCCGCTGACCGTCAACTACTATTCGGTGCCCTTGCAGGTGGGCGCGCTGGTGCTGATTTCGAGCGACGGGCTGCACGGAGTGGTGGACGCGGCTCAAATCGAACAGATCCTGCGCGGCGGGCCGTACGGCTGGACTCTCGAAGAAAGCTGCCACCGCCTGATTGAGGCGGCCAAAGAAGCCGGGGGCCCGGACAACATCACCGTCATATTGACGAGAAAATCCGGCTGACTGCGCCACTATTTGGCGTGGTACACAGCGTCAGAGTCTGTTCAGCAGCGGCGTTTGTTCTAGCGCTCTCGTCGACGGCGGCGGCTCAAGTCGCCATTCTACAGATCCGCGTCATCGAGGGCGAAGGGGCGGTACACGCTCCGGGGTCGCGCAGCACGCGCCCGCTGACGGTGGAAGTGACCGACGAAACGGGAAAGCCCGTGGAAGGCGCGGCCATCAGTGTTCACCTGCCGGAGGAGGGACCGGGGGGCGTCTTCGCCAATGGCATGCGGACGGAGGTGGCGGTCACGGACAGCCATGGACATGCCAGCGTGCATGGCTTGCAGTTGAACCGCGCGCCTGGACCTTTCCAGATTCGAATCGTGGCGTCCAAGGAGCAGGCGCGCGCCGGCATGGTGTCATTCCAGTACATTGCCGAGCCAGGAAGCGGGGCGGCGGCCACCGCTGGCAGCTCCCACGGATATCGAAAGTGGATGGTGTTGGCGGTGCTGGCGGGCGGCGGCGCGGCGGCGGGAATCCTGGCCGCGGGAAAGTCCGGGGGCACCCCGGCGCCGGCGGCTGCGTCAGTTCCGCCCGCAACCGTCCCGACGGTGACCTTGACGATCGGGGCACCGGCCATCACGGTGGGGAAGCCGTGAGCGCACGATTCCTTCGTGTGGCTGTGCTCGCGGCTTCGTTTGCACCCGCGGGTTATGGGCAGTTCAGCTTGTTCGTGGTGAACGGCAGCGCGGAGCAGCCGGCTCCGGCGGTCTACAGTTTCGCCGCGGTTTACCCGAATCAGGCGGCCTCCGCCCACTTTCGCTTGCGGAACACTTCCAGCGCCGCGGCCACGTTCACGGTGCTGTCGGCGAGGGGCGCCGGGTTTGCTCTGAACGGGCCGACGCCTCCGGTTACGCTCGCCCCGCAGGCGGCGGTGGATTTCACCGTGACTTTTCTCTCGCCGGACGCCGGTTCCTACAGCGCGCCGCTGCAGTCGGGAGGGACCTCGGTTCTGCTGCTCGCGACTGTGCTGCCGCGGCTGACGTACGAGGTGGATACGGGAGCGGGTCTCGAGCCGCTGGGCACGGGGCCGGTGGATTTCGGCTCGGTCAACCGCGGCTCCAGTGCGGTACGCCACCTGGTGGTGGTGAACCAGATGACGGTAGTCCTGACGGTGCCGGCAATTTCGGTTCCGACGAGCGACTTCGCATTGAGCGGTGTGGCGCCGAGCGGCACAGTGCTCCAGCCCGGCCAGAGCGCCGCTTTCGATGTGCGTTTCAGCCCCACGGTGGCAGGCTCGCGCAGCGGCTCGCTCGTCATTGGCGACCAAACCTGCGCGCTGATTGGGACGGGCGTGGAACCTCCGCCTCCGCCATCGCCGCCGCCGCAGTTGACCTACGAAGTGGACGCGGGTGCGGGTCTCCAGCCGCTCGGCGCGAGCCCGGTGGATTTCGGCTCGGTCGAGCTCGGGTTCAGCATCGCGCGCCACTTCGCGGTTGCCAACCAGACAACCGTGGTCCTGACGGCGCCGGCGATCGCGGTTCCGGCCGGCGACTTCGCCTTGAGCGGTGCTGCGCCTGCCGGCCTTGCGCTCCAGCCGGGCAAGAGCGCCGACTTCTATGTGCAGTTCACTCCCACCGCCGCGGGTGTCCGCACCAGCTCGCTCGTCATTGGCGGCAGCACCTACCCCCTGACCGGGACGGGCGTTGCGCCGCCGCCGCCGCCGTCTCTGCCCAACCCGGGCCTCTCGATCAGTCTTCCGCAGGCCCTCAGCGCGCAGCAGGGAGCGGTCACCGTCACGCTCGACGCGACATCCGCGACCAGCGGCAGCGGAACCCTGACGCTCGACTTCCAGCCTGGCCCAGGGCTCGCCGACGATGCCGCCATCGCGTTCGCCTCGGGAGGGCGAACGGCCACCTTCATCGTCTCGCCAGGCGATACCCAGGGACACTTCGGCGACCAGCTCACGGCGCCCTTTCAGACCGGCACCACNNGGCGTCGAAGTGCGGGTGACGGGCTTCGACAACACGCGCACGGCCGGCCCGCTCACCTTCACCTTCTTCGACGCCGCCGGCAATGCCGTGGCGCCGGGGGCGATTCACGCCGACGCCACGCCGGGCTTCGCGAGCTATTTTCAGAATTCAGGTTTGGGCGGAGCCTTTCTGCTGACGGCCGCCTTTCCCGTGACGGGAGACCCGTCGCAGGTCGGCGCCTTCCAAGTCCAGATCGCCAATTCCGCGGGGACCGCGCCAGCGGCGCGGACCACATTCTGATTGCGCCTGGCTAAGTACGTGATTGCGTATCCTGTGGTGGGGCAAGCCTGCCCGCGGCCGAGCGAAGCTCGCCGCGTCCCGCTGCGCGGGACGCCGGCGAGGGCAGGCGGCACCGCCTGCCCCACCAAGCCTTCGGAATGCGTCACCGCAATTCCGAGTCAAAGTACTTAGCCGGCGCGCTGCCAGCGCCCGCGGGTGAAATCCGGAAACGACATGGGCGCGCTGCCCTGGGCCACGGATGCCTCGCTCAGCGGGCCAGGGGCGCTCCACGCCGCGGCGTCGTAGACGTCGATGTCCGGTGCGGCGCCTTCCCGGATCGACTGGATCAGACGGTACGCCATCACGAAATCCATGCCGCCGTGGCCGCCCAACTCCCGCGCCAGCTCGCCGACCTGCTTCCAGTACGGATGCTCGAAGCGCGCTTTGTAGGGGTCGATCGGTCCAAATTCTTCCTTGGCGGAACCGTCCAGGAAGATGCGCGGCGGATAGTCGCGGAAGATGCCCTTGGTTCCGGCGATCAGGTTGATGCGGTCGTAAGGCTGGGGAGATGCGACGTTGTGCTCGAGAGTGATCACCCGGCCCTTGGCCGTGTGGATGAGGCTCACGTTGAGATCGCCGCAGCGATACACCTCTTTCTGGCGCGGATCGTCGGGCCGAAGCTGCTGCTTCCGATACGCCGAAAGCGATAAAGCGGGCGAACTCATCGATACCAAGTACTCAAAGCGGTCGCCGCGGTTGATGTCCATGTAGTGCGCCACCGGACCCAGCCCGTGGGTGGGATAAAGGTTGCCGTTGCGGCTGACGTTTTCGAAACGCCGCCACAGGCCCTCGCCTTCGCTCGAAAACAGGACGCCGCGCAGGTCGTGGTTGTAGGCGGCGCCGCCGTGCGTGATATCGCCGAACAGGCCGGCCCGCACCATGTTCAGCACCAGCAGCTCGTTGTACCCGTAACAGCAATTCTCGAGTTGGATGCAGTGGCGGCGCGTGCTTTCGGATGTGTTCACCAGGTCCCAACATTCCGCTATCGTCCGGGCGGCCGGCACTTCCACGGCCACGTGCTTGCCCTGCTTCATGGCAGCGAGGGCCATGGGCGCGTGCCAGATCCAGGGAGTCGAAATCACCACCAGGTCGATATCGTCCCGCTTGACGAGCTCTTCGAAGGCATGGTCGCTCGAGTGATACAGCGCCGGCGGCTGCTTTCCGGCGCGCTCCAGCTTGGTCTTCTGCTTGTCCACCTTGTCCTTCACCGTGTCGCAGATGGCCGTGACGCGCACCTGCGGAATGGCCGAGAAGTTTTCGATCAGGGAGTTGCCCCGGCCGCCGATTCCGATGACGCCGAGCCGCACGGTGTCTCTGGCTTCGAACTTCATGCCGGTAACGCTGGGATTTTGGGCCGCGGAAAGGCCGACACCCAAAGCGCCCGCCGAGGCGAGCCGCAGCAGGTCGCGGCGCGAAGAAACTTTCGGGTCGTTCATAGCGATATCCTCATTTCCAAAGACGACGCACCACTTCAATGACGATCATAGCGCTCACCATGAAAACCGCCAGCAGCGCCAGCGCGTAATTGGTCCGGCCGTACAGAAAGTTGCCGACGGTGAAGAGCGCCGACCAGATCATGGTGCAGCCCGCGAACCAGCCTGCGAGCGCCATCGGAAAGTTGTCGCTCCGGGCATACATTGCCGCCTCGGCCTCGGAAACACCGGCCTGGACGCGCACCTTGCGCCAACCGGGGCCAAACGGGTGAATCTTCCGGTAGAACTCCGCCAGAACCAGCGGATCGGTCCGCGGCCCCAGGTACGCCGTAGCCAGCCAGCAGACCGTGGTGCAGACGACGGTGATCAGCAGTTGGTATTGCGTGCCCGGCGCGGCGCCATTCTTGGCCAGAATCAGAAACAGCATGGAGATGGCGAATGAGCTGGCCATGGCCACGATCTCGCACCATGCCGTCACACGCCACCAGAACCAGCGCACCAGGTACAACAGGCCGGTGCCCGCGCCGATCTGAAGAATCACGTTGAAGGTGTCTTTGGCGGTATCGAGCGCGAAGACCAGGGCGGAGGAGGCCACGAACAGCCCGACCGTGGCTATACGCCCCGCCAGCACATAGTGCTTTTCGCTGGCTTGCGGCTTGACGAAGCGGCGGTAGAAGTCGTGCACCAGGTAAGATGCGCCCCAGTTGAGATGCGTCAGGATGGTGGACGAATTGGCAGCGACCAGGCCGCCCAGCATCAGGCCCATCCAGCCCACGGGGAGAAATCGCAGCATGGCGGGGAAGGCGATATCGTGGCCAATGAGAGTGGGGTCGAGGTGCGGGAATGCCTTGCGGATGTCCGACAGCTCGGGGTAGACGACGAGCGATGCCAGCCCGACCAGAATCCACGGCCACGGCCGCAGCACGTAGTGGGCGACGTTGAAGAACAGGGTGGAGCCGAGCGCGTCCTTCTCCGATTTGGACGCCAGCATACGCTGGGCGATGTAGCTGCCGCCTCCGGGTTCCGCGCCGGGGTACCACACGGCCCACCATTGTACGGCCAGGGGCATGATGAACACGGCCAGCAGCAGATCCCAATTATTGGTGAAATCGGGGAGCATGCTGAGGTAATTCAAGCCGCCCGGGCCTTTCACGTGGGAGAGTTTTTCCACCAGCCCGCTCATCCCACCGACCTGCGGCAGCCGCACCGCGAAGTACGCCGCCGCGATGACCGCCGTCATCTTGATGAAGAACTGAAACATGTCGATGACCAGCACGCCCCAGAGGCCGGAGAAAGTGGCGAAGACCACGTTCAACAGTCCCACCGCCGCGAGCGTCTGCCAGCGGCTGAATCCGAACAGTACGGCGGCGATCTTGCAGGCCGCCAGGTTCACGCTGGCCATGATCATGCAATTGAAAAGCAGGCCCAGGTAGACCGCACGAAAGCCGCGCACCGCGCCGGCCGCCCGGCCGGAGTAGCGCAGCTCGTAGAATTCCAGGTCGGTGAGCACGCCGGAACGCCGCCACATGCGCGCGTAAAAGAACACGGTGGCGACACCAGTGAGCGTGAAGGCCCACCACTGCCAGTTGCCCGCCACCCCTTGCGTGCGCACGAAGTTGGCCACCAGGTTGGGCGTGTCGCTCGAAAACGTGGTGGCCACCATCGAAATTCCGGCGAGCCACCAGGGCACCGAGCGCCCGGAAGCGAAGAACTCGGCCGTGCTCTTGCCGGAGCGCCTGCCAAAGAACAGCGCGGGCACGAAGCAGATGGCCACCGAGACGAAAGCGATGATCCAGTCGAGGGTGTGGAGTTGCATAACGAACCTACGAGTTTACTTCCTCGCGGTGGAGCGCGCCGGGCCCGGGTTGGGCGTCGATGAGGTGCCGGTCCGGATCGAAATCCGGGCGCCCCGAGTAGTACCGGCCGATCAATCCGCTACGCACGGCCGCGAGGTCCGGTTGCTTACAGAAGACCACCGCGCAGCCGCCCAGCCCGGCGCCGGTGAGCCGGGCGCCCAGCGCGCCGGATTCGACGGCCGTCTCCACCAGATGGTCGAGCGCGGGGCAACTCACCTTGAGGCGGTCCCGCAGGCTGGCGTGAGATTCCACGAGCAGCCGCCCGAAGCTGGCGGCGTCGTCCTGTTCCATGGCCTCGACCGCGGCCCGAACGCGCCACGCCTCGCTGGTCACGTGCAGGAAGCTGTCGCGCTCCGGGCCGGGCGGAAGCTTCTCCGCGGATGCCGGCTCCGCGAGCGCCGTCCGATACGAAACGAACCCAAGACGCTTCAGCGCGGCTGTTCCCGCCGCGCGGCGGGCGTTGTATTCTTCGCGCGCGGCGCCGGACTTCTCCGCCGTCTGGAGACTGTGGGCCACCAGGAAGCGCCAGTCCCGCGGCACGGGAATCGGGCGCACCGCCAGCGGCTCGAATTCGATGAGCGAGGCACAGCCTTCTCTGGAGGCGAGCGAGGCGGCATGATCCATACCGCCGCCGCGCGTTCCCACGAAGTGCTCGCCTTCCGGCAGGATCTCCATCAACTCCTCAAAGCTCGCGTGCCGCTGGTTGGCGTGGAGCAGGCCGAGGGTGAACGCCACAATCAGGGCCGAAGACGACGACAGACCCGCCGCCGGAGGAAGGTCCGACACCACGGCAGCGTCCACTCCGGCGCCGGCGCCCCATTTACGGCCCACCGCCTCGGCCGCCGCCCGCAAGTAGTTCTCCCAATCGCCCGCCGCCGAGGGAGCGAGCCGCGGCGTCCACTCGAACTCCCGGAGACCATACTCCGCTGTGCTGACGGCGCGGATGCGGTGATCGGTTCGCGCCCGGAACGCCACGCGAATGCGCCTGCGAATGGCGATCGGCAACACGGGCAGGCCGTGATAATCGATGTGCTCGCCGATCAGGTTGACCCGGCCCGGCGCGGAGACCACCCAGGTTTCGGCGGCCCCGGATCCGAAGGCTTGAACAAGTTGTCGTCGTGGGTCTATCACTCCCGATTACGATAGCGATTCGAGGGCTGCCGTGTCCAGGGGCGGCGCGCTATCATGAGCTTGGGACATGGCGCTGATCGCGGTTTCGGGGCATCCGGGGTGTCGTTTTGAAGAGTTGGCGCGCATCAGCGCGCAGCGGCTCGGGTTCGAGCTGCTGACCCAATCCCGCATCCGCACGCTCACCGACGAGGAATTCGGCGCGGGCGCGCGCATCCCGGACAAGGCTTATCCCAGCCTGGCCACCTCGATTCTGGCGCGGCTCGCGACCGAGCACCACCTGGTCTACTGCGCCGTCGGCGGCGAGGTGCAGGCGCGCCACTTTCCGGGCATGTTGCGAGTCCACGTGGTGGCCCCGGAAAACATCCGCATCGGCAATCTCATGTTCGATAACCGCCTAGAGCGCGCCGCCGCCCGCCAGTTGCTGTTGGAACTGGAGGCGGCCGACCGCGCCGACCGCAAAGCCAAGTTCGGAAAGACCAAAGCCACCGCCGATCTGTTCGACCTGGTGCTCAATGCCGAATCGCTCACCAGCGAGCAGATGGCCGAGCTGATCGAGACCGCCGTGGTTTCGGGCGGGCTCGAGGAGCGCGGCCTTCTTTCGGCCGAGGCGGCGGCCCAGCTTCAGTTTCAGATGCGTCTCAAGCTGGCGCGCTACGGCATCGTTCCCACGGGCAGCATTACGCTGCGCAAGAAGATGTTCGCGCATCAGAGCGAGGAGATATTCGCCAACCTCCTGGATTTCTACCGCATCCCCTGGGAGTACGAGCCGCGCAGTTTTCCCATCCAGTGGGACCGGGACGGGAGTGTTCTGGAATCGTTCACCCCCGATTTTTACCTGCCGGAATTCGATCTTTACGTGGAGCTGACCACCATGAAGCAGTCGCATGTAACCAAGAAGAACCGCAAGGTGCGGCTCCTGCGAGAACTGTACCCGCACTTCAATGTCCAGATCTTCTACCAAAAAGACTTTGAAAATCTGATCTTCAAGTACGGCTTAGCCGAACGGCAGGTGCAGGTATGAGCACAGCCTTGCTCCCCGGATTAGAACGGATTCTCTTTACCGAGGAGCAAATCGACCAGCGCATTCGTGAAGTGGGCGCTGAAATCTCCCGCCACTACCAGGGAAAGACAGTGAAGCTCGTGGGCGTGCTGAAGGGATCCGTGTTTTTCCTGACGGCCCTGGCGCGTCACATCGAAGTTCCGGTGAAGATCGATTTTCTGGGCATCTCCAGTTTTTCCAACAAGAACGGCGCGCCCGGCGTGGTGCGCATCGCCAAGGACCTGGACGACAGCATCGAGGGGGAAGACGTGCTGCTGGTGGAGGACATTGTCGATACCGGCTTCACCCTGCGCTACCTGCTGCAAACGCTGGCCGGCCGCGCGCCCAACTCGCTGGCGGTGTGCACGTTCCTGGACCGCAACTCGCGCCGCATCGTGCAGGTGCCGGTGGACTACCACTGCTTTGAGATCCCCGACCGCTTCGTGGTGGGATTCGGACTGGATTACAACCAGCTCTACCGCAACCTGAGTTACGTGGCCGTCATGAAACCGGAGAAGAGCGCGTAGGGCGCAGGCGTCGCGAGACAAGTCCGGACGGCGTTGTTCATCCCGGTCGAGGTGGGCTGAGGACAGAAGGCCGTCCTTTTAGCCATTGCCTGTGGCAAACTGAGATTGGTGGGCATGTCGAAAACCCAGATCGAGACCTTCAAACCGCCTTCCGCGGACGACCCGGTGTTAGGCGAGGTTGTCCGGCGGCTGTCCGAGGTCTATCACCCTGTCCGGATCTACCTGTTCGGTTCGGCGGCACGGGGGGATGCTGGCCCAGACAGCGATTATGACCTGATGGTCATTCTCCCCGATGAAGCCCCACAGCATCTCCGGCGGGGGAATGCTGCATACCGAGCGCTTCGTGGAACCGGGGTGGCCGCGGATGTGCAGGTTTGGCCGCAGGGCGATTTCAATAGGCAGTTGCACCTGAAGGCATCATTTCCATCCACCATCGTTCGGGAAGGGAAACTGCTGTATGGAGCCTGACCCGATCCTTGTCTCAAACACCAGGGAATGGCTTTTGCGGCTCTGTTTCACTGCCAGCAAGTAGTCGAAAAGGCGATGAAGGCTCTCCTTACGTGGCACGACTCGGCTTTTCGGAAGACCCACAATCTGGAGGAGTTGGGCGAGTTGTGCACACAGGTAGATGGCACGCTCGCCGCAGCGGTGGAAGACGTCACGCCTTTGACGGAGTATGCCGCGAGGTTCCGATATCCTGGCGCGCCCTGGGAGCCAACGTTGCTGGAAGCGCAGGAGTCTATCGAGCTTGCGCGGACGTTCGTCCGCACCATCCTCAAAAGGTTACCACTTCCCGTTACAAGCCTCTATGAATGAACAGCCCCGGATTTATGCGTGTTCATCCGTGGCTAAATTGACTTCTTCGTGCTACGCGAACAGGTCCTGCGCGCACGAGGCGCTCGGCGACGTGGACGCCAGTGTACACTGACTCAGAAACGATTCACGAGAACTTCCGGACATTGTCATTGTCCTTTCTCTTTTTCGGGGCTATAATTAAAAAAGGTTAAGAAAGAAGGAGCGCGCATATGAGGTCCCGGATTCTATTCATCTCCGGGCGTCATGAGGATGCCCGCCGCCTGTCGCAAATGCTGCTCACGGTTCCGTTGTTTTTGGACCACGTGGAGACGTTGCTGCAAGCGCGCGCCAAGCTTCAGCAGGAAGACTACGAAGTCGTTCTGACGGAAGCCGCTCTACCCGACGGAAACTGGCTGGATGCGCTGAATCTGGCCCGCGAATCCCCGCACGAACCGGAAGTTGTCGTAACCGACCCGCTGGCGGATGCCCACTTCTGGGCCGAAGCACTCAACCTGGGCGCATACGATCTGCTGACTCAGCCTTTCTACGAGCCGGAGGTGCGCCGCATCTTGAATAACGCCTGTTCGGGACCGTCGTTCCAGACGGCGGCCGCGGTATAGTGCTGGTAGACTCAAAAACAGGTGTGCCTTCGGGTTCCATAATCAAGGTTGCGGTGGCGGCCGCGCTGGCTCTGTGCCTGGCCGGTTGCGGCAGCGGTCCTCCGCGCGCGCCGGCCATTGGCGAGGCCTATGTCGGGCCCGCGGTTCTCAAAATCCGCAGCGATATCCCGTTGCAGTCCTCGACCGTTGCCAGCGTCAAGCACGGCGACCGCCTGGAAATTCTCGGGACCAGGCGCCGCTTTTTGCGCGTACGCACGCCCGCCGGCGCCGAGGGCTGGACGGACGAGCGGCACCTGCTCTCGGGCGCGGATATGGCCGCGCTGAGGGAGCTTTCCGAGCGGGCCGCCGCCATGCCGGTGCAGGGGCAGGCCACCACCTACAGCGAACTCAACGTGCATACCGAAGCCGCGCGCCAATCGCCCAGCTTCGTGCAAGTCAAGGAAAAGGAAAAGATGGACGTGCTGACGCACGTGGCGACGCCACGCGCGGATGCGCCGCGCAAACCGCTCATCGCCCCCGCGCCGAAGAAGGCCAAGGCCACCGCCAGGAAACCGGCCAAAAAGGAGGCTAAGTATCCCCCGCCACCCATGCCTAAGCCGCCAGCGCCTCCGGCGGATTGGCTCGATCTTTCGAAAACCGATCAGCCTGACGAAGCGGCGCCGGCGGAGGAAGAAGTCGACGACCAGACACCGGCTCCAGTGGACGAGTGGAGCCTGATCCGGACCGCCAGCGGGCAATCCGGCTGGGTGCTGACGCGCCGCCTGGTTATGGCCATCCCCGACGAGGTGGCGCAGTACGCCGAAGGGCACCGCATCGTTTCCTATTTCTCGCTGGGCGAGGTGCGCGATGGCGACGAGAAGAAGCCCACCTGGCTCTGGACCACGATTGGGGCAGGCACCGAGCCCTACGACTTCGACAGCTTCCGCGTCTTCGTCTGGAGCCAGCGCCGCCACCACTACGAAACCGCGTACATCGAGCGCAACCTGAAGGGTTACGCCCCGGTGCTGCTCCGGGAAGTGAAGTTCTCCGCGCGCGGCAAGGTGAAGGGCGAGGCCGTCAAGTACCCCGGCTTTTCGATTTGTAGCGAGAAGAAGGATGGGCAGCGGACCCGCCGCGAATATGCGCTGCCGACCGCCGAGCAGGTGCGGTTTGCCGGAGAACAGCCCTGCCCAGCGCCCGGCGCCCCGGTGGTGACGGTCCAAGCGCCGGCTTCGCCCCCATCGGCCACTGCACCCGCGCCTCCGGCGGAGACCTTCATCCAGCGCGCGAAGAAGCGCCTGCGCGCCATTACGGGGCGCTGGTTCGGGAGGTCTCAGTGACCCGTATCATCCGTCTGCTCTTCGCACTCCCGCTGGTGGCCGCGCCACCGGCCCGCTTTGCGGAGCACACCATCGCCACCGGTCTGACCGGTGGATACCAGGTGGTGGTGGCGGATCTCAACCACGACGGACGTCCCGACGTGATCGCCCTCGCCAGCGGCCTGCCGGAGCTGGTGTGGTACGAGAACCCCACTTGGGAACGCCACGTCATGGCCGGGAACCAGGCGCACATGATCAATTGCGCCGTCGCCGGCGCCGATTCCGAAGGCATACCCGAAATCGTGCTGGCTTCGGAGTTCTCGATGCAGCCGAAGAAAAGTGCGGGCGTCGTTTCCGTGTTGCGTCACAATGGCGACCCGCGGAATCTCTGGACTGTGACCGAGATCGACCGGATTCCCGCCTCGCACCGCCTGCGCACCGCCGATATCGATGGCAGCGGCCAACGCGTGATGATCGACGAGGCTCTGGCCGCGGCCGATGCCGAGCCTCCCGATTATCGCGGGAACGCGCCGCTGGTGTTTTACCGTCCGGGCGAGTGGAAGCGCCAGCCCATCGCCCCGCAGAATAGCGGGCTGGTCCACGGCATTTACATTATCGACTGGGACGGCGACGGGCGCGATGAGATCCTCACCGCCGGTTTCGAAGGCATTCATCTGTTCAAGCTGGGGAAGGACGGCAAGTGGACCCGCACCGAGATTGCCAAGGGCGACCCTGCGCCGTGGCCCAAGTCCGGCTCGAGCGACATTGCCGTCGGGAAGTTGGGCAGGGAGCGCTTTTTGGCGGCCATAGAGCCCTGGCACGGCAACCAGGTGGCGGTCTACCGCCGCGGTGGCAGTGCCTGGCAGCGGGTTGTGATCGACAGTTCGCTGGTGGACGGCCACACCATCCAGACCGCCGATCTGAATGCCGACGGCCGCGATGAAGTGATCGCCGGGTATCGCGGCCAGGGGCACAGCGTGTACCTCTATTACGCCGATGATGCCGCCGGCACGCGCTGGTCGAAGCACGTCCTGGACGAGGGAGGGATGGGCGCCGCCGCCTGCGCCGTGGCCGACCTGAACGGCGACGGCCGCCCGGACATCGCGTGCATCGGCACCGCGGGGGCGAATCTGAAGTGGTACGAGAACCTGGGGCGATAGCGTGTCCTGGCCAGCGTAATAGCTGACAACTGCCAATGGTGGCTCCCGTGGGGCGGGCGCCCTCGCCCGCAGCCCGAGCCCCTGCTCGGGCTCTTGTCAACCCCATCAGGATGCGTAGGCGCCAAGCAAGCCGGACGAGGCGTATGGCGCGGTCCGGGGGGACCGCCCCACGCCTACTGTCGGGAGTTGTGCGGGACAGTGCAGTAGATCAACCGGGCCTCGGCCAGCACGCCGGGCCGGATGAGCGGCTTCAGTGCCGGCTTGACCGCGAGATCGACCCGGCGGCCGAGCAACGCCGTGAGTTCCCGCATCATCGCTGAAACGCCCAGCAGTCCAGGGCGCGCGCCGGGCATGAAATCGACCAGGAAGTCGAGATCGCTGTCCGGCCGCATCTCGCCGCGCGAAGCCGAACCGAACAGGGACAATTCCTTGACTTGGTGACGCCGGCAAATGTCGGCAATTGCGGCCTCGGGCAACTCGATTCCAGCGGCGATGGTCATCGAGTCAGTTCTCTCTACCCATTATCCGCCAGTCCGCAAGAGCCGGTCCGCCACGGGGCACCATTTGCAGATGGGCTCGCGCTGGCTACGCCGTAGCCTGCCGCGCCACGTCTTCCAGGCCCCGCTCCTTGATTTCCTGCTCGCGCATCAGGAACTTCTGTACCTTCTTGCTCACCGTCATGGGGAACGAATCCACGAAACGGACGTACTGCGGTACTTTGAAGTACGCAATCTTGCCGCGGCAGAAATCGCGGATCTCCTCGACGGTGGCCTGCTCGCCCTTCTTGAGCTTGATCCACGCCAGCACGGTCTCGCCCAGCTTGGCGTCGGGCAATCCCACCACGTACACGTCGGCGATCTTGGGATGCGTGTGCAGGAAGTTTTCCACCTCGCGCGGATAAATGTTCTCACCGCCGCGAAAGATGGTCTCCTTGGCGCGTCCCCTGAAGCCGAAGTAGCCGTCGGGGCGCATCACCGCCAGGTCGCCGGTGTACAGCCAGCCCTCGCTGTCGATGACCTCGGCCGTGGCCTTGGCGTCGGCGTCGTAGCCCTTCATCACCAGGTAACCGCGCGTCGCCAGCTCGCCCTGTTGTCCGATGGGCAGCCGGCGGTGCGTCTTGGGGTCGACGATCTGGATTTCCGTATTGGGCAGCGCCGTCCCCACGGTGGTCACACGCAACTCCAGGGGATCGTCCGCCCGCGACATGGTGATTCCAGGAGACGATTCCGTCTGTCCGTACACAATCGTGATTTCGGGCATGTGCATGCGCTCCACCACGCGCCTCATCAATTCGATGGGACACGCCGACCCCGCCATCACGCCGGTGCGTAGCGAGGTCAGATCGAAGCGGCTGAATTCGGGATGCTCCATTTCGGCGATAAACATGGTGGGGACGCCGTAGAGCGCGGTGGCCCGCTCGCGGTGAACGGCCTCCAGCGTGGCCAGCGCGTCGAACTGCGGCGAGGGCAGAATCAGCGCCGCCCCCGAAACCACCGAGACCATGGACCCGATCACCGAGCCGAAGCAGTGGTACAGCGGCACCGGCGCGCAAATGCGGTCCTTTTCCGTGGCCTTCAGCCCCATTCCCATGGCCATGCCGTTATTCAGCAGGTTGCGGTGGGTGAGCATAGCGCCCTTGGGAAGGCCGGTGGTGCCGGAGGTGTACTGGATGTTCACCACGTCGGTCGGCTGCGCGGCGTCTTTCGGGAAATCGGTTCCGCCCGCGATCATGGCACCCCAGGATTCGTCGCCCAGCCAGACGACGTGCTCGAGGGGCAGCGTGTCGCCATCGCGGGACTCCGCCAGAATTTCGCGGTAGTTGGCCCGCGAATCCTTCTCGTGCAGGAACAACGCGCGAATGTGCGACTTGGCCAGCACATACCGCAGCTCGTGCGAGCGGGAGGCAGGATTGACATTGACCAGGATGACTCCCGCGCGCGGCGCGGCATATTGCAGAAGCACCCACTCCAGGCAGTTGCTGGCCCAGATGCCGGCGCGGTGGCCGGGCCGCAGCCCCAGCCCGGCAAGCCCGCGCGCGGCGCGAGTCACCTCGCGGTCCAGCTCGCTCCAGCTCAGGCGTACCCCCTCATGGCACACTACCAGCGCTTCACAGTCGGGAAACTTCCTGGCGGTTTCGGCGAGAGCCTGCGAGAGGGTCAGGTTGAGAAGGGGCACGGCTGCCCCACGCAGATAACTGAGCCCTGCGGCTTCAGATTCCAGCTCAGTGGTTTTGGTCACGAACTCCCAGTGTACCCGATGGTCGATTTCGGCCGCCAACATAGAACCAGGCCAGTACTATATCGTCGTTCATCGAACGTGAGATCCTCTATCCTAGGTGTGTGGTTCGGACGATATGCGGGGCAACGCTGGTGTGCGCGTTGCTGAGCGGTGAAGTTTGCGCGCTGGGAGCAGGCGACGAGGGAACCGTACAGTTGCTCAAGCGGACGACGCCGGCATCCGACAGTTTCACGGCAGCCCCATCCGCCAGTTTGCAGCAGTGGATGTCCGATCACTTCTGGCGGATGGTGGTTTTTTCACCGTATTTCGATAGCCGAACCGCCTGGTTCCCAAATGGCTGGATCTATATCGACAGCTATGCGATCTACCGGCACCCATCCTCGTGGACTGCGGACGTAGCCAAGGCGCACCCCGATTGGATCTTCCGCGACGCCGCCGGAAACCCGCTGTTCATCCCCTGGGGGTGCGACGCTTCGGACGGCTGTCCCCAGTTTGCGGCTGATTTTTCGAACCCCGAGTTCCGGCGGTGGTGGATCGACAACGCCCGGGCGGAATTGGCTCGCGGCCAATATCGCGGCGTCTGGATCGACGACGTGAACATGGACTTCCGCGTGGGGGACTGGCAGGGGAATTCCGCCACCCCGATCAATCGGCAAACGGGCGCGGCCATGGATGAGACCGCCTGGCGCGAGGCCTTCGCCGGCTTCATGGAGCAGGTGCGGACCGAATTGCCCTCGATCGAAATCGCGCACAACGCCATCTGGTACGCCGGCGGCGCCGCACGGCAGTCGGATCCGAACGTGCAGCGCGAGATTGCGGCCTCCGATTTTGTCAACATCGAGCATGGCGTGAATGACAGCGGCCTGACCAACGGCACGGGGCAATGGTCCCTGCGGGCGCTGCTGGGCTATGTCGATGCCGTGCACGGGACCGGCCGCTCCGCGATTATGGGGGATGCGGGCGGCGACGCCCCCTCCGCAACATCGCTCGAGTACGCGCTGGCATGCTACTTCCTGATCTCGACCGGCCGCGACGCCATCGGCGATGGCGGCTTTGCCGGCCCCGACAACTGGTGGTCCGGATTCGACGCGCGGCTGGGCGCGGCCGCGGGCCCGCGTTACGAGTGGCAGGGCCTGCTGCGCAGGGATTTCGACGACGGGATGGTGCTGGTGCGGGAACCACGCGTGAAGCGCGTCACGGTGCAGCTTCCCGACACCTATACGCGTCTCGATGGCTCCACGGTGTCCAGTATCACGCTGGGGGCAAGCGAGGGAGCCGTGTTGCGCCGGCCGCACCCGGGAATCGCGAAAAGGCCCCGGCGCCGGGCAGCCGCATCTTCGATTGCTTCCCGATAAACGCGCACGGTATCGCCAATCATGCGGTCGAGCGTGAACCGGGCGAGGAACCGCTCGCGGCCGGCGGCACCGTATTGGGCGCGCCGCGCCGGGTCGGCGATCAGGCGCGCCAGGCAATGGCGCAGGGCTTGCGGATTTTCCGCGGGCGCCAGGAGACCCGTGACGCCATCCTGGACGGCTTCCGGAATGCCCCCCACACAAGACGCCACCACCGGGAGGCCCGCGCGCATGGCTTCGAGAATGGCGTAGGGGAAGGCTTCGAAGCGGGAGCAAAGTACCAGCGCCTGGGCGGCCGCCAGGTGGGCGGCGATTTCGGACTGGAACCCGTGGAAGCGCACGCGCGCCGCGAGCCCCAGCGCGCCTGCCGTGGCGCGGATGGCGGGCGCCAGGGGGCCATCGCCGATCAGGTCCAGCGTCCAGTTCATTTGAGACAGGCCCGCCAGCGCCCGCAAGAGCGTGCTGTGATCCTTGGGCGGGGCCATGCGGGCCACCATGACCAGGCGCGCGGGCTGCTCCGCCGGACGCGCCAGCAGATGTGCCGGGATATCGGGGAGCCCGTTGTAAACCACCGCCATCTTTTCGCGCGGTGCGATGCCATGTTCCAGAGCCAGCCGCCTCTCGAATTCACAGACGTTGACGATTCGCGCGGTGGCCAGCGCGGCGGTCTTTTCGAGCACCGTAAAGATCCGGCCCTGACGCCGTGAAACTCGATCCGAGATGGCCCAACCGTGCGGTGTGAAAACCGCGGGAATGCCTAGCACAGCGGCCGCCGCGCGGCCCAGTATCCCGGCTTTGGCAGTGTGGGCGAGCACCAAGTCCGGCCCCAATTCGCGGAGCGCTCCCACCAGGCCGCAGAATGCAGCCGCATCCCGGACCGGGTGAATGGGAGCCGCCAGGCGGGCCACGGACCGGAAATCCACGCCGGCGAGGCGCAGTTGTTCCGAGAATACGCCCCGACCGCCGGCCAGCACGGTCACCTTGTGGCCTCGTGCCGCGAGACCCGTCGTCAGGTCTCGTACCTGCACCTGGGCGCCGCCCAGGTCATCCGCGCGCGTAATGATAAACGCCAGGTGCATAAGCGCTCCGCTCCTCGGCGGGTGTAATCGGGCAGCACCACGCCATTGCCAGCAGCAGCCAGAAGTGCCGCCAGTGGTTCACATCGATTACGGCGCCGTTGACCAGAATGCCGGCCATGCAGGCAGCCACGAAGGCGGCCAAGACGGCCGATTCCGCCTGACCGGAACCGAGGGCCGCGCGCAGGGAGCGCCATACTCCCCAGAACACCGCGCCGAAAAACAGCACGAAGCCCGGGACGCCGTTCTCCGCCAGCACCCGCAGGTACATGCTGTGAGTGGAGTAGGCGAAGATCACTTCGGATTGCCCGGGCCCCAGGCCCAGAGGTTCTCTGCCGGCGGTTTCCCATGCGCGGTCGTGGGTGTAGAAGCGCACCGCATCATAATCCTGGAGCCCTCCCTGCCCCAAGCGGATTTCGAGCATGTGCCGGATCGAGGGGTTGGCCAAGAGGGCGGCCGCCGTTACCGCCAGGGCCACCGAGGTGAACACCAGGACCCGGAAGAGCCGGCGGTTGATTCCCCCGAAGCGCCATCCGTGCACGATCCGCAGCCCGAAATACACCGCTACCGAGACGGCGCAATTAATCCAACAGGCGCGGGAGAAGGCCAGGCACACACCCAGCGCGGCCGCCAACAGTGCTACCACCCACAGCCCGGTCGCCGCCAGCCGCGTGCGGGGCCGCTCCAGCCGGGCTACCGCATAGACCACGATGAGGACCAGGTAGGGACCGAAGACGTTGGGGTCCTTGAACCAACCCTTGGGCCGGCCGAAGAGCAGCAACTGGTCGCGGAAGCCCAGCATGCCGCAGTATGCCAGCACCGAAAGGACGCTCGAAATCACGCCTGACACGGCGTAGCCGCTCATCAACACGCTCCATCCCGCCGTCCCGAAGCGGCTCAGGATTCCGGCGAAGCACACCGAACTGACTGCCAGGTAGGCCGTGGTCGCCAGGTAGCTCTGCGCCACCTCCCGATCGGCGGCGAATTGCAGGCACAAGATATTCACCGTCAGAAATGCGCCCATCAGCAGAAACAGCAGCCGGTGCGCCCGGGAGAATGCCAGTCCGCCCGCGAACAGGCCCACCCCGCCGAGCAACAGGACGCCGAGATCGAACGGCGCGGGCTCGCGGACCAGATACGTCCCAGTGGCCATCACTGCCCAGAGCAGCAAGAGGAAAGCGGACATCAGATGCTCCGGGCGCACTCCGGCGCGGGCATTGCGGTTTCGAAGGCCGGGGATGGGGATTTCCACGTAGCAGTCACGAACATGACGCAAGCCAGTGTCTGCGAAGTCAGCACCGCCCATGCCATCCCCACGTGGGCGTATTGCGGCACCCAAAGGAATACCAATCCGAGATGGGCGACGCCGGCTACCAGTGTGAGGCGTGCCACTGCCGATTCGCGGCCCTGCGGCAGAAGCCATTGGAGGGTGACGGATTGAATCACCGCCATGATCGCCGGCAGCAGCGCGAGCATCCGCAGTACCGGTACGGCCTGGGCAAAGCCGGGGCCCAGCGCCAACCGGATCAGCAGCGGCGCCGCCCAGAACACGGCGGCACCGATCAACACCCCCGCTCCAATGGTGGCGATGGTGCCCACTCGCGCCAGGCGCACGGCCTTCTGGGGGGCGCTCCGCGAGAGATTGCTGATGCGCGGGTACAGGACGTCTTGAATCGGGTTGAAGAGACCGAACAGCGCGCGGCTGATTTTCTCCGGTCCGGCGAAGAACCCCACGGCGGCGGCGGGCGCGAACATCCCCAATAGAAATGCGTTGCCAACGGTGTAGAGGGTCTCCGAACCACGGATGATGAACATGGGCCAACCCGTCTTCAGACTGCGGAACGCGCGCGCCATCGTCACCGGCCCGATGGGGTGGCGGCGGCGAATCATGTGCATCGCGACCGCCCAGGAGACGGCCGAAGCGCCCGCCTGCAAAAGGAGCACGAGAGCGCCGTCGCCGGGCCCGTGAACGAACAGAAAGACGCACACGGTGGCCAGGGTCTTGGTGGCGATCTCCAGCGCCGCGATGACCGCCATTTTTTCGATCCCCACAAAATACCAGAACGGGCAGCAGCCTTCCGCGACGGCCCAGAGCAACGCGGCTCCGAGGAACGCCGGGTGGGAACCGAGCGGCGCAATCCAGAAACTCAGGAGGCAGGCCGCAACCAGGGCCACGGCGACCAGGCACGCCTGCGCCCCAAATACGCCCGCGACCACCTCGGAAAGCCCCGACGCCGAGTGCCGCGATTGGGCCACATCGCGTGGGCCCGAACGGGCGAAGCCGAATTCGACCACCATCGTCAGGCACGCGGCGAAGCTCTGGAAAAAGGCCAGCAACCCCCAGCCATCCGGACCCAGCACGCGCGCCAGATAAGGCAGTGTGAGCAGAGGCAGTGTTTTGCGGCAGACTTGCACGCCCGAGAGCGCCAGCACGTTGCCCAAAAAGCCTTCGGCGCCGTATTCGCGAATTCTGGCTCGCAATTCCATCTCAAGAGGCCATCCGCGCCAGGGTGAGCCGGGCGGGGTGCAGCCGTTCGGCATACTCCGCCATGTTCAGGCTCTCCATTCCGTATCGCCGCTGGAGGCGCGCGAAGTGCGACAGCACTCCTTCCAGGAAATCCAAGTTGGGTTCCGGGTACTCGGCCAGCTCCTCCGGGTGCATCCACAGATGAAACACGCGGCCGCTCGACGCGGCATTCGTCATCGAAGAGAGGATGCGGCGCAGGCGCAGCCCCTCCAGCCATTTCAGCGCTGGAATGTAGCGGCGCAGCAGCCGGCTCGACGGAATGTTCACCGGCCGCTCGGAAGTCTCGGCCGGGATCGGATACCCGTGGTCTCCGGAAACGTTGGCGTAACAATCCAAGAGCCGAGCCAGGCGCCGGGCGCGCGTCTCGCGTTCGAACGGCCGCGGAACATGCAGCCAATTCGATTCCGTGCCACGGTACGCGACAATGCCTGCCTCGCGGCACAGATCGAGATAGGCCGGGTTGACCTGGTTGCGCGGAAATACCAGGCTGCGCAGGGTCACGCCGTGTGCGCGAGCCACCTGGAGGGCAGCCGCCAGATCGCCCCGAAACGCTTCACGGTCCTGGCCGTCTTCCAAGCAATAGTAGTGCGAGAAGGTGTGGGAACCGATCTCCTGGTTGGGCACCGAACGAATGGTATCGATTAGCGACGGCGCAAAGTGGAAAGGATCCTCGGACTCATCGCGGCCGGTCCGGGTCAGATCGCCATAGGGATATTGGCTCGGGTCGGCGTATGTGGGCAGGCGGTTCGGCAGATACCGGCCCAGTTCCGCGCCCGAAGAGCAGAACAGCATCCCGACCGTGGCCCAGGTGGCGTGGACGCCGTACTTGCGAAACAGTTCGAGCACCCGCGGCACCACGCGGCGCACCCGAATCAGGCACTCGCGATGTTCCTCCAGCGGCGCGAAATCCCGAATGCCCCAGAAGAGCTCGAAGTCGAGAGAGACCACCAAGATGCCAGGTTTTCCCATCAGTACGCTCCCGCCCGCGCCAGGACGGCGGTCACGGTCCGCGCCAGCAGGTAGACATCGAGCCACGGCGACCAGTTGCGCACGTAGTAGGTGTCCAGGGCGACCCGCTCTTCGTAGCTCGTGTCATTGCGTCCGGAGACCTGCCACAGGCCGGTCAACCCCGGCCGGACTCGCGTGTAAAGCCGGTAGGCCTCGCTGTATTTTTCGATCTCCTCGGTCACGATCGGCCGCGGCCCCACCAGGCTCATGTCGCCGCGGAAGACGTTCAGAAGCTGCGGCAATTCGTCAAGACTGGTGCGCCGCAGGAAACGGCCCAGGCGGGTCACGCGCGGGTCGTGTCTCAGCTTGCGATCGCGCCGCCACTCGGCGGCCATCTCCGGATGGGCCCGCAGATAATGGTCCAGCACGCGGTCGGCGTTGGCAGCCATGGTGCGGAATTTCCAGATGGCGATACGCCGGCCTTCCCGCCCGATGCGCGAATGGCGATAAAACACCGGGCCGCGCGATTCCACCTTGATCAACACACCGACGACGACCGCCAGTGGAAGCACGAGAATTGCCAGCGCGGCCGCGCAAGCGAGATCGAGAGCGCGCTTGGCGAGGCGCGGGCCCGGCATCAGGAGCCGGTTGCGCGTTTCCAGCATCAGCAGCCGGCCAATATCCGTAACTTCCGTTTCGAGACTCGAAACGCCTTCCAGCCCGGGAGCGATCAACAGGTGCGGGAGGCAGGTGTCCCCCAAGTTCAGAATCTCGGAAAGGTCTTCACGCGAAATTCCACGCGTCGCCACCACGCCGCGCGAGATGGCGAAACCACGGCGCGCCATGGGAGCGTCTTCCACTCTCCGGACCACCGGCACGCCTTCAATCATCGTGCCAGGCAGATAGCCCCGATCCACGATGGCGACCGTCCGCAGGCCCAGCCGCGGCTGCTCCCGCAGGGAGCGGACCAGACCCCGCACCATGCTGCCGGCGCCGAAAATCACCAGCGGGTATCCCCACCAGCTTTTGCGGGCGAACAGCGATCGGACGGCCGCTCGCGCGAGCGGCACGCCAACCAGGGCGAGTAACCAGGCCATCAGGAACACCAGGCGGGAGTAGACATCCACCACGCGGAACAGCAGAGTGAGTGTCGCCAGCGTGAAAAAGACCGCCGTAGTGGCCGCGGCCGCGCGCCGGATCTCAGCCACCGGGTTGGAGGTTACGCCGGGACGCAGCCCGAAGAGCGCGTATGCCATGGTAAAGAGACCGAGCAGGGGGAAGAGACGAAAGTAAAGCGAGAGTTCAAAATCGCCGCCCGCGCAGTGCCGCAGCAGAACACTGCCGAACAACGCACAGCCTACCGCGCTCAGATCGCCCAGCCCGAGCAGGCTGGCGGCAAGGCCAGGCCTACAGGCCCTCTGGAACGACGGGAGCAAGCGGGGTACGCTTCGCGGTGCCAGAACATCCACATCGAGCAATGCCGGCGCGGCTGCGGTCATGCGGTCTCTCCCGACTTCCACTGGCTGGCAATCGTGCCCAGCACTTCGGTCCCATCTTCGGCAAACCGCACCAGCGCGGAGGAGGCGTCGGCGGCGCGCGCGGTTCCGGCCCTGACCACCAGTACGACACCGTCCGCCAAGCGGCTGAACAGGCGCGACTCCGGTTCCGCCGCGGGTGGAGTATCGATCACGATGACGTCGAACACGCGCCGCAACCGGTCCATCCAGCGCGACAGCCTGGCGGAATCGAGCAGGTTTCCCGCGGCGCCGCCGGAGAGCAGCGTGAGACCGGGCACATTGGTCCAGGACCCACATTCGAACGGCAGGTACTGCCGTTCGCCGGGATCTTCCGACAACAGGTTGAACAGGCTTCGCGTTCCGCCCGCACCTAGGAGCCGGTCGAGAGACGGCCGCCGGAAGTTGCCGTCGATCAGCAGCACACGGCGGCCCGCCCCGGCCGCCATGACCGCAAGATCGGCCGCAACCCTGTCCGTGCCGTCGCCCTCGCCGGAGTCGGTTACCGCGATGACGCGGCGGTTGGCGGCGGGCGCGGAGAACAGCAGCGAGGCCGCAGCTTCCCGGAAGCTTTCAGCCATCGGCGAATATGGCTCCCGCCAAGCAGCGAGCTCGCTGCCAACCGGGCTCACAAATCCGCGCGGATCCGCTACGGGGTCCAACTCCGGAGCCGTGGAGTATTCGGGGACACCGAGCGGCTTCGGACGCACCATGGCGCCTGCGTACACCATTCCCACAAGCATTCCGCCCAGCAGGCCCGTCAGGCCGTAGATGAGCGGTTTGGGCCGCGCCGGAACCTCGGGCGTGTGCGCCGGCGCCACCACCCGGACATTCGGGGTGCGCACGGCCGTGGCGATCCCGGCCTCCCTGGCCTTCTGCGACATGGCCGCGAAGAGCTGGCGATCCGTCTCCACCTGGCGCTTGAGCACGTCATAGCGCCCCGCCTTGGCCGCCTGGCCGGCTACCAGGCCGGTCTGCTGCCGGTAGTACTGCGCCAATATATTCTCGCGGTTGAGCGCGGTATCGTACTGCGTTTTCAAGCGCCGCAGGATATTCGCGCGTTGCGTCTGAATGGCGGCTTCGAGTGTCTGGATCTGCGCCTGGACCTGCCGCACCTGGTAGTGCGCCGGTTTCAGTACGGTCGAGAGGTCCGCCGCCTGCTGGCGCAGTTCCGTCAACTTCACCTGGTAGCTGCGCAGCGTGGCATCGTCGAGCACCTCGGGCAGCGCATCGGCCGGCGTAGCCAGGACGCGCTCGTAGCGGGTCTGTTCGGCCACACGCTCCTCCTGGGCTTTGGAGAGCGCTTCCTGCATCTGCTTGAGGCGGCCCTCTTCGGCGCTATCATGCTCGGAGGTGAACACCAAGCCGGCATTACGAGCGTAATCCTGCATTTCGGTTTCGGAACGGTCCAGATCCTTTTTCAAGTCGAGCAACTGGTCGCTCAGCCGGTGCGCGACCGTTTTGCTCGATTCGAGCCGGCTGTTCACCGAATAGCCGATGAATTCTTCAGCGAGCGTGTTGACGAAGGCCGCGGCGAATTTGGGGTCGCCCGAGGAGTACGACACCTCGACGATGCGGCTGGTACCGAGGGTACGCACCCTCAGCCCGTCCGCCACACGCTCGAGGATTCGCTGCCGGCCCGCACCCTTCGACTGGAATTCCGGCCGTTTGGCGGCGCCCAGCTTGTCCGCCACGCGTTCCACCAGCGGCCCGTTTTCCATGTACTTCATCTGGGTCTGCATGTACGCGCCGACCTCCGGATCGGTGGTGGCCGGATCAGTCGCCTGGGTGTTCAGGAAATCGCTGTTGAAGCCTTGAATTTCGACCCAGGCCTTGGCCTCGTAGACCGGCGGGAGAATCCGCGCGGCGGCCAGCGCCAGCGCCGCTCCGATCGCGGCTCCGGCGGCCACCGCCATCCAATGCTTGCGAATGGGGCGGAGAAACTCGTCGAGCGAGACCGGCTGGTCTGCCAAAGGACGGCCGGCAGGCGATTGGAATGGGATTACCTGTGCCAAATCACCACTCCCGTGCCCATCTGAAGGGCGGCTTCCAAAGCTCGCATGGCGGCGCTGCGCGGCGCGCTGTTGGGGACAAAGAGCACGTCGTCGGCCGCCAGCGGGATATCCGGCGCCTGGCCGGAGAGAATCTTCGCCAAGTCGATCTCCTTTTCGGTGCGCACTCCCTGGCCGGGCACGGGACGCAGCAGGCGAGCGTGTTTCGTGCCAGCGGTGTGCTGCGGTCCTTCCGCGAGGGAGAGCGCCTGCAGAACCGAGATGCTCTCGCCGTCGCGCAGGAGAAACCCGCCAGGCTTGTGCACCTCGCCCAGAACGTACACCAGCCGGGCGCGTGGAACGCTGAGGATGTCGTCGGGGCAGACCAGGATATCTCCGGCCCGGGCGCCCTCGGATGGCGAGACTCGCAGCGAGGCCGATAATCCGCCGGAACCGTTGGTGCGGCCGCCGGGAAGCGCGGATCCGCAATCCTTGGCGCGGCTCACTTCCACCGTGTCGGCTCCCTCGGGAGACACGCCACCGGCCAGGGAGAGCGCCGTTGCCAGGGTCGTAGGCCGTTCGAGGTAGAATACGCCGGGGTTCTTGACCGCCCCCATCACCGTCACGGATTGGCTGCGGAACGCGACGATTTCGACGCTCACCTGCGGATCGCGTACGTACAGGTCGAGCCGTTCGCGAATTCGCCCGCGTAGTTCGTCAATCTTCAGACCGGCGGCTTCGACGCGCCCGATCAGCGGCAGGTCTATGCCCCCGGAAGCATCGAGCCGCAGGGGTTTGCCATCCATCTCCGGGACGTGCAGCGCGCGCACCTCGATCTGGTCGTTGGGCCCGAGAATGTAGTGCGATCGGGCCTCCTGCGCCCGGGCGAACGCCACGAAAGACAGGGCGCTCCCCAAGATAGCGCAGCTTCGGAACACAAGGAGCGTCTTCGAAGTCATCGTACAGATTTGATCATAGTTTCAGATCCACTTACAGACCGGCCAGTAATAGCACGGTAATGGTACTGATTGTGAAACGAAACGGACACGCGCTCCGCACACTCGGGCTGCAAGCATCAGATCAGCAAGCGGTTTCCCGTAGACTAAACAGAGCGTCATAAGTATCGGACTGTGAAGAAATCGGTTGGCAGGCGAAAGCGCCTGCCCCACAAAAGCGCAAGCCCTTGCGGACCAAGGTGGGACAGGCGCTTCCGCCTNNTGCGCGCCGCCAGCAGCGCCGCTCCGCGGCAGGCATCTTCCACCCAGGACGCGACGAGAGGCAGCGGGTCGTGCGGATCGAAATAGGCCAGTTCGCGGACCGTTCGCAACGACCGCAGGCAATCGCGGCCGGGAAGCCGGCCCTCGAGGCAGTAACTCAGATTGGATGCCAGGAAGAGATCCTCCACCATCCAGCCGCGGCCCTCAATGCCCCTGGAAGCCGCGCGCGGCTGTCCAGTGAGATCCAGATATAGGGCGCGAACAACATCCATGCCGTCCGCATCGACAAACAACCGAAACGTCGCGCCGACCCTCGGATTGATGTCGATTACTTTATAAGATCCGTCACGTTCATCGAACAGAAANNTCGATATCCACGGCGCCGCGATACCCCACGGCGGCGAGCAGCTTTCGCGCCATACTCTCGACCGCTTCGTTCGCCTGGCAAACGCCCATACACGTGAGCCCGCGATGCACCGGGAACTGGTGCAGTTTCTTGCCCGTGAATGCGGCCAGGCAGTTCCCGTTCCGGTCGAAATAGCCATTGAA
>PLMF01000120.1 GCA_003142355.1 Bryobacterales bacterium
GGCAGTACACCGGCTGGATCTGCGACGCGGAGCGGATGAAGCTGGCCAGGCCGGACGTCCTCTACATGCACCCGCTGCCGGCCGACCGCGGCAACGAAGTGACCGATGAAGTGATCGACGGCCCGAACTCCGTGGTGTACCAGGAGGCGGAAAACCGGCTGCATACGGCCAAAGCGATCATGTCCCTCACCATGGCGGATGGGGAGATCGAATACGAGCGGTAGCGGTATGGCTGAGACTCTGGTAATCGCCCTGGGCGGCAACGCCATCACGCGTCCCGGCGAACCCGGCACCATTCCGCAACAGTTCGCGCACACCGGTGAGACGCTGGAGCATCTGATGCCGCTGTTCCGCGGCGATTCGAACCTGGCGATTGTCCACGGCAACGGCCCGCAGATCGGCAACATTCTGATCCGCGTGGAAGAGGGAGAGCGGAGGGTGCCGCGCCTTCCGCTGGACACCTGCGTCTCCGATTCGCAAGGCGGCATGGGCTACATGATCCAGCGGATTGCCTGCGAGTTGTTCCGCCGGGAGGGCATTCGCCGCAGCGCCGCCACCGTCATCACGCAGGTGCTGGTGGACGAGGACGACCCCGAAATGACGCATCCGACCAAGCCCATCGGGTCGTTCTACGACCAGGAGGAAGTCGGGCACGTTCAGCAGGAGAAGCCGCACTGGATCATGCGGGAAATCGAGCCCGGCCGGTTCCGGCGCGTGGTGGCTTCGCCGCGGCCGATTCGCATCCTGGAGGAGGAGGCCATCGCCCGGCTGGTGGAGGCGGGTGTGGTCACCATCGCCTGTGGCGGCGGAGGGATCCCGGTCGCCTGGGAAGGCGGCCACCTGGTGGGAGTGGAAGGAGTCATCGACAAGGATTTCGCCGCCAGCCTGCTGGCCCGTGATCTCCACGCGCACAAGCTGATCATCGTCACAGACGTGGAGCAGGCGGCCATTCGCTTCGGGCGCCCCGGCCAGCAGTGGTTGGGCGCCATCACGCTCCAGCAGGCGCGTGAGTACCTGGCCGCCGGCGAATTTCCACCCGGGTCGATGGGACCTAAGATTGCAGCCGGCATCGACTTCGTCGCGCAAGGCGGCAAGGCGTGTATCATCACTTCAACCGAGCACGTCGCTCGCGCCGTACGGGGCGAGACCGGCACTCACATCGTGGCGTCATGATCGTCACCAACGCCCGCATCCTGACCTTCGACTCGGCCAATCGCGTGCTCGATTCCGGTAGCGTCGAGATTCGTCCCGACGGCGCCATCGGCAATGTGAGCCGTGCGCGCGCGCGGGGAAAGGACGTTATCGACGCCAAGGGCAAGCTCTTGATGCCCGCCCTGATCAACTGCCACACGCACCTGTACAGCACGCTGGCGCGCGGGATTGCGCTCCCCGGCCGCGCGCCCAGGAATTTCACCGAGATCTTGCAGAAGCTCTGGTGGCGGCTGGACCGCGCGTTGAACGAAGAAGACGTGTACTACAGCGCGCTGGTGGGCCTCATCGACGCCGCCAAGTGCGGCGTGGGCACGCTGGTGGACCACCATTCCAGCCCCAACGCCTGCGCGGGAAGCCTGGACCGCATCGACCAGGCGTTTCGGGAAGTCGGCCTGCGCGGCGTGCTGTGCTACGAGACTTCCGACCGCAACGGCCCCATGCAGGCCCTGGAGGGTATTCGAGAGAACATCCGTTTCATCGATCGGGCCCAGAGGGCGCCCCGCGGCGACGGTCTGGTGGCCGCCACCTTCGGTTTGCACGCTTCTTTTACCCTCACCGATGAGACGCTTCGCCGCGCGGTGGAAGTGAACCAATCGCTGCGCGCGGGCTTCCACATCCACGTCGCGGAGGACGGCTGCGACGCCGGGGCGGTGAAGCGTTTGCGCGACCTTGGCGTTCTGGACGAGCAGTGCCTGGCGGCTCACTGTGTACACGTCACCGCGGCCGACATTGGAACTCTCGCGCGGCGCCGGGTCAACGTGGTTCACAACCCGCAATCCAACTGCAATAACGCGGTTGGCGCCGCCAGGTTGCTCGAACTCGTCCGGCGCGGAGTGCTGGTGGGGCTAGGTTCCGACGGCTATTCGCCACGCATGTTCGAAGAGTTCAAGGCCGCTTTTCACATCCAGAAATTGCAGGCGCGCGACCCTCGCGTGGCGTACGCCGAAGCTTACGCCGCGGCGTTTCTGAACAACCGCACCATCGTCAGGAAGCTCTGGGGCATGGAGATTGGCCGCATCGAGACGGGCGCGCGGGCCGACCTCATTCTAGTGGACTACTACCCACCCACGCCGCTCCATAGCGGCAATTTGTTTGGCCACATTCTGTTCGGCATTGCCAACGCGCCGGTCGATTCGCTCATTGTCAACGGACGATATGTTCTGCGCGACAGCCAGTGCGTCACCGTGGACGACCGCCGTATAGCGGAGAAGGCGGCGGCGCGAGCACGCTCCCTGTGGGAGAGGTTCTGATGCTGCCAGTACTGGACACCACTCTGTTTGGTGGGGCATGCTTTAGCTTGCCCGTCGAGTGACATTGGAGAACCATGACTGACACCGTACCCGGTCCGACTTACGAAGCGATGCTTCATCCGGAGTTACTGCCGCCCGCGGTTCGCACCGCGGCCCTGGCGGCATGCTCCCATGAGTTGGACCCCATCAACTTGTTCAACATCACGTGGCGCGGGCCCGATAACCGCATCCGCCACATCGTGCTTCCCAGAGAACTGACGGGCGTCGAGGCCAATATCGTGGTCCTCGCCGGACGGGGTTTTCCCTCGGGCAGCCACAAGGTCGGGCCGGCCTACGCCACGCTGATGGAAGGCGAACTGGCCGGCGAAATCCAGCCCGGCGAGAACACCATTATTGGCCCGTCGACGGGTAACTTCGGCATTGGCGTGGCATATATCTCCCATCTCAAGGGCTACCCGGCAATCGTCATCATGCCGGAGGACATGAGCCAGGAACGTTACCAGCGCATCCGGCAATACGGCGGGCAATTGGACCTGACGCCGGGATCGGAGAGCGACGTCATCCTGGTTCTGGAGCGTACCCAGCACTACAAAAAAGACCCCGGGAACAAGATCCTGGCGCAGTTCGAGCTGCTTCCCAACTACAGGTTCCACCGCTACGTAACGGGGCGCAGCGCGCTGGAAGCGGCCGTGCAATATGGGAACGGCAGGGTTGCGGCGTTCGTCTCGGCGCCGGGCTCGGCCGGCACGTTGGCCGCCGGCGACGAGATCAAGGCGCGCCATCCGGAATGCGCGATCTGCGCGCTCGAGCCCAAGGAGTGCTCGACCCTGTTCAACAACGGACGCGGCACGCACCGCATCGAAGGCATCGGCGACAAGATGGTGACCCTCATTCACAACGTGCTCACCACCGACTACGTGGCCCTGATCCACGATGACGATTGCGTGATGGGCCTGGAGCTTTTGGAACGCCGCCGGAGCCTGGTGGAGCGGTTGCTTGGCCGGCCGCCGGGATACCTGGATTCGCTCGGAGGACTGTTTGGCATCTCGGGCATCTGCAATATCCTCGGCGCCATTCGTCTGGCGCGATACCTGGGTCTTGGCCCGGAAGACAACGTGGTGACCATCGCCACCGACGGCATGGACCGCTATCCCTCGGTGCTGGCGAATCTCGAAAAGCGCCGGGGACCGCTCAATGACGCCAGTCTCAGCACCAGCTTCGAAGCGATTTTCCGCGGCGGCGATGCACGAGAGATTTTAGACGTGCGCCCGGCGGAACAGAAGGAGCGCCTGTTTGGCTACAAGGAGCAGGTGTGGAGCGCCTTCGGCTACACGCACTCCTATTTGGAGAGCATGAAGTCGCAGTCCTTCTGGGACGCGGAGTTCGACCAGATCGGCGCCATTGACCAGGCGCTTCCGGCGGCGCGGGACTGACCAGAGTACTAGTGGCATTTCGCATGCCGACGGTACTTTCAGTACTTGTGCCGGCCCGATGCGCTCCCTAAGCTGGAGTCAAAGGCTCTCCGAGCCGCGAGAGAAGATCCGGCACTCTGATGAAACAGTTTATCACAGCAGTGGTCATCGGTTTGCTGGTGGTTCTTTTTGTACCGCACCAACAGAAGGACGTACCGCCATCGCGGCCGCCGATACAGAAAGCCGTTGTTGGTGAACCCAGTCTGTCCGCTCTGGAATTTCCGTACTCAGTTGTCCGCGGTGGGGTGCATAACGCCCATGACGCACAATTGGCAATGGGTGACGAGGTTGTAAAGCTGCATTACGCTGGGATTGATGCCACACGATTAGAAGCCACCGCATTCAAGACCAACGCAGTACGTTACGTTTCGTATCGAGTGTCCGATCAAATCTTCTGGACCGCAAAACCGGTAACTATCAAGGCCGGGGAGCCTGTTTTGCGTGACGGCAGGAACTTCATTCGTGCTCGTTGTGGCAATCGCATTTCGGAACATCCGATGCAGCCAACACGACAGAATGGACCATCAGAGGAAGAATTGGACACGCCCATTCCGGTGCCTGGTGAATCGTGGATCACACCACCTTCACTGGCGAACATGTTTACCCCTGGTCTGTGGGATCAGGGAGTTCTCATTGAGCAACCGAATGAGCAGGTGACGTCAGCAACAACGTTGGTTCCGGGGTCCTGGCCAGGCGGAGACATCATTCCGCCATCAGGTCCACCGCCGGTTTTGGCGCCTTGGCCACCAGGTGTTCCACCAGTAGGTCCGCCGGAGGTTCCGCCAGTAGGTCCGCCGGTGCTTCCGCCAGTAGGTCCGCCCGTGGTTCCGCCAGTAGGTCCGCCCGTGGTTCCGCCAGTAGGTCCGCCCGTGGTTCCGCCAGTAGGTCCGCCAGTGGTTCCACCAGTGGTTCCGCCGGTGGTTCCACCTGTAGGTCCGCCCGTGGTTCCACCAGTGGTTCCGCCGGTGGCTCCACCTGTGGGTCCGCCCGTGGCTCCGCCGGTAATTCCGCCAGTGGTTCCACCAGTACGTCCGCCAGTGGTTCCACCAGTAGGTCCGCCGGTGGTTCCACCTGTAAGTCCGCCGGTGGTTCCGCCAGTAGGTCCGCCGGTGGTTCCACCTGTAAGTCCGCCGGTGGCTCCGCCAGTAGGGCCACCGATAGGGCCACCGATAGGGCCGCCGATAGGGCCGCCGATTGGGCCGCCGATAGGGCCACCGATAGGGCCGCCGATAGGGCCGCCGATTGGGCCGCCGATCGAGTCGCCGATCATACCACCGACGGTTCCGCCGCCGTCGGTAGTAACACCCGAACCTAACTCGTTTGTATTGTTTGGTGGCGTGCTGGCGCTTGGAATCGCAATAGCAGGGATCAAGATGCTGCGCGATGGCCTCCGGAAGCACTGAGAGCGACGATATACTTCCAGGTATGAGCGACAACCCAGCCCTGGTTTGGTTTGGGCTGGATTTGCGGCTTGCCGACAACCCTGCGCTGGAGAGGGCGATCGCACAACAGGGCGCGGTTCTCCCGGTCTTCATGTGGGCGCCGGACGAGGAGTCCCCGTGGTCTCCCGGGGCGGCATCGCGATGGTGGCTCCATCAATCGCTCGAAGAACTCGAAGCGGCGCTGGCCAAGCGCGGCTCGAAGCTTACGGTTCGCCGCGGACCCACGGCGGAAGCGCTCCTCGCGCTGGCCGCGGAATCGGGCGCGAAATCGATATTCTGGAATCGGCGATACGAGCCTGCGGCGTTGGCCCGTGACCGGGAACTGGAGCGGCGGCTGCGCCAGCGTGGAATTGCCGCCGAGAGTTGCCCAGGCAACCTGTTGTTCGAACCTGGTACGATTCTGAACGCCAGCGGGAAACCCTACCAGGTGTTCACCGCTTTTTGGCGGGCGTGCCTGGCGATGCCTGGTCCGGCGGAGCCCACGCCGGCCCCCAGGCGACTGCGCGCTCCGGCACAATGGCCGGCTTCGCTCGAGATCTCCAAACTCGGTTTGGAACCGAAGGCCGATTGGGCGGGCGGCATGCGCCAGACGTGGCGGCCGGGCGAACGGGGCGCCTCCCAGGGGATGAAGGCCTTTCTCGACGGTGCTATCGAGATCTACTCGACCGATCAGGACCGGCCGGATCGTGGTGGCACGTCGCGTCTATCGCCCCACCTTCACTTTGGGGAAATCAGTGTCCGGCGGATCTGGCATGAAGTGCGCGGCCATGGCGCGGCCGCCGATTCGTATGTGAGGCAAATCGGCTGGCGCGAGTTCTCCCATCACCTGCTCTTCCACTACCCACACACGCCGCGGGAGGCCCTGCGGCCGGAGTTCCACCGCTTCGCGTGGCGGACCGATGCGGCGGGGCTGCGAGCATGGACCCGCGGAAAGACCGGCTATCCACTGGTCGACGCCGGCATGCGGGAGCTGTGGCACACGGGCTGGATGCACAACCGGGTGCGGATGCTGGCGGCGTCGTTCCTGGTGAAGCATCTCATGCTTCCCTGGCAAGAGGGCGCGGCGTGGTTCTGGGATACGCTGGTGGATGCGGATCTGGCGAATAACACGATGGGGTGGCAGTGGAGCGCGGGCTGCGGCGCCGATGCGGCCCCCTATTTCCGGATCTTCAGTCCGGTGATCCAGGGGGAGCGGTTCGATCCCGACGGCGAATACGTGCGCCGTTGGGTTCCGGAGTTGGCACGCGTTCCGAACCAGTGGATACACAGGCCCTGGGAAGCGGCCGGGGTGGATCTGGGGAAGAAGTATCCACGGCCCATCGTAGAGCATGCCGCGGCGCGAAAACGTGCGCTGGCGGCGTTGGGTGCCCGTTCATTTGCCGGGTAGAAGTCTCAAGACCTCGGATGAGAGCGCGTGGTAGGCCTGTTCGTCGAGACCTCCGGTATAGCGCCAGGCAACTCTGCCGCTCGCGTCGAGCAGGATCAGATAAGCCGCTTTGGGGTCGCGGAAACCCAGGCGCTGCTTCCACGGATGCGCGCCGCCATAAACGGTGATTACGTTTTCGTAATCCTGTTTCGGGGTACCCCGGCGCATACCGCTTTCGATGAACCACTTTCCCATCCATGCCAGGCCGCCGATCATGGGGATTTCATAGAAGGTCACGCGCGGGTCGCGGTGGAACTGCTCACGGAATTTGCCGGCCCAGGCTTCCACGGCGAAGCGGGAGTCGTAGCTGAAGCCCAGAACGAGGAGCGCGACGCGGCCGGCAGCGGCCTGGGGCAGCACGGCCGTTCGACCGGTCAAGAACTCGCCGCGGAGAGTGGGGAGCGGGTCGCCAACAATCATTTGGGGAACCTCGTGTGGAGGGCGGCGGCGGCAATGCGGCGCAGCATCCCCCGGAACATCACTTCGTGGACGGGCCACATAAGATACCAGTACAGGAGTCCAGCGAGCCCGCGCGGCTCGAACTGCGCGATCTGGGTGAGGACGGTGGAAGCGCCATCGGGTTCGGCGCGGAACTCGAGCCAGGCCCGGCCCGGCACTCGCATCTCCGCGGCCAGTCGCAGGCGCCGGCCAGGCTCGTAATGCTCGACGCGCCAGAAATCCAACGTGGTTCCCGGCAGCGGAGTCTCGGCATCGGGCCGGCCGCGGCGCATGCCCACGCCACCGGTCATCAAATCGAAAAGGCCGCGAATCCTCCAGAGGAAGTCGCCGAAATACCAGCCGGTGAGGCCTCCGATGCGGCGAATCGGGGCGAATGCCCGATCGGGCGGCAGGGGCACTCGAATTGTCTGCTGGTTGCTCAGAAGATCGCGGCCGGGTTCTGGCGTGATGCTCCCGGCTGCTGGCTGGGCTTGGGCGTCGGACCAGCGGGTCTCCGCGGCGGGGCGGTCCTCATTGGCCAAGGCTCGCTCGATCGCGCGGGTAATACCCATGGGGCGGATGGCAAACAAGTCCCTGGCGTTGGGATTTTCGACCACGCTCGGATTGCGGACGCTTTCGATGAGGTAGCGCCCGATGGACGCATAGACGGGCGTGATGAGCGTCAACCAGCGGCTCGACAACGACAGACTGAGGAAGGGAACGCGCAGGATCCAGCGCCGCAGTCCGCGCTGGCGGGCGAATTCGCGCATGATCCCGACGTAGGAAGTAACGTCGCTTCCGCCGATTTCGACGGTGAGGTTCCCCTCGTCGGGCAACCGAATTGCCGCTGCCAGATACTCGACGACGTCCTCGATGGCGATGGGCTGGGCGGCGGTATTCACCCAGCGCGGGGCGATCATCACGGGGAGCCGCTCCACTAGAGCCCGGATCATCTCAAACGATGCGCTACCGGAACCGATTACGATGGACGCCTGGAATTCGATCACGGGAATGCCGCTGTAGCGTAGAATGTTCCCGGTCTCGGCCCGGCTGCGCATATGAGGCGAGAGCCCGCCGCCGTGCGCCAACCCGCCCAGGTAGACGATGCGCCGCACGGCTGCCTCGCGAGCCGCCAGCGCGAAGTTCACGGCGGTCTCGCGCTCCTGGGCTTTGAACTCCGCACCGGCTTGCATGGAGTGGACCAGGTAGAACGCTGTCTCCACGCCGCAAAATGCCGGGCCCAAAGAGGCCGGCTGGAGCAGATCTCCCCGCACCAATTCGGTGCCGGGAGCCACGCGCCAGCGCAACGTCTCGGGGTTGCGGCATAAGCATCTGACAGGCAACCGGTCCCGTTCGAGGCGCCGCAGCAGGCGTCCTCCCACGTAGCCGGTTGCTCCGGTCAACAGGTGCATCGTATGCGCCTCACTCAGGCCCGATGACGGTGTCGATCACATGGATCACGCCATTGCTCGCGGCGATATCGGCTTGCCTCACATGTGCCTTATCGGCCATTACGCCGCCGTTCATTAGTCCGGATGGCGATGCTCTGGGACATCACCTTGCCCGGTACTACAGCCGCTCCTTTTTGCGCACGGTGGCGCTGGGGCCGCGAGAGTGAGAAGCTGTGGAGAAGGAGAAGACAATTGTGAGCCAAGCTGTTACCTATGTAATCGACCCCATTCACTCGACTGCGGGTTTTAAGGTTCGCCACCTGATGGTGTCGAATGTGCGCGGCGAGTTTTCCGGAGTGGCCGGCACGGTGGTATTCGATGCGGAGGATTCGGCGAATTCCAAAGTGGAGGCGGCCATCGACGCCACTACCATTCAGACGCGCGACAACCAGCGGGACCAGCACCTCAAGAGCGCGGACTTCTTGGATGTGGAGAAGTTTCCCAAGATCGCCTTCATTTCGAAAAAAATGGTGCCAATTGGAGACGGCGAATGGAGGGTGGTTGGCGATCTGACCATCCACGGCGTCACCAGGGAAGTGGACCTGGACGTCGAAGGCCCTACCCCGGAAGTGAAAGATCCTTGGGGCAACATCAAGATTGGCGCGACGGCAACCACCAAGTTGGACCGCCGGGATTTCGGGCTGGTCTTTAACATGGCGCTGGATGCCGGCGGTGTCATGGTAGGCGATGAAGTGACCATCCAACTGGAACTCGAGTTGACCAGACAAAAGTAGTATGCACGCCCGGGACATCGATACGCCGGCGCTGGTTGTAGACCTGGATATTCTCGACCGGAACCTCGGTCGCGTGGCCGGGTACGCCAGGCAGCACGGGTTGAGGCTTCGCCCCCATACCAAGACGCACAAGTCGATCCGGCTGGCCAAGCGCCAACTGGAGTCGGGCGCCGTGGGGCTGACGGTGGCCAAGGTGTCGGAAGCCGAAGTGATGCTGGGCGCCGAGCCGGCGGACCTGCTGGTAGCCTACCCCATCATCGGCCGCGCCAAGCTCGAGCGCCTGATGGAGGTGGCGCGGCGGACCCGCGTCACCGTGGCGCTGGACAGCGTCTTCGCCGCGCGCCAGCTTTCCGACGCCGCGCGCGCCGCGCAACAGGAGATTGGCGTGCTGGCCGAGGTGGATGTGGGGCTGGGCCGCGTGGGCGTTGCTCCCGGCGAAGCGCTGGTGCAACTGGCCCAGTCCATTTCCAAGCTTCCCTGGCTGCGCTTCGAGGGCCTCGCTTTCTACCCTGGGCACATCAAAGACATGGACGAATCCGGGCAGCGGGCTTTGCGGCAGTTAGGCGAGCTGCTGCGCTCGATTCTCTCCGATTTCCGGCGGGTTGCAATCGAGGTGGGGATTGTGAGCGGCGGCTCGACCCCCACGCTCTTCCATTCGCATGAACTGGAGGGCTTGACGGAGATCCGTCCGGGCACCTACGTCTTCAACGACATCAATACCGTGCGCAGCGGCGCCTGCGCGATGGAAGATTGCGCCGCCACCATCCTGGCAACGGTCGTCTCGACCGCGCGCTCCGGACAAATGATCGTGGATGGCGGCTCGAAAACCTTTTCGTCGGACCGGCTGGTGAATTCGCCCGAACCGAGTTTCGGCCACGTGGTAGAGGCTCCCGGCGCACGGCTCCACAAGATGAACGAAGAGCACGGCTTCATCGACCTCACTCGCGCCGAGCGGGAGTTCTCGGTGGGCGACCGCATCCACGTCATCCCCAATCACATCTGCGTCGCCGTGAACCTGCACGAGCAGGTCTATGGTATTCGCGGGGAGATGGTAGAGGAGATCTGGAAAGTGGACGCCCGAGGCAAACTGCAGTAGAGATCCACATTGTGGACGACTACTTGGGCCACAGGACGCCCTGGTCCTTGGTGGTGACCGGGGCCAGCCCTTTATAAACGAATTTCTGTACGCGCTGGCCGCGGTAGGTTTCCGTGGTATAGATGTTGCCCTGGGAATCGGTGGCGATGCTGTGCACTCCGTAGAACTGGCCGGGCTGGCGTCCGCCGTCGCCGAAGCTGGTGAGAACATCGAGCGACTGGCGGTCCAGAATGTGGACCTGGTTGTTCTCCCCGTCGGCGACATACAGATACTTCTGCTGCGGATCCTGCGAGAAGGCAATGTCGAATACCGACCCGGAGCCTAAGGTTTCCTTTTCGATGAAGACTTCCTTCACGAAAGTGCCGTCCGGCTTGAAAACCTGAATCCGGTCGTTCCCGCGGTCGCAGACATACAGCAAGCCATCGTGCGACAGTGCGACGCAGTGCACCGGATTGCGGAACTGCTGAGGCGGCGGATCGCTTGGCTTGTAGGGGACGATGGTGTCGTCGGGCTGGTGGCCGTAGGCGCCCCAATGCCGTTTGTACTTGCCGGTATCCGCGTCGAAGACGATCACGCGATGGTTGCCGTAGCCATCGGCGACGTAGACTTCATTGGTCTTGGGGTCGATAAAAGTCTTGGCCGGCAGGCGCAGATTCTCGACGTCGCCGCTGCCCTTGCTCGAACTGGGCTTGCCGATCTGCAGCAGGAATTTCCCCTCGCGGGTGAATTTGAGCAGCATGTGGTCGTGGCTCGGCACGAGCTGGTCGGCGCCGCCAATCCAGACATTACCCTTGTAATCGACGGTGATTCCGTGGTTCCTCTCCGGCCAATCGTAGCCCGCGCCCGGGCCGCCCCAATGCCCCACCAGGTTGCCGGCCTGATCGAATTCGAGAACCGGCGGCGCCGGAGTGCAGCAGTGCGCCCAGGGCGGGTTCTTGGCGGCGTGCACTTCGGTGTCTTCGAGGGCATTGGGACGATGAATGATCCAGATGTGGCCCTGGGCATCGACCGATACGCCAACGGTGGCGCCCATTACCCAGTGATTGGGCAGCGGCTTGGGCCACATCGGGTCGACTTCAAACCTGGGCGCCATCACCGTGGCGGCGCGAGCAACGGCCGGCGCGCCGGGAAGAACGAGCAAAATCGCGCCTACCAAGAGACCGCGCCTCATACACTTATCCTCCTTGCTGAAATCCGACAAGCCTTTACGAGTATACTCTTGGACAGAACGCGATCTGTAGCATCCCGAGGTGTTGCGGCATGAAGACTGCGATTCAGATGCTCCTCCTTCCACTCCTCGCCGCCGTGTTGCCGGCGCAACGGCCCTGGCAGCGGATCACGGTGCCGTCGGTACGCGAGGCAGCCGCCAACTTCAAGACGCCGCCGCGCGAGTACGGCGTCATCCAGCCGTTTATGGCTTGGAACGGTCCGGACGCCAAGGAAAGGATGGCCAGGATCGTCCAGGATCTCGACCGGCTCTCGGCCAATGGCGTCTTCGTGGTGAATATGTCGCCGGGACGCGGCGAGCCGAAGTACCTCTCGCCGGAGCACATGGCGCAGGTGAAGTTCGTGGTGCAGGAAGCGGCCAAGCGGGGGATGAAGCTGTGGATCCAAGACGAATGCGACTACCCCAGTGGGTTTGCCGGCGGCCTGGTCAGCGAGCGATACCCCGAACTGACCATGCAGGGGCTCGACGCGGACATACGGATCAGCGTGATGCCGGGCCAGACGCTGACCATGCCGGTGCCGCCGGACACCTTAGGCGCACTGGCGGTGTTTGCGCAAACCGGCGCCGTCCAGACTGTGCCGATCGGCGCCAGCGGAATTAATTGGAGGGCTCCCGCGCCACCGCCCGGCGCGGCCGGCTACCCGAAACCGTGGGAGCTGGTCCTGGTCCGGCACGTGTTCCGCAGTTCTCCGACCCGCGCTTCGAACCGGGCCGACGGCACCCGTGCCAAAGACAGCCAGTATGCGCTGATCGACTACCTGAATGCGGATGCCACCCGCGCGTTCCTTAAGATCACGCACGAAACTTACAGGCAGGCGGTCGGGGACGAGTTTGGCAAGACCGTTCTGGGCTTTTTCGGCGACGAACCCGACTATACCTGCTTCATGCCGTGGACGCCCAAGCTGCTGGACGAGTTCCGGCAGCAGAAGGGCTATGACCCTCAGCCATACCTGCCGCTTCTGTTCGCGCCAAAGATGACCGACGAAGCCTGGCGCGCCAAGGCGGACTACTGGGACGTGTGGAGCGGGATGTTCCGCGAGACTTTCTTCGGGGTGCAGGCGGAGTGGTGCGCGAGGAACAATGTAGAGTACCTGGTCCACTTGAACCACGAAGAGCATGCCCTGAGGTTGGACTTGCCCGAGGATCATATCCGCAACGAGGGCGACTTCTTCAGAGACCTGCGACACCCGCAGGTGCCGGGAATCGACAACCTGAACCAGCTTGTGCCGTACGCGGTCCACGCGCCGGATGGCGTCTGGGACGTCAACAACAATTTCCCCAAGCTGGCCTCTTCGGCGGCACACCTGTTCGGCAAGCCCAAGGTCTGGACCGAGTCCGGCGGCGGACCGGGCATCGACGGCAAGTTCCAATTGGATTTTCAACTGGTGAGGGGAATAAACGCGATGCAGATCGGGATCGCGCGTGGCCCCGGTGGGGCGTCAGCCCTGCCGCCACAAGCGCCCATGTTGGCGTGGTACACCAACCGGGCCGGCTATTTGATGGCCATCGGCCGCCCGGCGGCGCAGGTGGGTCTTTACTATCCCTCCAACAGCATGTGGATGGGCGACGAAGAGGCCGACCGCAGCATGACCAAGCTGGGATGGCAGTTGCTCGAACACCAGGTGGATTGGGATTACTTCGACGAGCAGTCGCTCAGCTCGGTGGCGGCCATCGCGGACGGCGGCTTCAAGAATCTCAGTGGGCAGGTGTACCGTGCCATCGTGATTCCGTCCTCGACGGTGATTTCGCGGATCGGTCTCGAGCGTTTTCGGGCTTTCGTCAAAGCCGGCGGTAAGGTGATTTTCGTGGGGAAGACTCCCAAACTGGTGGTGGACAAAACGTTTATGAATGCCGCCAACGATGCCGTGCCCGACCTGAGCTTCGCCACGCTCGTCGAGCCTGCCGGCGACATCACCGAGCGCGTCGTCGCGGCGCTGCCCAAGCCGGATGTGGCGCTGGATACCGCCTGGCAGCGGCTGACGTACACGCACCGGAGCTGGCGCGACGCCGAGATGTACTTCTTCTTCAACGAGGGCAGCCAGGAGCAGTCGCGCACCGCGACCGTCGCCGGCCGCGGCCAGGCGCAGGTGTGGGACCTGGCCACGGGCGAGATTCATCCCATCTCCGGTGCGACTGCGGAGAACGATTCCGTACGTTTTCCGCTGGTGCTCGGACCCTACCAAGCGAAAGTCGTGGTGGTGGGGCCGCTTCCGAGCGGGGTGGCGGCTGCGGAGCCGTCCTTGGTGTCCGGCAACATTCTGGCGGACCTGGGCGGAGACTGGATGTTGGACCTGAACGGCAAACAGGTGACCACGCCTCTGAAATCGTGGGAGGAGTTGGGCACGCCATCGTTTGCCGGGCCGGCCACGTATCGCAAGCAGTTCACGGTTACGGCCGCGCCGGCGGGTAAGCGGGTGTTCCTGGAAATCGCCGATGTCCATGACTACGCGCGCGTGAAGCTGAACGGGAAAGAGCTGGAGGGCCACGCGTGGCAGCCGTACCGTTGGGAGGTGACCAACGATGTGAAGGCGGGCGCGAACGATCTCGAAGTGGAAGTGCGCGCGACGGCAGGCGGCCGCGGAGGCATGGGGCAAGCCGCTCCGGGAATCCCGGCCGTGCCACCCTCTGCCGGCAACAGCTCAAGAGGACGCGGTTCTGCGCCGCCGCCGGCCTCGGGCTTGCTAGGCCCGGTTCGCCTGGTGGCGCGCTAAGGCTGTCCCTCGCCAAGAAGGCTGTGGGCGTGCCCACGCAAGATGTAAAGGTGCGGCTCCTCCGGGGCCAATCGGATGGCCTCGTTCAAGTCCTGGAGAGCCGCATCGAAGGACTGCTGCCGGAGGTACAACTCACCGCGGTATTGGAACGCCTGCCACAATTGAGGACTCAGGCGGATGGTTTCCGTGAGCAGGGCAATGGGGGGATCGATTTGACCGGACGAGGCGAGCTGGATGGCTTGATCCAGCATGGTTGCCGGGTCGGGGATGGGCGGACCCCTGCGCCGGCCGACGATGTGGAAATACGTGCCGAGGATCAGGCAGAGGCACGCGATCTCGGCGGCGCCATCGAATCCCCAAACGCCCAGGAAGATCCTGCTGGCCGCCGGCATACTGGCAAAGAGAATCGCCAGAGCCCAAGCCATCCGGCTCCATTGGCGCGCCTGCTGCCGGTATGGTTGTCGGATCTCTTGAGTTGCCGGCATGTTTCCACGATAACGCGCCGAACGGCGGTTTTTCGCCGTGGACGTGGCGCTCGGCCTGCAGGTGGCACTCAAGCTGGAAGAGGCGCTACGGGCGCCGGACGCGGGACGGATGTGGCCGCTCGTCTTTGACGCGCGCGCGTCCCTGGAGCAGTTAGAAACGGAATTGCTCCGGGCCGAGCACCCGCCCTTCGACCGCTGGTACCACGAGTCCTGGATACGCTCCGCCCTGAGCCAATCCAACCCCCACCGCCCTTACAACCAGCTCCGCGCCTTCATTTCGAGCGAGGGCCACGGCCAACTGGTTCGCGCGCGCCGGCCCTGAGGGAAAAAGGGGTCAGACGCATTTTCCGCCGAGATAAATGCGTCTGTCCCCTTTTTACGTCTCGACGTGGTCCAGCATGTTGTGGAGCACGTTGTAGTCGAACTCGTAGCCGAGGCCCGGCTTGCGGGGCGCGGGCACGTAGCCGTCTTTGTCGATGCGGAGCTGGTCCTTGAAGTAGGGGCGGTCGGTGGTGCCCATGGGCTGCGTCATTTCGAACCAGACGTTGTTGGGCATGGCCAGNNCCGCCGGTGATGCCGCCCAGGTTATCGACGATGAAGCGCACTTCGTCGAGCGAACCGAAGCGGATATACTTGGCGTAATCGTAAGGCGAAAGGAGAAACTCGCCCATGACAACGGGGACATCCAGGGCTTTGGCCAATTCGGCGAGCCCCTCCATATCGTCGGTCGGCAGACAATCTTCGTAGGAGACGTAGCTCAGCTCGTCGAGCGCGCGGCCGACTCTCATGGCCTCGAGCCGGGTGTAGGCGCCCACGCGATCGAACAGCAGCGCCATATCGTCGCCGCCGGTCTTGCGGACGGCCTTGGCCACCTCGATATCCAACTTGTAATCCACCTCGTTGTTGGCGAGCCATGGCGGATGAATCTTGTAAGCCGTGAAGCCCTGCGATTTGGCGTGCTGGACGTCCGCCACAAAGGCCTCCACGGTATGGAGATGCTGCGAGCTGGCGTAGGCCCGCACACGGTTGCGATAAGCGCCCAGGATGCGGTACACCGGCAGCTTCACCGCCTTGCCGAGAATGTCCCAGAGGCAGTTGTTCATGGCCGAGGCATAGGAAAGCTGCCCCACGGCGCTGTGGAACTGGTTGGTGAACTCGGGCATGTCCAAGACATGCTTGCCAACCAGCGCGCGCTTGGCGTAGGCCAGCCATCCAAGGTTGCTCCAGTTCGAGTGGCTGTAACGGTTCGTGAGGTCATAGTTGCCCTCAATACCGCTATTGGTCACGACGGAGGCATACTGTTCGCTGCGGCGGAAGTTGGCGCCGCCCTGCCCGGTGTTGGCATCCTCGGGCTTCAGAACATAGACCTTGACTTCCTTGACAGTGAGGTCGGGCAGGTCGCCGGGGTTGACGCCTACCGACTGGGCCGCCGCGCGGCCCGGATCGAATACTGCGGAAGCCGCCGTGAACGCGCCGGCCGCGGAGGCGCCGAAGAAATTGCGTCGCGATAGATTGTGTTCCGACATGGCGGTTTCTCCTAACTCTCCACCCGAAGCATCATGTTATCGAGCACGCCGCGGTCGATCTCGTAGCCCAGACCGGGCTTGACCGGCGCGGGAACATAGCCGTCTTTGTCGATGCGCAGCTTGTCCTTGAAATAGGGGCGGTCGGCGATGCCCATGGGCTGGGTCATTTCGAACCAGATGTTGTTGGGCATGGCCAGCTCGCAGTGGAAATGCACGGCGTGATCGAGGAGGGTGCCCCAGTTGTGAGGCTGGCACATCATGTTGAAGCACTCGGCCATGCGAGCGACTTTCATGCCGCCGGTGATGCCGCCGATGTTATCGACGATGAAGCGGACCTCGTCGAGCGCGCCGCGGAGAATATAGGGGACGTAATCGTAGAGCGACGGCATGAACTCGCCCATGACCACCGGCACGTCCAGGGCGGCGGCCAGCTCCACCAGGCCGTCGATGTCCTTGGTGGGCAGCGCGTCCTCGAAAGAGACGTAGTGCAGTTCGTCGAGCAGGCGGCCCACCTTCATGGCTTCCTCGCGCGTCAGCACCCCGACCGGGTCGTAGAGCAGGGGCATGTTGTCTCCACCCGTCTTCCGGACGGCCTTGATGACCTCCATGTCGAGCTTGTAATCATACCGGCCGGCGCCTCCGGGAGGGTGGATTTTGTAGGCCGTGAAGCCGTCGGACATGGCGTGTTTGACGTCGGCCACGAAATCCTCGACGGTGCGCAGATGCTGTGAACTGGCGTAAGCGCGAACACGGTCGCGGTGCGCTCCCAGGATGCGATAGACCGGGAGGCCGACAGCCTTGCCCAGGATGTCCCAGCAGCAGTTGTCGACGGCGGCGGCGTAGGAAAGCTGNNTACTCGAGCCACCCGAGGTTGCTCCAGTTGGGATGGTAGTAGCGATCGTCGAGCGTGTAATTGCCCTCGATGCCGCTATTGGTGACGATGGCGGCTAGCTTCTCTCCGGTGCGCCCTTCCGCCTTCAGCACCAAGACCTTCACCTGCTTGATGGTCAGATCGGGCAGGTCGCCGCGTTTGACGCCAGCCGCCTGCGCGGCGGCGCGGCCCGGATCGGCCAAGGCCACCACACCCAGCGCGGGAGCGGCAACGGCCGCACCCAGGAAACTCCGGCGCGATCCGCTCTTCCCGGACATAAAAATTCTCCTCTCTAATTCCAGATGCCACTATATCAGCAACTCGGCGGCAGGCGTTTCCAAATGTCGCCCGCCGCGCCTGCTTTGCTATGATAAGAACTCTTCCGTCATGATCGTCGAGGCCAATACTGTCCGGTTCGATTCGATTTCGCTGGATAGCGGCGCTACCCTCGCGCCGGTGGACGTGGCTTACGAAACCTACGGCCGGTTGAACGCTTCCAAGTCCAACGCCATCCTGGTGCTGCACGCATTCTCAGGCGACGCCCACGCGGCCGGCATCAGCCACGAGAAGGGCAAGCCGGGTTGGTGGGACAACATGATCGGGCCGGGCAAGGCGTTCGACACCAACAAGTATTTCATGATCTGCTCCAACGTCCTGGGCGGATGCCGGGGGACAACCGGGCCTGGATCTGTGAATCCGGCCACCGGCTGCCCGTATGCCATGTCGTTCCCGGTAATCACCATCGGGGACATGGTACGGGTGCAGCGGATGCTGATCGATTGGTTCGGCATCCCGCGGCTGCTCTCGGTAACGGGCGGGTCCATGGGCGGCATGCAGGCCCTCGAATGGGCGGTCTTTTATCCCGATCGCGTGGTTTCCGCGATCCCGATTGCCTGCACCACCCGGCACAGCGCGCAGCAGATCGCGTTCAACGAAGTCGGCCGGCAGGCCATCATGGCCGACCCCGACTGGAACAACGGCGACTACTATAGCGGGAAGCCGCCCGCGCGCGGCCTGGCGGTGGCGCGCATGGTGGGCCACATCACGTTCATGAGCGACGACTCGATGCGCGAGAAGTTCGGCCGCCGCCTGCGCGGGAAGGAGGCTTTCGGATTCGACTTCGACGTGGATTTCGAAGTCGAGAGTTACCTGCGCTACCGCGGCAGCGAGTTCGTCACCCGCTTCGACGCCAACTCGTACCTGTACATCACCAAGGCCATGGATTATTTCGATCTCACCAACGGCCACGGCTCGCTGGCGGCGGCCTTCGAGCGGACCGAGGCGCGCTTCCTGGTGATCAGCTTCAGTTCGGACTGGCTGTACCCGAGTTACCAGTCGCAGGAGATCGTAAGGGCGCTGCGGACGCGCAATTGCGATGTGGCCTACGTCGAGCTCGAGTCCAATTACGGGCACGACGCCTTCCTGGTGGATGTCGCCGAGCAGACCGATCTCATCCGCGGCTTTCTCGCCAGCACCGTGGAGAAGGCGCCATGAGCGGGCAGCCCCCCCGCAAGCAGGCATTCGTCCGCGAGCTGCTGGGCCGCAGCGATTACGCCATCATCGGCGACATCGTGGAGCCTGGCGCCAGGGTGCTGGACCTGGGCTGCGGCGAAGGCGAGCTGCTGGAATGGCTGGCCCAGAACAAGGGCGTGGAGGCGCGCGGCGTCGAGATCTCGGGCGCCAAAGTGCAGCGCGCCATTGCGCGCGGCGTCTCGGTTTACCAGGGGGACATCGACCAGGGTCTCGCCGATTATCCCGACCAGGCGTTCGACTACGTGATTCTCAGCCAGACGCTGCAGGAAACCCACCGCCCGCGCAAGGTGCTGCGCGAGATGCTGCGCGTGGGCCGCCGCGCGATCGTGGCGTTCCCCAACTTCGGCCACTGGCGGGTGCGGCTTTCCATGCTGCTGAGCGGCGGCTCGCCCCGGACCAAGCTGTTTCCGTACGAGTGGTACGAATCTCCCAACATCCATTTCCTGACGGTGCTCGATTTCGAAGCCCTGGCTGCCGTGGAGGGGTTGGTGGTGGAGCGGCGCTACTTCCTGGCCGGCCGCCGCAAGGTGACTCTCTTCCCGAATCTGCTGGCGGAAGTGGCGGTGTTTCTGGTGAGCGCGGCGGGCTAAAGCGCCTTATCGAGCGGTGGCCACGAACCAGTCCAGGATTCTCCCAAAAGCAGCCATGAGTCCGTCCCCCGGACTCTCGCCGCGGCGCGTCAGCGAATGGTCCGCTCCTTCGATTCGGTCGAATACGGCTGCGCGGCCTTTGGCTGCCAGCTCCGCGCGCAATACGTCGAACGCCGCGATCGAACTCTGCTCGTCCGCCGTGCCATGGACCAGATACAGTGCCGCCTTGGATCGAAGACACTCCTGAACCAGCGAGGTTTCGACCAGGCTCGACCACAGCCGGTACGGCTGACCCCAGCAGAACTCGGTGGCACTGTCCGGATGGCGAAGAATCTTAGCCCAGCAACCAAAAACCTCAACCTCAGGATCAAGGTTCTTGCGACGCATGTAGTCCGCCACCACGAAAAGGTGGTTCGGCCCGCCGCCGGCAATCGATGCCGCATGTGTCACCGATTCCAGCACATTCGAGACGTGCACGGCGACGACACCGCCTTCCGAGCCGCCGACAACCAAAGTCCTGGATCGATCTACACCGGGTAATCCTTGTGCCGCCTTGATCGAGGCCATGATCGCCTCCGTCCATCGATCCAGCGTGTGCTCCTCCCAAAACTCCTGCCGGCAGGTCTTCGCGTCCGTAGAATCGGGTGGTGTATCGAGAAACTGCACGCCGGGCTTCTCCACCGAGAGAATCCTGGCGCGCCCGCGTGCGACATCGTTCAGGAGCATCTGCGCGCCCTGGACGATGCGCTCGCCCTGGCGCTGGAAGTGCGAAGCACAGCCGGTGCCTTGCACAAAAACCGCCAGCGGCGCCGGGTGTTCGGCCGAGCTCGCCGACAGGTAGAAGGTGATGGTTCTGCCGAACCGATCTTCGGTGGAGTACCGATGAAACGGCGTTCCTGGCACCGCGCCGCCATCGGTAATCGCTCCATTGAGCAGGGTCGCACAGAAGATCAACGGACCGAAAAGCCGCATTCGCATGGTTCATTATAGTAGCCAACGGCGCAGCCAAAGAGAACATTTCGCGCAATGCTTCGTCTAACTTTCTGACGCAGCGTTCACCGCCGTCGCGGTTGCCACCCTGGCAATCGGCATGGGCGCAAATACCGCGATCTTCACTTGAGACGCTCCCGGGCGGATCCAGGGCTGCGAGCTCCGCTATCTCTTGAGCTCGGCGACAAAGCCGCCGCCGGCGCGCAGATCGACGGAGAGCGAATCATTGGCGGAAAGCGTGACGTGCTCGACCCTGAGGGCCGCCGGTTCTCCTGTATCGCGAAGGAGCGTGGCGAGATAGGAAGCGGGGCGCGGAGAAGGAACCGGCTTCGCCCAGGGATCCCGGTGGGCGGTTCGCGAGGCGCGCTTCCCGTTCCGCAACTAAAGACCCTGTGAGGCCGCCAGCACCACACTCTTGCCGGAGTGGTCCAGAATCGTGATCTTCCCGTTCTCGAAAGTTACGTCGTCCACCCTGCTGAATCCCTCTGGCACCCTCGTGTAAAACATCAGGAAGCGCGTCTGGATTTTCGATTTGGCCGGCAACCAGCGGAACGTGGGCGTTCCGAATAGCGGGCTCATGGCCACCGTTTCCCGATGGGAGATGTCGAACGCCTGTGTCGAAAACTCCATGCCGCGCGCCGCACGGCCGTCGCCCGTGAAGTTCATCCAGCTCATCAGCCACGGATAATCCTCGCGCCGGAATACGTACCCGAATACGAGGTGCTTCTCCAACTGCATGGCTGTTACAAATTCCAGTTTGCGGGCCGGGTCCAGTTGGCAACTGGCCAGGTCCAGCCAGTTATGATCCGTGGGAATTACGCGCAGATCGGCATGGCCGCCGTCATTGGTGGGGGCCATCGGCCAGGTGAAATCTTGGTCATAAACCAGGTGCCCGGGAATGCTTCCGGGCTTATAGGGACGGACGCGACACTTAGTAGCCGGCATATCCACCACGACTTTGCCTTTCTCCATAAAAGGAGGACCAATGGTGGCGTGTTCGGCCCAGGAAATGGGCCGGTCCACGGAGAGCAGGCTTTCCAGGTCGCTGGTAACGCGGACCACGCTCTCGCCGTCCGCGAGCTCGATCGTCCGTGTGAGTACTTCCTGCGCCAACGGCAGCGTGGCCTGCATGCTGACGGAGTGCACCGGCCCGGATTCGTGGGTGGCGACGATCTTGAAAATCTGCCTGCCGGTTTCGCCGTGAAAGGGCATGCCCAGAGCCGCCTCCTCCGGTGATGGGGCACCGAAGCCGTCCAGCGCCAGCATGTGAGGGACCGTGCCAAAGGGGCTGAGAGGCTCTCCCTCGCGCAGCAGAAGTTTGGTGAAGCTGCCGCCATTGGCCAGGGTCGTCAGTTCCATCTTGTCATTGGCGAGCATGATCGGGATGGGCGCTGGCGATCCGCCGCTTACAGGCGCATACGTCTTGCTGAAACCATTCCGTGTGTTGGTCACAATAAACGCTCCATTGGATTCTGCCGATAGTTTGATCATCCTATACTCGTCTGTCGGTTCCAGGTTGGCAATGAAATCGTCCGGCGGATTCGTATCTTTGGTCCCGTTGGCCGAGTAGTGGACCTGCCAGATGTCTTCCAGGCCGGCGGTGGCGCGCAGAATCGGCCAGGTTTGCGGATCTCCGCCTTTTTTGGCCCCATTGCCCATGATCGCCACTCGCGGGTGCAGCGCGCCGATCAGCTCCGGCGCGATCCCCTTGAACTGGCCATGCACGTTCACGTGATACACGTCCACCGTGCCAATCGGATTGTTGGGACAAACCAGTTCGTGACTGTGGTGCGCTTCCAGGTCCGCGAGATCTAACATGCGGAACTTACCAAAGGTAATCAGCAGACCGACTGAGAGGTTGTCTTCCACATCTCTCTCAATCACAGCCTGCTGGGGATTGGTCGAGCAGAGCGGATTTGGCGCGCCGGCGCCCTGGAGCGGCTTCCGGATGAACTGTCCCGCTGCCGCCACCACCTCTACATCCACTCCCTGGAACGGAATCTTGTCACCCGGCTTGACTACCGTGTGACCGACCTTCCGGCGAACCGCGTCGTAGGCTTTGAACCACTCCGGCTGAGGACCCAGCCCGTCGCCGTGATCGTAGATATGCCCGATGGGGAACCTGGCCTCCAGCGCCGGGACGTCTCCACGGTGATCGATATCGAAATGCGAGATCAACAGGTGGTCGATACGCCGCAGACCGGCGGCCTTGACAGCCTCCAGAATTCGATCCGTCGATGCCGGCCGGGCATTGAACGCGGGCCAGCCAACATCGATGAGCAGCGACTCCCCGGACGGAGAAACAAACAGGACACACTTGCCTCCCTCGACATCTACGGTATATACATCGAGCGTATTGGCGGCCGCGAGGACGGAAACGAGAAGCGTCAGAAGCAAACCCGTCTTGAGGATTCTCATGGCTTTCTCCTTCCGGATATCCCGGATTTCCGCATCAGTGTAGCACGACATGTACGACAGGCGGCGATTTCACCTTGGGTGAGCATCCTCCACAGCCTCATCAAGGTGTAACCTGAGGTTTCCGGCGGTCGCCGAGGCCGCCGGAGACCGTGAGGAGATCAATGAAGCTGCTTGCCGTTCCATTCATACTGGTGGGCATGGCCGCGACTGGCCTGCCCCAGACTCCCGCCGGACGAGCTGGCGCCGCCCAGCCGCCGGACACTCTGCTATCGCCTGAAGTGCGGCCGGACCGGACGGTCACCTTCCGCCTTCGCGCGCCCAAAGCCTCCGAAGCGACTGTGACCGGGGAATGGATGCTCGATTTCCCGTCCAACAAGACCGCATTGACTAAGGATAGTGACGGCGTCTGGAGTGTCACCGTCGGACCGCTGGTCCCGAATATCTACCTGTACAGCTTCACCGTGGATGGCATGACCATTGGGGACCCCATCAATCCAACGGTCAAACTGCGCGCCCGAACCTCCGCCAGCCTGGTTCTGGTCCCCGGCGGGGAGGCCTGGGAATTCCGCGACGTGCCGCACGGGGTGGTGAACATGCTATGGCACAAATCGGCGGTGCTGGATGGCGCCATGCGACAGGTCTTCGTTTACACACCGCCCGGCTACGGCCAGAGCGGTTCCACGCGATACCCGGTACTGTACCTTCTTCACGGCAACCAGGACGTGGCGGCGGGATGGACCTGGACGGGCGCCGCCAACCTGATTTTGGACAACCTCATTGCCGAGAAGAGGGCGGTCCCGATGATCGTGGTGATGACCAACGGGCACGCGGTTCCTTATGGCGCCCCCGCGGAGCCGGGAAAGAACAACGAGTTGTTCGAACAGTATCTGCTCAAGGAAGTCGAGCCGATGGTGGAAGCGAATTACCGCGTCGCGGCGGGACGCATCAATCGGGCCATCGCGGGCCTTTCCATGGGAGGCGGGCAGGCGACCCAGATCGGGCTGGGCCACCTGGACCGGTACGCGTGGGTGGGCGTTTTCAGTTCGGGACCAGCCCAGAACTTCGAGACGCGGTACAAAGCCCTGCTGGACGATCCGAAGACCACGAATGAACGTCTGAAGCTGCTGTTCATCGGGGTAGGGAAAACCGATCCGGGATACGCCCGCGTGAAACAGTTCTCGGAGACGCTGACGGCCCACAAGATCCAGAACGTGTATTGGGAGACGGAAGGCGCGCACGTCTGGCCGGTGTGGCGGAGGTGTCTGGTGGAAACGGCCACTCGGCTGTTCCAGAAAACTCCGTAGCGGGCGCAAGGGGAGTGAGGCTCACCCCGCCAGCTTCAGATACGCGTAAATCAGCGGCAGCGAAAACAGCGTGCTGTCCACGCGGTCGAGAAAGCCGCCGTGGCCGGGCAGAATCTCGCCGCTGTCCTTGAGGCCGGCGCCGCGCTTCAAGGCCGATTCCGTGAGGTCGCCGAGTTGGCCGGCGGCGTTGGCGGCAACCGTGAGCGCCACCGCCTGTAGCACCGCGATCCAGGGCACGAAGTGCAGCAGGTACGCCCCTGCAATCAAAACGGATGCCACCACCGAGGCCACCGCTCCTTCCCAGGATTTGTGCGGGCTGATCCGCGGCGCCATCTTGTGCCGGCCCCAGCGCCGGCCCACATAATATGCGCCCATATCGCCCGCCCAGTTGACCAGCAAGCCGTACATCAGCCAGTGAGGATTCAGCTCGCGCAGGGGCATGGCGCACTTCCAGGAGCCGAAGATGTAGACAATGCCCGCCAGCAGCACGGCCGCCCGCGGAAGCGCTTTCGCCAGGTCTTCCCCGCGCATCGCCGCCGCCATCAAAATGAGCGCCAGGCCGAGGATCAGCAGCCAGGTCTCCTGCCGCGAGACCAGCAACAGCAGCCCGGCGCCATAGCCCACCGGACCGGGCGGGCCGAAACCGTAAGCCTTCGCCACCGCGTCGAACTCGCGGTAGCACAAAAAGGTCACCGTCACCAGCACGGCGAAAAAGACCCAGAAGTTGGCCCACAAAACTACGTAGACAACAACGGGAATGAGCGCGGCTGCGGTGAGAATCCGCTTCATGACGAGCGGAGCGCTACGATGAAGGTTTCGTCCGTGGCCTTGGCGTCGCCGTTGACTGGCGCACTGAGCCCGCCATAGCGGCGGTCGCGTTTCTGGTATTCCAGCACGGCCTCGAGCAGGTCCGTGCGCGTGAAATCCGGCCACAACGTTTCGGTGACGTAGAGCTCCGAGTAAGCGATCTGCCAGAGCAGGAAGTTGCTGATGCGCATTTCACCGGAAGTGCGGATCAGCAGGTCGGGATCGGGGCAGGAAGCCGTGTAGAG
>PLMF01000295.1 GCA_003142355.1 Bryobacterales bacterium
CTGATCGGCATCGGCGAGCCAGGCTCCGACGTCCTGATCTCCCAGGACATCAAAGGCGCCTCGGACAACGTGCGCTTCGCTTTCGGCAACGGCGACCGCGTCATGACGCAGCTCGCCAACGACACCGACCTGAAGTATGCCGAGATCGACCTCTGCCTCTTCCACGTGAATTCCGGCATCCTGCTCCAGCTATGGAAAGGCGTCATCCAGAATTATGTCAGCGATGGAACGCCTACTTTCCCGGTGACGTGCTCCGACGGCTTCTTCCAGATCATGAACCAGTACCCCGAGCGGCAGCTCAGCCGCCAGTGCTGGAAGACCTTCGACGACGGCGTGAATTGTCCATATGCAGCGCACGGGAGTGGCGGGGACCCGGACACCTGCGATTACTACCTGGAATCCGCGAACGGCTGCCAAGCGCACGGCATGGCCCGCTACTTCGGCGGGCACCAGGCCGACCCGCAGGGCGTGATCATCAAAGACGACTCCACCGGGTTCCTGGGCTTCGGTCGCAACACGGTCACCGCCACGTCGATCATCTCGGACACGATCTGGGGCCTGGCGCTGCCGGAGATCTGGTGCAACTCAGGTGGCAACCCGTTGTTTGCCTTCCTGGCCACAGCGTTGATGGTGAATTACCGGGACGAGTCCGGATACGCCGACTCGTTGGGCATCCTTGGCGCCGGGCCTTTGGGCGGGTTCACGCCGTCGATGGTCGTGCAGAATGCGGACGGCTATCGGTATCTGGTGGCCCCCATGGTGGACGGTTACCCCTGGCAGGGTCTCAAGATCGACGGCAACCTGAACGTGACGAAATACCAGCCGGGCATGGGGCTGCGATACGTCGCGGGCAACGACCCCGCAAACCCGAGCAGCGACTATTTCTCGCTCGGCCAGGGGTCGCCTCAGGTGTGGCAGCCGAACGTCTATGCGGCGGGCACGGCGGCGTGCGAGATCCGCATCGTCAAGTCCACCACGATTCAGCCCAGCACCCCCGACCAGCACCAAATGAAGGTCCCCATCGATTTCGGGATGTGGGGCTGGACCTGGGATCATGCTGGCAACCGTACGGCGGTCAAGGGATTGATCAATCCGTTCTGGATTGCCGTCAACATGCTGCTGCGCGCCATGGGGCTATATGGCGACCCGTCCACCGNNATCGGACCCCGGCGGCGGGCCGGGACCGTCGTCGGCCGACCAGCTCGCCACGTTCGTCCTGCCATCGCTGGTAGTGGGCGATGGAAACGGCGCGGCCGAGATCGCGGCAGACCAGGTGCCAGCCATCCTCGGCGCCGGCGTGGAGACGCAGTTCCAGTTCCAGGGAATTCTGAGCAGCCAGAAGCCGTTTCGGGACTGGCTTACCGAGGTGCTCAACTGCTGCCTGGGGTTCTATGCCTGGGAATTCGGCCAACTGAAACTCGGCTGCCGGATCAATGCCAGCGCGGTGGACGCCTACACCGCCGGCAACATGCTGTTCCAGAGCCTGCGATTGGCTCCGATCCAGTCGGCCTTTGAGCACCTGGTGCTTTCCTTCGCCGACGTTGCCTATCAATACCAGGCGAACACGGCAGAGTATTGCGACAAGAGCCACGCGGCCTATTACGGCCGCGCCGGGTCGCCTCTTACCAGCCAGATGCATTCCGTCGGCTGCTCCACGCTCAGCCAGGCGCTCAGAATCGCGGCGACGCGGACGCGCGAGGAAATCGGCGGCGTGAACCCCACCGAGTGGCGCAATGCGAGGACGGCCACCTGGCAGACCACGCTGCTGGGCCTGGCCAACGAGGTCGGCCAGGTAGTCTCGATCACCCATCCCGACGTGCCCATCGGAACCGGCAAGTTCCGGATTCAGCGGTGGAGTCTGAAGAAGGACTGGTCGGTTGAGATCCAGGGGCAGACCGTCACCGATTCGATGTACGACCTGGACGTCGGGCCGAAGCCCATCGACGTGGTGCCCGCGCCCCTGCCGCCGCTGTTTTACCCGATCCCGCTCGGGCCGGCGTGGGCGCCCTACCAGGTGCAGGCGGCCGCCTGGGACGCGCTGTTCCCGAATGAGTGGACATTCGATTTGAACCAGACCTACTCCACGCTGGCAGATGGCAGCGCGCTCGCCAACCTCATTGTCACCGGCAAACTGCCGGTGAACGAGTTCAGCTCGACCGGCGCCGGCGCGCCTGGGATCGCATCGATCTCGCAGGCCGCGGCGGGCGGATCGTTGCCGGCTAACGCCACGCTGCGCGTAGCCATCTGCGCCATCGATTCGAACGGGCTTCCGTCGGCTCCGTCGAATATCGCCATCATCGGGACCCCGGCTTCTGGAACGGGCACGTTCACCCTGGAAGACATCACCTGGCCGGCGGTCGCGGGCTTGGTTTCGTACGTCCTGTTCGTGGCTACCCAGGACGATTTGATCTGCGCGCAGGCCACGGGAACGCTCACGGCAGGTTCGAACAACACCTACACGCCTGGCTCGATCACGTTCGGTGGGCCACTCGCGCGCTCGACGTGGGCGTTGCCCTCACCCTACATCTCAAAGATCCGGATCAAGGCCAAGCGGGCGATTCACATGGGGGTGGCGGGCCTGGACGTGGACAGCGTGGCTGCTCCGAATCAGGTTGTATGCGGGTGGCTGGTCGACGCCAATCCGCCGGCCAACGATTTCAATCCGGTCGGCAGAATCCTCTCTGTCGTCGGGCGCCCGGAGAGCAGCACNNACCGTCTCTCCGCAGGCGGTGGTTGCGGGCCATCCGGAGCTGTCCATCCACGCGGGCGACGTGGTCGTCATTCGCAACTCAGCCGATGCGCCGAACACTAGCAACCCGACCCAGATCACCGACTCGGGTTACCAGAACGTGACCTGCGATTACAGCGGCCTGACACCGGGCGTCGAGGTGGGGAACATCCTGCGGGTGATCATGGGGACCGGGCGCGGCCAACTCCGCAAGATCACCGGGAACACGCCCACCCAGTTGTCCTGGGACCTGCCGTTGGTTCTCGATGAAACCTCGGTGTGGATCGTCGAGGACGCGGCGTGGTCTTACATCGTCGATTCCAGCGACGTCGACAACGCTAACTATCAGTTGGCGACCTCTCTCACGCTGCCCAGCACCAACTTCCTGGACTTCTCGATGGTTGTGAGCGGCTTCACGGTGAATTCGGCCGGTGTGGAATCGAGCGATGCTTCGGCTCCCATCCGCGAGATCTTCATCTACGGCGACGGCTACGCGCAGGCGTTCATCGCGGCCGCGACGTATGCCATGAAGGCCAACGATCATGTTCTGACCTTCACCGGGGTCAATCAGACGCTGAACCTGTTGCCCAGCAATGCGATCCGCCGTTTCCCCCGGTACATCATTCACGCCGGCACGGGCGCGCTCACTGTGAACCCGGCGCCTGGCGACACCGTCGAGGGACTCGCCTCCGGGACCTTGAACCCGGGTGATCGCATGGTGCTGATGCCCAGCTCGTAAGCAATATGGCCAACTGGACAATCATCGGCGGGAGCCAAGGCCCGGTCGTCAATCCGCCAGGCGGAAGCACCGGCGGCGGCGGGTCCTCGACCAAGGATGACAGCCTTGCGGATAAAGCGACGTTCTTTGCGGGCTTCGGCAATCCGATTCTGCCCGGCGTGGATTATGGAGTGCGGCATATCGTTAGCCGTACATCGACGCCGGGCACGCTGTTCGCGTATCTCGCCAGCCCGCCCGCCGCCGGCAGCTTCACCTTTGACATCCTGCTCTCCCAGGACGGGGGTTCGACGTGGTCCACGATCCTCAACAACCCGATCAGCATCAATTCCGCGAACGTCGTCCAGTCCACCGATTTCGTAACGAACACCGCGTTCGCGCCGGGCAATCTTCTGCGTCTGGATGTGCTCAACGCGGGCGTCGGACCGGGCTTCGCGAACGGGTTCCAATGCGTGCTCACCACCCAGGGGATCACGGTGCCCGGGTGGGACCGCGCCACGTTCGTCTTCGGGATCGCCACCAGCCCGCCAATCGCCCAGGACCTCGGCGGCTACTTCATCGTGACCCGGCCCACCTCTCCGAGCGCCGTGTTCCTGAACGTCAAGAATCCACCCGGCGGCGACGTCAGCCTGGATCTGCAGGTTCTGCGAGACGGCGTTTGGACATCGATCTTTCCCGCGGGAGGTCCGCTCACCGTGGCGGCGGGGTTCAGCGGCGTGCTGACGGCCGAGGTATTCGCCAGCCGCATGGCGTTCGCCCCCGGCGAACTCATCCGCCCATACATCATTAGCGGCCCGACCGCTTCCGGGATGGGCTACAACGTGGTCCTTGAAATGGAGGTACTCAACTGAAATGGGAGTTATCTACTCTGGGCAACCGATCACCAACACGACGGTGGACGGATCTACCAACGATACGCTGAACCAAGCGATCAAGAACGCGCTCATCACGGCTGGCTGGAGCCTCATCAAGAGCGGCTCCGGCGACGGCATCTGGCGCCTGCGCTCGGCCGCCACGCCGCAGGGCATGCAGGGCGACATCTGGATGTGGCGCGGCACGGGCAGTCCTGCACCATCGTACTTTGCGGCGTCCAGCAGCTTGGCCACCACCAACGCCCAAGGGTTGCAGGAGCAGAACGGTGTTACCGTGCTGGTCGGCAGCGGCTACAGCTACCAGTTGGTTGCCAACGCCTACTACTTCTACTTGTTCCGCACGGCGACCCCTATGCCGGCGCAGCAGTGCTTCTTCTTCACCGTCCCGTACATCCCGCCCAACCTCGTGGGGCTGGTGAACTCGATCATCTGCGCGAACGGAAGCAACAGCACAGGCGACACGATCGGCGCCGGTGGGCTGTTTAGCTCAGGTTCCAACTCCTTCGCCTATCTCAACGGCCAGGGCAGCAACCGCTCCGGCCAGTTCAGCCTCTACGGGGTGGCAACCAACACCAAGCCGACTTGGTTCGATGGAAGCTGCGAATATTACGAACCGCGCATCATGGCGTTCCAGACCAACGGCAGCGGCCAACAGAGCGGAGCCGTCCACGCCTGCGGCTACCAGTGGGACGCCCTGGTTGTCAACCAGCCCCTTCCGCGGGGAACCACCATTTCCTACGATGGCGGGACGTGGTACGTGCTCACCGAGGGCACCGATCCGGCCCTGATGATCAAGGTGGCGTAGCCGGAGACGAACCGTGCCCCAAGCCTACTCCTACCAGCAGCAGGGTCTTCAAAGCCTGCTGGCGAGTTCCCTGTCGATTGCCTTGTACACCCGGTGCCCCGAAGGCAACGCGGCCGGCGTGGAATTGAGCGGCAATGGCTACTCGCGCCAGAGCATCACGCTCGCGACGATCCTCAACCTCTGCGCTTCGAACCAGAGCGACATCGTGTGGACCGCGAGCGGCACGTGGGACACGGCCTACTACTTCGCGATCTGCCTCGCGGCGGACGGCTCCATGATCTACTGGGGGGCGCTCCCAACGTCCCTCACGGCTTCGGCTGGGTCCACGCCGACCATCAAGGCCGGCTCGCTTCTGATCGATTGGACCAACCCGGCAACCGGGATGGCTGTCAACTGGGGGGCGGTGTTCGACCGTGCTCCAGTCGGCGACCTGGCGCTCGTAACTCTGGTCAACAGTATGGGGTTCCTGACGAGCCTGCCGTCCGGCCTGGTCACCATCTCGACTTACAAGATCGTTCCGCAGGANNGTATCTGTTCCGCAACGTCTTCGACGCCACGCGGGGGAGCACCGCGGGCTACACCGTCGCCGGCCCGACCAGCCTGGCGTTCTAAACAAGGAGAGATCTTCCCATGGCGAAAAGTTACTACCTCGACAATGCGGTTCTTCAGGCGGTTCTGGCCGCCGTTCAATATACGTCGCCTTCAGCGGTGTACGTGGCGCTCTACACCGCCGCGCCCGGCCCCACCGGAGGCGGCACCGAAGTCGCGGGCGGATCATACCAGCGCACCGCATGCACCTTCGGAGCGCCCACCAACGGTGCGCTTACCAACTCGGGGGCTTGCACGTTCCCGCAGGCGTCCGCGGGCTGGGGCACCATCACCGCCTTCGGCATCTTCGACGCGCAAACCAACGGAAACCTGCTCTACTACGGCAACCTGACGGCCAGCAAAACAATCAACTCCGGCGACCAGTTGACGTTCGCCATCAGTGGCATCACGGTCACCGAGAGCTAAGCGGTTCCCGCCCGTGGCCATCACTAATCAAACGACTCTGGCGACTGCCGCGAGCACCCGACAGGTTCTGAACTTCATGTACGGGTTCAGCGGGTCCATGGGGCTAGGCGCGTGGAACAAGGGCAGCACGTTCTCGCTGTGGGGCTACGGCGGGTTGCCGCCTGCGGGCAACACCAACCCGGCGAGCGAAATCCCGACGAGCCAGACGACTGGCGCGTTCCCCCTCGTTGACGCCGCACCGGGCAAGCAGCTTTATCTTGGCAAGATCTGGGCGCGGCAACGATACAGTTTTAGCGGCAACCCCACTCCGATCCCCATCCGCCTCGTACTTCGCCTGTACGACCGGCTCTACCATGCTGGCGTGACTTTCACCGGCGCGAACCAGACCACGACGCTGAACGGTCCGACCGTCACGCGCGGGGCGGCAAATGGGGTCGGGAACGAAGTTTGGTTCGAGGCGGACAACGGGGCGTTTCCGAGCGGTTCGGCGACCATCACTTACGTAAACCAGAACGGAAGCAACTCCACCACGCCGTCGTACAACTTCGGAAACATGAGCGGTGATTCAGCCGACGGGCGCACGGCACAGTTTCCCCGCGCGAGCGCAGATACTGGCGTGCAATCGATTGTCTCAATAGCTGGCGCGAGCTTGCCGACTTATCCCAACACCCGGCAGGGCATGGTTCTGATCTTGCGCGAGATCGCCCAGTACACCTACAACCTTGGGGAGAACGAATGGCTCGATGCGCTCGACCTGGGCCTGCCCCAGATCGACAATGGCTCGTGCCTGTTCTTGATGACGGAAGCGTGCTCTACATCGCCCCAGACTCCTTGGGGAATTACGGGGCGCATCGAAATCTACCAGCAGTAGAAACTCGACAGGACGACTTATGGCAATCACAACGATGGACCTTCTAGTTGCGGCAATCGCGGTCGCGCAGCAGAAGCGGTTCTACAAGCAGAGCATGTCGGCCAAAGCTATTGGCGCGTGGCAGTCGATGTGGACCGCGGCAGGCGAGCCATCTGCCGGAGCCGCCGCCGGATCGACGGCCGGTGTGGTCCCAACGTCTTCCACGACCGGCGCGATTGCCTTTACCGACGCGGGAGCCGGCATCACCAGCTATCTCGCGCGCCTGCAGGCGATGGGCACGACCCAACCGCTCTGCATCGCACTCGCGGATCGCCTTTACCACAACTCGGGATTCTCGGGAACGAACACCGGCGTGCAAAGCGTCACCGGCCCACCGGCGCTGACTCGGCCCGACAACTCGGGCGCGAATAACGAACTGTGGATCGAATGGTACTCGGCCACAGGTTCTTCTTCGGTTAATCTGACCGTTAGCTACAACGATCAGAACGGCAACCCTCAGACCACCACGTTCCCCTTCCAGGCATCGCCGGTCGCCGGCCAGATGCAGGCTGTCCCCCTCGCCGCGGGATCGACGGGCGTTCGTTCCATCACGAGCGTTCAGCTTTCCGGGACCACCGGCACGGCCGGCAACTTCGGGCTGACGATCTTGCGGCGCCTGGGCGAGATAGTCTGCATGACCGCAGCAAGTGGCGACAACCTCGACGCCTTCGCGCTGGGCCTGCCGACGATATACACCAGTGCGTGCCTGTTCGTGTTCTGCCTGGCGGGCGCGACCTCGACCGGCGACATCAAGGGCGGCATCGCTATCGCGCAAGGGTAGTACCCAACGTCCATGTCCATCAGGCCACTGCCCGGCCAGAAGCCGAAACGTACTCGCCACCGCGTTTCCACCGCCATCGGCGCGGTCCTCGAATCGCTGTCCGAGAACTTCGTCTTCCCCGGCGCCCCCGTTAGCGCGTCGGCAGAGGCGGATGGGGCTTCGGCGCTGACGGGCGGTGCGCTTCGTGTGGTGCTCCCGGCCGGGACGGCCGCGGGAACCAGCACGATAGCTGGCGCGGCCATACGGTGGGAAGATGTAACCGACGTCCTGACTGGCACCAGCGACCTCGCCGGACAGGCCGATTGCATTGCCTCGGCCACCGGTACCCTCGATGGCGCGGGATCGCTCGACGGCGTTGCCTCGACGCTGATCTTGCCAGGCACCAGGTTCCTGCCGGGCCAGAGGCCGAAGCGCACCCGCCACCGCGTTTCCATCGCGATTGGCCCGGTCATCGATTCGAT
>PLMF01000135.1 GCA_003142355.1 Bryobacterales bacterium
GGCTTGAAGTCGGCCGCCGTGACCTGACGGCAGAACGGCACGAAAGTGCGGGGCGCCGCGTCATACGCCTGGCGCAGGGTCTTGTTGGCGACGTTCGCCAGGATGTTGGGAAAGTCGCTGGTAGTCATGGAGCCTTCGAAATACTCCGATGCCCCATTGCGACCCTGGAGCGCGACGCGGGCGATCTCGTGCCGGTCCATCCCGCGAGTCTTCACGCCGGCGGCATTCAGGCACTCCCGCGCCATGTCCACCAGCGTGAGCCCGGCAAATTCGCGGCCCTTTTCGACCATCTCGCCGGACGCGCGAGGGTTGCCTCGCAGCAGCAACGCGGCCTCCATTCCTTCGCGCCGCTTGTCNNCGAGCGGTGTCGACCGACACGCCGTCGTCAATCAGCGCGGCCAGGAAGCTCTCCTCCACTTTGAACGGACCGGTCGCGATCGCGCGAATGGTACTTGCGCGCAACCGCTCTGCCTTCACCGCCTCGTCGCGCGCGGCGGCGAGGGCCACTTCGTTCTGACGGGCCTCAACGCCCGCGTCCTGCGTGGTCGTTTCCATGTCAGGTTTCTCCTTTGTGTGGGCAGATGCCCGTTGCGTTTCCACTACAATCGGTNNNNGTGGTGTCTACCTTTTTGTAGATCCACATCCCAGGGCTCAGGTTTTGAATGATCCCGGCACGAACGTCGTTCCAGATGGGCGTCACCGCGTCGCGCTTGCTGAACTGAATCGTGGCCTTGCCGGTTGCGCCAGCGGCCCACGCACGCCGGACGACTCCCATCTGGCTCTCGACGCCGTAGGCATTGTGCGAGTCCAGCACGGGCCCGCCGTTGTTGAGGCGGTCCAGCCGGCAGCCCTTCATCGAAAGAATGAGGTCGTACTCCTGGCCGGTGCGCCAGTCAAACCGGGGAACCTTGGCGCCGGCGTACCAGACCGCGTCGATCATCCGGTTATCGTCGTTGGCCGAGGCCGGAGCGAATTCAACCGCAACCGCGAAGCGTTCCACCTGTACGCCCGGATCCATCTCCTGTCCGCTGGCAACAGCCGACGTGGTCGCGCCCAGATCGGCGGTCGTTGCGGCTTCCAGAGCGGCAGCGATGACCTCGGCCGGCGTAGCGGTCTCCTGCACTTCCGTGATTTCTTCCATATCCAGACTCCTTCGTGTCGCGTTACGACCTGACGATTCTTGTGACCCCATGGTTGACGTTCGACAGATCCGCCCCACCGTTCGGATACCGCCATCCACTGGACGCTATCATGGAGATTCGTGGCTCATTTCCTGTTTATCGACGAGAGCGGTTACGACAGCGGCCGCTCGCCCTACGGCGTCTTGGGTGGTGTGGCGATCGAGGACCGCGACGTGTGGAACCTGATCAAGGCGATGCAGGACGCCGAGCTTCGATACTTCGGAACCCGCTACTCGGTTGGCCAGGCGGAACTCAAAGCGAAGAAACTGATCTCGCCACAGGTTTTCCGTCAGGCCGCACTTGCCGAAGAGATGGCATTTCCGGAACGCACCGAACTCGCAAAGCGATGCCTCGAACGTGGCGCTGGCGCTCCACCGCGAGCGATCACAGCACTCGCTCAGGCAAAGCTTGAGTACGTGCGGGAGGTCCTGGAGATCTGTTCGCGTTTTCGGTGCCGCGCGTTCGCCAGTGTCGTGGACAAAGACTCTCCGTCGCCCGGAACGGACCACCTCCGGAAAGACTATGCATACCTTTTTGAGCGGTTCTTCTATTTCTTGGAAGATATGGGACCCGACGCCTTCGGCGTGGCTGTCTTCGATGAGCTTGAGAAGATCCAGAGCCATCTCCTGGTGAGCCAGATGGACAGCTATTTCAAACGGACCATCAGGGGCCGGCAGCGCGCGGGCCGGATTCTGCCGGAGCCGCTATTCGTGCACAGCGACCTGACCACCGGTGTCCAGCTTGCCGATTTGGTAGCGTATATCCTGTCTTGGGGGTGGCGCCTTCGGAGCATGACGAGGCCGGCGCGGCCAGAACTTGCAGGTTTCGCAGCGCAGATCTGCCAGCTCAGGCATCGAGCGGTCCGCGAGGTCGCAGGCAACCCCTTGTTCACAATTTGGAGTTTCGCATTTATTACGGACCTGAGGCCGCAAGCGGAACGAGACGTGGAAGCTGACGAGGATTCAACCGGACAATAAAAAAAGGCAATGCAGCCGAAGCCACAAAGCCTCCACCGCTAGTCTACCACAACCCGTCAACCCGATTCCTCAGGTTCCTCCAATGGCGAGCGGAGTTGGCCCTGGACCTCCGGGCTCTCCGGCTGTACTGCAGCCGCGACGACTTCCATGGTTGCGGTTGATTTACGAGGTGTAGCTTCTCGTGGGCGAATCCCACTGCCGGGCGGAATGTTTCACTGTGCCAGTCTGCCTCGCGGGTTGCGCTGGCGGTGTCTCGCCGACACTCTGCTGCTCGACGCCCTTGTCGTTCACTTTGCGCGGATCGCAGTCCAGGATGATCTGCAGCTCATCGAGCAGATCGTTCATCCGCTTGATTTCCTGCAACTGCTTCTCGGGGTCGTAGCCGTTCTGCGCGATCGCCTCGGACAACGTCAACGTGCCGGTACGGATGCGCTTCAACTCGGCCATGGCATCCTTCAGCGGATCCACGGATTCGAACTTGGGCGCCGTCCATTGCACGCCATAGTTCGCCTCGGGGATCTTTCCGATGAACACCAGGGTGTCAATGAACCTTCGCCACGTCGGGCGGCAGTACATCGGGATCAGCGTCAGCCAGCGGAACGCCTCGATGGCGTTACGGAACCCCAGCATGCCCGCGCGATAGGAGGAATAGTTGACGTTCGACAAATCCCCGGACAGCAACTCATAGGGAACGTCGATGCCAGCGCCGATACCCTGGAGTTCGGTCATCAGGTAGTCGCGGTACCCGCCAGCCGGCGAAGGCGCGTTGAACTTGATGTCCTCCCCCGGCTTCAAATACTCGATCATGCCGGGATACATCCGCTCCAGCGTGTTCCCGGTTTTCGGATCGGTGGACTTCGCGCCCAGCGGCAGGCCGCCCGAACCCTCGGGGCGCGTGACGATCCCCGCCAGGCACGCCTCCGTCTTCTTCCGCATGCGCTCCGCGTCGCGGTAGTCGTCGAGATCCCGCATCGCCAGCATGACGGGCGCGAGCCACGGCACGCCGCGCACCTGGCCAGGCCGCAAGATGCAATATGTATGCATCACTTGGGCTGCCGGCACCGGCTGGCTCAGAATGCCGCCGCGCGGATTCAGCATGTAGACGCCGCCCGGGTGATAGTTATACAGCCAGTAATACTCGCGCTGCCCGAACAGGTTGAACTGAACGCCCTGGACGATGTGCCCCGTGGCGATACCCATCGTCCTGGAGATATCCAGGAAGTCCCCCTCCAGCACCTGCAACTGGAGTGGCACACGGAAGTTGTCCTGCGGCAATCGCGGCCGGAATCG
>PLMF01000402.1 GCA_003142355.1 Bryobacterales bacterium
CTCAAAGCGGGCGACTACCCGGGTATCGCCGCCAAGGTGAAGGATACGCTCGCGCTGATCCGCCACATCCGGGGAGAAAAGTAACCATGGCCGTGATCCTCAAACCTCGCGCGCAGTGTAAGTGGGAAGCCGCTGCGCTGGGCGAGATCATGCTGCGGCTCGACCCCGGCGACGGCCGCATCCGCACCACCCGCTCCTTCCAGGTGTGGGAGGGCGGCGGCGAGTACAACGTGGCCCGCGGCCTGCGCCGCTGCTTCGGCCTGCCCACCACCGTGGTCACCGCCATCGTGGACAATGAGGTCGGCCGTCTGCTCGAGGACCTCATGCTGCAAGGCGGCGTGGATCTCTCACACGTCAAGTGGGTGCCCTTCGACGGCATCGGCCGCGCGGCGCGCGTGGGACTCAACTTCACCGAGAAGGGCTTCGGCGTGCGCGCGGCGGTGGGCTGCTCCGACCGGGCCTGGTCGGCGGCTTCCCAGCTCAAACCCGGCGATGTGGATTGGAAGCAGCTCTTCCAGGTCGAGGGCGTGCGCTGGTTCCACTGCGGCGGCATCTTCGCGGCCCTTTCCCCCACCACCTCGGAGATCGTGATCGAGGCCATGGAGGCGGCGCGCGCGGCCGGCACGGTGATTTCCTACGATCTGAACTTCCGTCCCTCGCTGTGGAAGTCGCAGGGCGGCACGGCCCGCGCGGTCGAAGTGAACCGCAAGATCGCCTCGCTGGTGGACGTCATGATCGGCAACGAGGAAGACTTCACCGCGGCGCTGGGCTTCCAGGTGCCCGGTCTGGACGAGCACATTTCCAAGCTGGACCCGGCGAACTTCAAGAAGATGATCGCCGAGGTAGTCAAAATGTACCCCAACTTCCAGGCCGTGGCCACTACCCTGCGCAACGCCAAGACAGCCTCCGTCAACGACTGGGGCGCCATCCTGTGGACCGGCGGCGAATTCTACGAAGCCCCGCTGCGCGAGAACCTCGAAATCTACGACCGTGTAGGCGGCGGCGACAGCTTCGCTTCCGGCCTGGCCTACGGTTTCCTGGCCGGCAAGACCCCCCAGCAGGCGGTGGAATACGGCGCGGCGCACGGCGCCATGGCCATGACCACACCCGGCGACACCAGCATGGCCACGCTTAAGGAAGTCGAGTCGGTCATGAAGGGCAAAGGCGCCCGCGTAGTGCGGTAGAGAGGCGGGGCGCGCGGCGGCGACCCCGTAATTTACGGCAACGCCAGGAAGGTTGCCCAGGCCTGGGCGTGCTTAGTCGCCAGACCGGTACTCTGGACGGGCTACCCGATGCCGGGCATCAACGCCGCAGGCGGGTTTACGCTGAGTTTCTGACCATGCAGAGCGAAGACGGCAAGCTACGTGCGATGGTGATCAGCGCCATCATGGCGGCGATGGGGCTGGTTTTGCCGATCGCCTTCCATGCCGTTGGTCTGGGTGGCAAGTTTCTTCCCATGCTCCTCCCTCTGCTGCTGAACGGCTTCCTGGTCCCGCTTCCCTGGGCCATGGCGACTGGCGCGTTGGTGCCGCTGCTTTCCGCCGTCACGACCGGGATGCCTCCCTTGTTCCCTCCGGTCGCCTTCAGCATGTCGCTGGAATGCGCCGTGTTAAGCGGGACGGCCGCGGCGATCTATCGTGGCCGCCCATCGCGCCTGTGGTACGCACTGATAACCGCGATTGTGCTGGGCAGGGCGACTTCTCTTGGAGCCACCTGGCTGCTCGCACAACTGCTGCATCTGCCGGCCACGATCGTGACTGCGGCGGCGCTGGTTCAAGGACTGCCGGGAGTGCTTCTCCAACTTGCCGTTGTTCCGCTGGTGGTACGGCAAACTTTTCGCCGGCGCGGACTCCTTTTCAATCATGACTCCCAATCATAAACAGACCTTCTTCAATGAACTGGCGGGCCGATGGGATCAACTGCCGTTGCCGCCCGACGCGGGGACGTTGTCCCGCTTCGTCGGGCGCTGCCTGGGGGCTTCCGCCAGACGGGTTCTCGATGTGGGCTGCGGCACAGGCATCCTTCTGCCGTACCTTGGACAGGCCGAAGCGCCGCGGGAAATCGTAGAACTCGACCTGGCCGAAGCCATGCTGCTTGAGAACCGGAAGAAGCACGGCGCGAAAACCGCGGTACACGTGTGCGCGGAAGCCCAGCGCCCGCCATTTCGCGCTGGTATCTTCGACCGGGTGATTTGCTTCAACGCCCTGCCGCACCTGACGCCGGTGGACGGGAGTCTTCGACAGATGCTGAACTGCCTGCGTCCCGGCGGACTGCTGTCGATCGGTCACTCGATGGGAAGCGAACAACTCAACCAATTCCACTCGGCGGTCGGCGGCCCCGTAGGCCACGACCGCTTGCCCCCGGCTCGAATCCTCGGGAGGCTGCTCTCCACCATGGGGGCCGAGGTCCTCTGCGCGGAAGACGAGAGCGGCTGGTACTGCGTGCAGGCGCGCAAGCGATGAAGGCGGCCATCCGATCACTCGCCTTCCTGCTGCTGATGGCGGCCGGCGTGGCGGCATTACGGTCCGGACCAGGCGCCCTGGCCGCCGCCATCGGCCTCGGAATCGCGTCGCACGCCACCCTGCGCACCAGGGCGCGAACAGCGCTGCATTTCGCCGCTCCCGTGCTTCTCTTCGCTTTGGTCCTGACCACTCTTCAATGGCTGAACGGCGCCGTAGACATCCGGCTGCCCCTGCGCACCGTCGCTGTATTCCTGCTCTCGACGGCCGCCTTTCGGGTTCTCCCATGGGACGATCTCATCGCCGTGCTCGATGCCCGCTCACGCTGGTACCTCCCCGCGATGTTCCTCCTGTTCGTGCGACATTTCGCAGCCATGCTGGTGGAGGAAGTGCGGCGCGTCTTTCTGGCCCGTTCGCTTTGCGTATCGGCGAACTTCAGGCGGGGCGGGTTCCAGTCGCTGGCGTGGGCGACCGCTTCGGTTTTCCGCCGTGCGATCGACAGGGCGGAGCGTTTCTATGCGGCGCAAACGATAGGCGGCGGACTGGGATGACGCCGGTATTGGAAGTATCGGGATTGAGCTTCCGTTACGAGTCGGAGACGGCGCTGAAAGGGATCTCGTTCCAGGTCGCTCCCGGTGAATCGGTGGGCCTTGTCGGCGCCAACGGTTCCGGCAAGAGCACGCTGCTCTGGTGCGTCGCCGGGTTGCTCCACGGTGCGGGTGTGGTCCGACTCTTTGGCGGCCCGCCCGCCAAAGCCAGCAGGGCCCGAATCGGGATGGTCTTCCAGAATCCGGAGGATCAGCTATTCATGCCGACCTTGGCGCAGGACCTGGCGCTGCCGCTCGTGAATGGGGGGCTCAACCCGAAAGAGGCACAGGCGGCCGCCCGCGATTGGCTGGATCGATTTGGGCTTAGCCGATACTACGATCTCCCAGCCACGCATTTGAGCCTGGGCCAGCGGAAGCGGGCGGCTGTTGCTTTGGCAATGGTTCGGAAGCCCGAGTTTCTGATTCTCGATGAACCCACGGCCGAGCTCGATGGACGCGCCGTCCGTCAACTCTCGAACACGCTGAATCAGCTTACCGTGACGAAACTCATCGCGAGCCATCACCTGGACTTCCTGCGCTCAACCACCTCACGGGTGATTCTGTTGTGCGAAGGTGAAGTCCTGTCGGAAGGACCGACCGCGGACATCCTGAACGATGCCGCTCTGCTGGAAGAATCCGGGCTGGTCTGAGCCCCACGGTGGAAAGCATCGCCGCCCGTTGGCCGTGCGAGGATTTATTTCTGGATTGGCAACCCCGCGAGCTGATAATTCTTAAACCCGCCGGTCAGAGAAAACACGTTCGTGTAACCCATTTTCTGGAGCGCTTCCGCGGCAGCCGCCGACCGCACGCCACCCAGGCAATAGAGCACGATACGGGCGGTCTTGTCTGGCACGACTGTCCCGATCTTGCCGGATAGCGTCCAGCGCGAAATGTGGATGGCCGTAGCAGCGTGTCCGGCTTGCCACTCGTTGTCTTCCCGAACATCGATCAGCGTGAACGGCTGGCCGGTAGTCATCCAGGCTATCAATTGGGAAATGGAGATTTCTTTGATTTGTTCGGATGCATCTTTCGCCGGAATCGCGGACTCCCTTTGGGAGGCTTGACACTCGGGTCCGCCTGAAGACCGGCAGGAGCACAAGAGGCTCAAGCTCAGCACCACAGTGGCGATCCATCTGGTATCCATGGTTCTCCGTCTGTTGTCTCGATACTCGAATCGCACCCGGTCCGTTAGACCAGACCGATGTCGAGAAGAAGGGCCTTCAATTCCGCCCGCTCCTCAGAGGTCAGATCGTCGCCGGGACCGCGCACGGGGCCAGCGGCGAGACCAACAATGTCCATGGCGGCTTTCAGAACCCCGACGTAGATGTGACCGGCGGTGTAGTCGGGCAGAACCCAGGGGTCGCGGCCGCGGTGCCGCGCGCAGATTCCGGCGAATTCGTAGAACGGGGCGATCTTCACCATAAGATCGCGGACCCGAAGGAAATCGCAGGCGTCGGCGGCTTCCAGCAGGGCCAGCGACAGCTCAGGCGCAAAGTTGGCCGTCATGGAGATGAAGCCGGGACAGCCGAGGGCCGCCGTGTATGCGAATTGCAGGTCCCCGAGGCCGCACAGCACGGTCATCTTCGCCGGGTCGATGGCATCCCGCATCGTCTTGTAGGCCTTTACATCGCTGGTGTTCTCTTTGTCGGCGATGATGTTCGGATGTTCCGCGCATTTGGCCATCAGATGGGGCGGCATCCAGAGTTTTGAGACAGCCGAATTGTTGTAGATCACGACGCCGATTCTCAGGGCGTCCGCCACGCGAAGGAAATGCCGAACCAGGCCCTCGTCGCTCGGTACGTGATAGTAGGGTAGGACGACCTGAACGCCGTCGGCTCCAGCATGTTCGGCCGCGCGCGTGCGTTCAATCGTGCGATCGGTCCCCGCCGCAGCCGCTCCAGCCACAACGGGCAACTGGCCCGCGGCGCAATCGATCACCGTCTCAATCACCTTGAGCTGCTCCGAATCCGACAAGGCGTACGCCTCGCCGGTGCTGCCAGTGGGTACAAGTACAACCCGCTTGCCGGCGCATCGTTCCACCAGGAATCTGGTGTTGGCCTTGAGACCGTTTAGATCGAGACTGCCATCGCGATTCAGCGGCGTCGCTTGAACAATGACGACGGCCTTGATTGTCTCACGCAGCACTTCAGGGGTAATTGCCATTCATTCAGTCCTTTCATGTGGATACACATAATCCCAGACCCAGTGCTCAATCTCCCGCAAACAAGCCGGAGAAGGCGTTGACGCTTGTAGGCGCGAGCGCACCTGGGTTGGCCCGCGAGAGATCCTCTACCGGACTGGTTGGCCGCGCGGATCCCTCAGGACGACGCGCTGGTCTCCTTTGCGGATCTCGGTCGCCACTACCAGATCTCCCTCCATGCCGCTAACCTCGAATCCCGTCACTGAGACCGTATCGCCTTCCCGGAGCGCGAACTGGCTCTGTTTGAGCAAGCCTACCGGCGCCAGCCGTACCAGGGCGGCCCGTCCGTTGGCGAACACGCGGGCTTCGACCATGGCGGTATCGGCGGTGGGTCCTGGCAGATAAATGATCTCTGAGATCTGCCCGTCGACCAGTCGTGGCCGGCCGCGGGCGAGATTAGCAGAAAGGAAAGCAGGAAAACCGCATTCGGAATCGGATGTTGCATGTCAACACCTCCTTTTGAACGATACTAGATTCAAGTTGCATCTATATTGACATACCTGCTATTCTAATGCAAGTGGGCATCGATTCCAAAATGCAGCATCGAACATGTCCGCGCCATGGCGCGGAGCATCCATGCACGTGTGCGATGGGCAACTTGTACCGGTTCGTCGAGCCAGTTGTGCTGTTCTTGCTCAAGAAGAAGGGGCGATCGTATGGATACGAGCTTGCGGCGGAACTGCGGGAACACGCGTTAACTGATGCCTCCATCGAAGCCGCTGCCCTCTACAAGACCTTAAGGCAACTGGAGCAAAACGACTGCGTCACTTCCGAGTGGGATGTCACCGGCAAAGGGCCGGCGAGAAGAGTCTATTGCCTCACATCCCGCGGCGAAGAGCACCTCGCGGAGTGGATCACCGTTCTCGACCACGTGGCCCGGTCGATGACGCGTTTCGTGCGCGCAGCCGGAAAGCAGGCTCGCGACGAATCGCCATGCGGACCTCCGGTCTCTCTCCGCTCCGGGAAGCGAGCCGCCAAAACAGCGGAACCGGCGCTGGCACTCTCCCGGTAATCCGACACAGGCCCTCACGGAGAACTTGCAGGTTCCGACCGGCCGCCCGCGGATTGACGCGATGCGGGTGGGATCGGGCAGTCTATAGATGCAAGTTGCATATAACGGCCAAACGCTGCTATGCTGCCTGTGTCGGCTAAGGAGACTCGCACGTGAAGATCGCTATACCAACGAACGATGGAATTAACCTTTCCGCCCACTTCGGACGCTGCCGCCAGTTCCTCATCTTCGAAGCCCGGAATGGCGAGGTGAAACTCATCGAGACCCGCATGAATGCAGGTTGTCACGGACACGGATCGAGCGACGGCGCCGAACATCCCAGTCACTCAGGGTTTGTCGAAGCGCTGCGGGATTGTGAGACGGTATTGTGCGGCGGAATCGGCGCGGGCGCAGTGGAAGCGCTCAAGGCGGGTGGAATAACGGTGGTTCTTGTCGATGCTGCAGGCAACGCGGAACAGATCGTTACCGCTTTTCAGTCTGGTGCCCTTCGGCCGGCATCGGTTGGCATGTGCCAATGCCAGCATTAGATCGGCGTGGACTTTCCGCGCCTTGAAATGCGGGGGATGCCACCCGGAGTTACCCTTACAGAGGAGATCGTCATGGGTCTCATGAAGCGCCGCGATTTGTTCAAGGCTGCCGCCATGGCACTCGGGAGCAGCCGGGAGAGCCGTGCCGCGGCCGATACCAATCACCAGATCAATACTGCGCTTGGGCCAGTCCCTCCGGCTGACTTGGGACGCACGTTGATCCACGAACACGTCCTCGTAGACCTCGTGGGCGCCGGCCGAATTGCTCCGCGCCGGTACGATGGCGGAGAGGTCCTTAGCGTTGTTCTCCCTTACCTGAAACAGCTACGATCCCAGGGATGCGGGACATTCGTCGATTGCACACCCGCCTATCTGGGCCGCGATCCCGACCTCCTCGCCCGGCTATCGCAATCGAGTGGGCTGCACATCCTGACGAACACCGGTTTCTACGGTGCGGCGGGTGGCAAGTATATCCCCGAGTTCGCACTCTCCGCGACGGCAGAGGACCTTGCCGCACGTTGGACGAGCGAGTTTCAGGCGGGAATCCCACCTACAGGGATTCGCCCGGCGCTTATTAAAGTTGGGGTGGATGCGGGTCCGCTCTCGAAGATTAACAGCAAGCTGGTTTCCGCGGCTGCACTCACCCACTTACGGACGGGCTTGGTGATAGCCTCGCACACCGGGGATGGCCTCGCTGCCATGGCTCAATTGAATCTGCTGAAAAGCCATGGGGTGTCCCCCGCGGCGTTTATCTGGGTGCACGCCCAGGATGAGAAGGATCGGAGTTTTCATCGGAAAGCGGCCGAGGCCGGTGCCTGGATTGAGTTCGATGGCATATCATCCGAGACCGTTGACGAGAACATCGGCTTGATTCGGGAGACGAGGCGGGCGGGATATCTCCGGCGCGTCCTTATTTCTCAAGACGCCGTGGGTTTCCACGTGGGAGAAGAGCGCGGTGGATATTGCCCCGGCTACACTTTCATGTTTTCCGACTTCCTGCCGCAACTTCGCAAGAGTGGTATCGACGAAAACGAAACACGCATACTCACAGTTGAGAACCCACGGCGCGCACTCACTCAGAGCAACTGAAAGATTCAGCCGGGGTTGTCCTTGGGTTCGGCCTCTCGAAGCGCCGGCTGTCCCGTGACGCCCATGTAATCCGAATGGCGACTGCGGGGAGCACCGGAGAATGCGCGGAGCCGTTTTCGCGCAACTTGCGGCACGTGTGCCATGTCTCGCGCCTCAGCGTTGCTTCGGACCCTTTCCGGGCGTGCCGTCAAACCTGTCGTCCGCCAAGCGGCGTTTTGAATTGGACTCGTCGAACCATCCGGCTTTGCTGTTTGGGTAGCAGTCGAATTCCGGAACGTAGGGCTTGATGTCCAGCAGCGGCGTGCCGTCGATGATGTCGACATCCGCTATTTCGAGGACACCTTCCTGAATCGCCAGGAGCCGAACCGCTGAAATTCCGATGGGAGAGGGGCGAGCGGGCGCCCGCGTCGCAAAGATGCCGCGCTCCCGGGTGTCAAGGAAGGGCGTCACCAGCAGGCTGGATTTCGGCGCCTTGTGCAACCAGTAGACGAGCCAGATGCGCTCGCAGCTCGCAAGGTCCTTCAAGCCAGTCTGAAAGCGCGGTTCGATGCGGACTGTTCCTCGCGCTCCGTTTGCCCGTGAAGGCTGGATGGGTGTGCCCGCAGGTTCACGAAATGGCGTCTCAATCACGCCGATCGGTTCGATCTTCAAAACGGGACCCATCATCGCTCACCAAGAACGAGCCTTGTGCCAGCCCCCACATCCTGCACCAGCGAGTGGAAGCGAGCGCGCAGATACGAATGTGCGCCCATGCCGGTGCAGTGGCATGGCGCGAGGATCTGGAAGTTTCGCCTGCCGATGGCGTTGGCGCTAGCTTCCAGTTCCTTGTGAGTTGCCCGCCCCAGATGCAGGCCGCCGGCTAACGCAAGGCCATCAGTGCGGCCGGTAAGCGCGAAAACGCGGTCGAGCGTGTTCCCTACCCCTGCATGCGCACATCCGGCGATCACCACCAGCCCGCTTGTGGTGTCAATGAAGAGCGCCTGATCGTCGGCAATCGGATCCGGCTCCCGGCAGTCCGCGTCGAGGAAGAAGCCCGCCGCGGTCTGCCCATTCACCGGGAGTCGCGGGATCTCGCCCGTACACCAGACGCCGGGAACTACCTCGGTGACGGACCGAGTCCAGACGATCCGGTCCTGAACCGTGTCGAGCGCCTGGCGTGAACTCTCTGGCATGCCGATCGAGCGATGTGGCGGGTTCTCGCTCTTCGCGTACTTCGGCTGCATTGCCGCCGGGTGGAGAAAGATGGCGGCCGGTGAGACTGCCTGCAGTAGACCGGCCAATCCGCCAGTGTGGTCGTCGTGACCGTGGCTCAGGACGACGGCATCGAGTGGGGAAAGGCTAATGCCCAGGGCATCCGCATTGGCACGCAGCACTTTGCCCTGGCCGGTGTCGAAGAGGATGCGCCGGTCATCGGCCTCGATCAGCATCGACAGNNCCGCTCCATAGGTCTTCCTGCTCGTGCAAGCGGTCTGCCAGCGAGAAGTAGCTTTGAGCGGCGGGAGATTCCGGATGAGCTTCCAGAAGGCAGCTTCCCGCATCCCCGCAACCGACTATGCGCGGATCGATCGGAATACGCCCCAGAAACGGGACACTCATCTCCTGCGAGAGTCTTTCGCCACCTCCGGTCCCGAACAGATCGGTGTGGACGCCACATTGCGGACAGACATAGCCGCTCATGTTTTCGAGCACGCCCGCGACTGGCAGATCGGCCTTCTGGCAAAATGTGATGCACCGTCTCACATCCGCGATGGCCAGTTCCTGGGGTGTCGTTACAACCACCGCGGCCGCCGGGCGCCCGATCAACTGAGCGACCGAAAGCGGTTCGTCGCCGGTTCCGGGCGGGCAATCGACCACCAGGTAGTCCAGGTCGCCCCATGCAACATCGCAGAGAAACTGCTGAATCACCTTATACTTCACCGGTCCGCGCCAGATTACGGCATCCGTCTTATTGGCGATGAGGAAACCGATCGACATCACCGCCAGCCGGTCCCGCACCTCCACGGGCAGAAGGGACTGCCCGTCGGAAATTGGGGATGCGCCTTCACATCCCAGGATCTTGGGGATGCTTGGCCCATGAATATCGACGTCCAGCAATCCGACCCTGTGTCCGCGCGAGGACAGCGCGACGGCGAGATTCGCCGCCGCCGTGCTCTTGCCAACTCCTCCCTTTCCGGACACAACCACCAGCCGGCGGCGAATTCGCGCCATGCGCTGCCGCAACCGGTGCTCTTCCTCATCCTTCGCGTCGGGGCCAATCGTAACGAGTGGCTCGTGATGACTCATCTCGAATCCTCTTTCGTATACATGCTGTCAATTCAACGAACATCGCGGCCGCAGTTCTGTATCAGTGCGTGCGTCCCAATATCGAGACCCGTGTGGGCCGCTACGACGGGACACTTGATTCTCAGCAGGAAGAAGATGTTTCCCGGCCCACCCGCCAGCGTCTCGAAGTTGCCCTGTCCTTTCGCGATGATCATGTCGGCGCTTTCGAAGCGCTCGCGGAAGGCGGCGCTACACTCTCCCAGGATGGTCCCGGGTGCGCCGGACCCGTTGTCGATCACCTGCGCAACTTGGTCCAAGCCCGCCACGCGCGCATCGGCCAGTGTGGCGTCATTGAGTACCGCCGCGCCGCGCACCGCGACCGTGATCCGCGGGGCGGGGAGGCGTTCGATCAGCAGCCGGTCGAAAACGATCTCACCCGTGTTATCGGCAAGGTATAAGATATCCCCGGCTCCGGAAATGGCTGCGCGAAACGAATCCAAGTTTCCGGCGAAGGGGCCGGCGAGGCTTTGCGATAGAGACCTCTTGATGTCCTCCTCACGCAGGTTGTCATGAACCCCCACGTCGATCACATTGGCCGCGATGGCCACGCGCACAGCGGCTTGCAACGGATCCGCCGCCGTCTCCACCTGTGCGCGCATTTCCGGGAGAAGCTCCAGAGCCAGCTCGTTGAACCGCTGTTTTGCCTCCCGGTAGGGATCGGCGATCCCTGTCAGCGCGTGCAGCCGCCGCTGGACGCGCTGGCCCAACACGGGTGCGGGGAGGCGCATGTCCAATCCCGCCGCTTCCAAAAGCACCTCCCGGAGCACTTGCCAATGGATGGCCTCGTCGGTGGTTGCAATCCGGGCCATCTCCAAGGCGTGGCGGACGAAACACGGTATGCAGTCGAGCGCCAGGTTCATGCGCGAACGATCCGCTCCTTTCGATATGCAACGCGTCGATTGCCCGGTTCCAGCGGCCGGTGCTTGACCGGAACTGGGAGGTAGTGTAGTATAGGTGTTAGTTGCACCTATTCAGTATCGCACAAAGGAACCGCGAATGAAAATCGTCGTCAGCGCAAAAGGCGGAACCCCCGAAAGCGAAGTTGACCCCCGGTTCGGACGAGCCGCTTGTTTCCTGGTCTTCGACACCGAGAGCGGTGCTTGGCAAGCCGTCGACAATGCCTCGGCAATATCCGCCGCTCACGGCGCGGGCATTCAGTCCGCCGAGACCGTATGCCGGCTGGGCGCAGACGTTGTGATCAGCGGGCACGTTGGGCCGAAAGCCTTCACCGTCCTCGCGGCAGGCGGAATCAAGACCTACCGAGGTGATGCCAGGACCGCACTTCAGGCCGTGGAGGAGTTCCGGCGTGGCAAGTTGCCGGAACTGAAGGATTCGAACGGGTTGTAAACTCAGCGAGCGCGCGACGGCAGGGCGCGGTACATGTGCCGCGATACTTAGGTTGAAAAGGAGAAAGAAATGCCGTTCATGGATGGAACCGGACCGCTCGGTAACGGGCCGGGTGCCGGAAGAGGAAGAGGAATGCGCGCAGGAGCGCAAAAAGGCTCTGGCCGTGGTCTGGGACCTTGCGGCCGCGGAGCCGGTCGTGGAGTGGGACTCGGCCAGCAGCAGGACCCGAAGGCCGTTCTGAGAGAGCAGGCCACCTTCATGGAGAGACAACTGGACCGGATCAAGAAGCAGTTATCGGGCCTGATTGGTGGACAGCCGTCCAAGTAGGAAGATCTGCAACGAACCCGGAGACCCGCCGGTCTGTCGGCCGGCCCTGTTGAGCTGGAGTCACTCCGCGGCTGGGAACGGATCTCACTCATGATTCGCATTGCGGTGGCCAGCGGCAAAGGCGGTACGGGCAAGACTACGGTCGCCACGAGTTTGGCCCTTCTTCTGGCCCGCGAGTGTTCCGTGCATTTCCTGGATTGCGATGTGGAAGCGCCCAACGGAGCGTTGTTTTTGCGGCCCGTGATTGACGTCACCGGGCAGGTGACGCGTCCGGTTCCAGTCGTCGACGAATCCGTCTGCGACCACTGCGGAGATTGCAGCGCATTCTGCCGTTTTCACGCGCTCGCTACTACGGCGAGGCGCGTACTCGTCTTTCCCGAGATCTGTCATGGCTGCGGTGGATGCGCGCTCGTCTGCCCGCGGGGCGCCGTCTCCGAGACACCACGATCCATCGGCCAGATCGCGGAAGGCTCGGCGGGGGCGATCCGTTTCACCCAGGGGTTATTGAACGCCGGAGAGACCGCCACCGTACATCTGATCCGTGCGGTAAGGCGGAGGGAATCGGCCGTGGATGTAGCGATCGTGGATTCCGCGCCCGGCACCAGTTGCCCGGTGGTCGCCGCCGTGGAAGGCGCTGACTGGGTGGTGCTCGTGACCGAGCCCACTCCATTCGGCCTCAACGACCTTGGCTTGGCGGTGGAAATGACGCGAAGCCTCGGATTGCGGACGGGCGTCGTGATCAACCGGGATGGGCTTGGCGACGACCGCATCGATCGTTTCTGCGCCTCCGCCGGCATCCCCATCATTGGGCGAATCGCGGATG
>PLMF01000286.1 GCA_003142355.1 Bryobacterales bacterium
CCCGGCCGGCGCTACTGGTTCCTGTGGCGCGACTTCCTCGGCGACTACGCCTCGCTCCTCTTCCAGTAAGCGCGGCGCACCCGCTTTTCTTTGGCAGTTGCGGGGTTTATTTCCCGGATGGTTCCTTCACCCGGACGACCTGATCGGCCGCCACGTTTGTGAGCTGCTGTACAATCCCCGAAGGCCAGCGAATCTCGACCAGGCTGGCCGATGCGGCCCGGCCGAGTCCGAAGTGCGTGGGACCGGCGCTCGATGATGCGTACCCGGCAGCGAACGAAACGTGGTCATACTGCACTGCGGCGCCCGCTGTCACCTTGATTCGGGCGCCGATACCGTCGCGGTTGCTGGCCGTACCCTCCAGCTTCACTTCCAGCCAATGCGCATCCCCGGGGCTGTCGTTCAACCAAACCTCTGCGGGCGCGCTCAAGGCGGTGGTGACCACGTCCAGGCGGCCATCGCCGTTGAGGTCCCCCACTGCGGAGCCGCGATGCCGGGCGGGCGGCTGCGCGGTCAGACCGCATTCCGCTGTCAGCGCCTGAAACTTCGCGCCGCCCAGGTTGCGAAACACCGTGNNTTCCAGCCGTCGTTATCGAAATCCGCAATCGTGGGGGAGTACCCAGCCATGGGCAGAGTGAGACGCGTCAGGCCGCTGCTCCGGGTTGCCTCGGTAAACCCTTTCCTGCCCGCATTGCGGAAGAACGGAAATGTCTCGCCATCGAGCGCCGCGAAGACGATATCCGGCAAGCCGTCGTTGTCGATGTCCCGGAAATCCACGCCCATTCCCGAGATGAACCTTCCGTCTTCTGCCAGCGCCACGCCGGCCTTGAAAGCAATTTCCTCAAAACGGCCGCCGCCCTTGTTGTGAAAAAGGGAATTGTTCATCTTGTCATTGGTGATGAAAAAATCCATCAAGCCATCCAGGTCGTAGTCCGCCACTCCGATTCCCATTCCCTTTCCAGGATGGGCCCGGATTCCCGATTCTTCCGAAATGTCGCGGAAGCTCCCATCGCCGTTGTTCAGAAATAACTGGTTGGCGGTCGGCTTATAAAATTTCGGGTGGCAGTAATCCAGTTGGCCCGGCGCCACCTCGCAGGACGGCTCCGTATTCGGGTCCCATGCCAGGTAGTTCACCACCAGAAGGTCGAGCAGGCCGTCGCTGTTGACGTCCACCCAGGCCCCTCCGACCGACCACAACGGGCCGTACTGCGGGTCCGGCGCGGCGAGTCCGGCCTTCGCCGTGACATCGGTAAAGGTGCCGCCGTCGTTGTGGTACAGGTGATTCCCATGCACGCCGCCGACGAAGATATCCTCGCGGCCGTCGTTGTCGTAATCGCCGATGGCAACCCCATTGTCGAACCCCGTTCCCGCCAGGCCGGCCTTGGCCGTGACATCCGTGAAGTGGCCTTTGCCGTCGTTCTCGAAAAGCCGGTTGGAGTACTTCGCGGAGGTTTTCTTCAACGATAGAATGTCGGCTCCATTGGTGAAGAAAATGTCCAGGTACCCGTCGTTGTTGTAATCGAACACCGCCACTCCTCCAGCCATGGTCTCGGGCGCATGCCGGCGGGGAGTCTCGCAGCTATCCAGGTGGAATCCGATGGGCTGGTAAGTGAAGTGAATCGGCGATGGCGCGTTCTGCCCCGACACGATTACACACGCGACGGCCGTGGCCATCGCACACACCGAGGCGGCACGTTTGCGGGAAAGGTTCACGGTAGCCGCCGCCCGGGAAGCCGGAGGAGCGGTGGCGGGGGTGACTCTGCGGCCAACTTCTGCACCTTGTCGTACTCGTCCTGCGCGTCATGCTCGCGCCCCAGGGAACTCCACAGACGGCCCAACCGGTAATGCGCATCCGGCTTGGACGGCTCTATGCGGATCGCCTCGCGAAAATGGCGGGCCGCTTCGTCGGAATCGTTCTTTGCGGCGAGTACAATACCCAGATCGAGGTGTGCCAGCCGCATGTTCGCATCCAGCGCCAGCGCGCGTCGAAGGTGAGTCTCGGCCACATCATCCCTGTCCGCGCGCATTTCCGCGTCTCCGAGGTAGGCCAAGGCTTGCGCGTGCTGCGGCTGAGTGGCCAGTTCCGCTTCGAACTCCCGGCGGGCCTCGTCGTAGCGCTGCTGTTTCCAATAGAGATATCCCAGCCCGAAGTGAGCGTCGGGCGGCACAGGCGGTGCCTTTACCGCGGCCTCAAACTCCGCAATCGCGGCATCCTCTCGGTTGGATTCGTCGAGCACTTGGCCCAGAAGGATGTGAACCGGCGCGGAATCCGGGTCTTTCGAAAGCAGGAACTCGAATTCACGTAAGGCTTCCGGATACTGTTCCGACCATAGGTAGCTCTGCGCCAGGGTGTAACGGAGCTCCAGGTTATCCGGCTGCGCCTCGGAAGCGAGTTTCAACTGCGCCGCGGCGTCCCGGTACCGGCTGGAGCCGTAGTAGCTCATACCGAGAAGAGAGCGGGCCTGGAAACTGCTGCTATCGGCCCGCACTGCTTCTTCGAATGCCGCGGCCGCCTCGCGGAGATGGTTGGACTTGAAGTATGCAAGGCCCAGGTTGAGTTGCAGCCCCGGCAAGTGGGCGTCCAGGCGCAGGGCCGCTTTGTAGTGTTCGATGGCGAGATCGTACTTCCCCTCGTGAGCCAGAGCTGTGCCCCGTGCCGCCTCGGCGACGGCGTCCGGAACTGCCGCCCACAACTGGCATGCGGCCAGCACGAAAACCCACACCCGGATGGAACCCGCGACCATAGCCGATTTCTACCAAAGGCCCCGCATGGTGTCAACGCGGGCGCCTGTCCCCCCCAAAAAACACCTGCTCGCTTACCGCGCCGGTGGGCCCGGTAAGCGAGCAGTTTGTAGAGCCAGCAGTTACCAGGTCAGAACAGGAACTTCGCGCCGAACTGGAAGGTACGCGGGGCTTGGGCGCCCGTTAGCTGTCCGAAGTTGCCGGAGGTGACCGACGTTTGTAGACTGGTGAACTGCGTGTGGTTGAAGGTGTTGAAGGTTTCCGCCCGGAACTCGAACCGGGCGTTCTCCTTCACCTGGAACGCTTTGAACAGCGCCATGTTCCAGTTGTTGCGTCCCGGGCCGACCACGTCATTCCTGGCAGCCGTCCCCCACTGGAGCGCTGCCGGCTTCGCGAACGACGAGGTGCTGAACCACTGGAACCGGGTCCCCGGATAGGTGACCGGCGCGACTATGTTCGCCCGGTTGGTGGTGTTGCCGCCATACCCGAGGTTGTCGGGGCCGCCGCTGATGCTAGTGGGGTTTCCGCGCTCAAAGAGTGCGATGCCGGAAAGCTCCCATCCGCCCAGCGCCGTCTTCAGTGCCTGGCTGCTTGAGGTCCGGAATAACGGGAGCTTGTAGATAAAGCTCGTGACCGAGACCAGCCGCCTGTCAAAACCGGCGGAACCGTAGTCCCAACGGGTATTGAATGGATTGGAAACATTGGAGAAGATTTCGCCGTCGATAATGTCGAAAGCGTGGGAATAGGTGAAGGCACTGTTGAGCGTCAGGTCCTTCCACACCGTGGCCCTGAGATTGACCTGCAACGATTCGTAACTGGAGGTCGCTCCGAATTCCATGGGGGCTATGCTTGACCAGCCCTGATACGGCCGGTAGAGGTTGGCATTTAGGGTGGTGCCGCTGTAACCGCAATTGCCGCCGCAAACTCCCAGGCGGTGTGAATCGTTCTGCGCCAGGGTGTTGATGCCAACGCCTTCCGACTGGTGATAATTCTCGTTGCCCACATAGGTCACTGTCAACACAGACTGTTGGGCCAACTGTTGCTGGATTCCGAGGCTCCACTGAATCGAGGTGGGTATCTTGTATAGTGGGTCGACCGTCGTCATGGTGGCGGGGAAGTACGGCACCGACGCCGTTAGTCCAGTGGTATAGTTCGTCGCGGGATTGTCGAAGTACACTTGCGTCGGCGCGGACGTATAAGCAAACGGAGTGTTGCTTTGGCCCATGTTGTACTCTTCGTTGCCGGCCAGCCGTTCATAGAACATCCCGGCTCCAGCGCGCAGAATGGTCTTCTGGCGTCCGGTCAAATCAAACGCAAACCCGAGGCGCGGGGCAAAAGTGTCCCAGTGGTTACTAACCAGGCCCTTCGGAATTCCGTTCTTTCCGGCTATCCCTACTCCGTTCATGTAGAACTTCACGTTCGACAGAAGAATGCCGGAAACTGTGGTGAATCCGGGGCCGTTCTGGTCCAAAGCGCCGCTTGGCAGGAAGGTCGCCGCTTGCTTGGGATCGTAGAGGTTTTGATAGAAATTCGACGCATCGCCTTCGGAATCGTAGGCGTGGGGAATGCCTTCCCAACGAATGCCCAGGTTCACCGTCAACCGATTGCTGACCCGCCAGTCGTCCATGGCATAGAGGTTATAGTTTTTCGTGGTGATGTGCACGAAATCCACACTGGCCGGTTCGGTGTACGCAGAGGCGAAGCCCAGCAGGAAGTCGGCAAACCCGTTGCCGGTGGCCGATGAGTCGAAAGTGAATTGCCCGCCGGAGTTTAGCTGGAACTGCTGCCACTTGTGGGTGTACATGTAGGATCCGCCAAACTTGAAGTTGTGCGAGCCGTGAGTCCAAAGAAGATCGTCCTTCACCTGGTAGCTACGCCACGTATTGAGCCAAGGCCACCACCCTGGGGTATAGCTAATACTGTAGGGAGATCCAATGCTAATCCCTGGCAGCTTGTTGGCGGTATTGGCACTGAAGAAGTTCTTCACGGTGTATCCGGACGGCTTCTGGGAGAGCCCGAAGTCGGTAATGTCAAGGTCATTGCCGTTGAGGTTGAACGCCGCCTCATTCAGCAGAGTGGGGCTAATGGTGTAAGTGGCGTGCACTGCACCGGCCCAGGAGGGAACGGACATGACCGAACCGGCCGTTGCATACGTGCCGCCCGCCCATAATGGCGGGGATTGCGACTGGACGCCGTTATCGTAGATCAGGGAGCCCATGAGGGCCAGTTTGCTTCCAATCTGGTGATCGACGCGGAAGTTCTCCTCGCGGTAGAAGGTCGTGTTATTGGCCACCGCGTAGTACAGATTGTTGGCAGCGTTGGCCGCGGGGAACATGCCGGCATTCAAAACGGCAAGGGCGTTGGAGTCGAGCAAACCGGTTGGAATCTTGTTGCCAGGGAAGTTTTGGCCGGGGCTGAGCCCGAACCCCGCAAGCTTGGCAATCTCGGCCGGGTCCGCGGTCTGCGGCACATGAATGGCCGTCGCGAGGTAACTGAAATCGCCACCCCGCGCGGCCACGGGAACCGAGGTCGCATTGATCTCGCCCCCCTGAATCAGCCTGCGCCACTCCTGGGTATAAAAGAAAAAGGTCTTCTTTTCGTGGCCGATCTTCGGAACCGGCCCGCCGAAATTGAACCCGAATATGTTGTAGCGGAGTTCCGGTTTCTTCTGGCCGTTCAGATTGGCAAAGAACGTGTTTGCGTCGAATGCGTTGTTACGGACGTACTCCCAGGCGCCGCCATGGAATTGCCTAGCGCCGCTCCTGGTGACCATAGTGACGATGCCACCGGATGCTTGGCCCAAGTCGGCGGCGAAGTTGCTCGTCATGATTTTGAATTCCTGAAGCGAATCTTGAGACGGGGAAACAATGAGGATGCCCCCGCTGCCCCGGTCATACGCTTCTCCGCCATTGACGATCCAGTTGTTGTGGTCCGGACGCTGGCCACCATAGGAAATGGCGTGGCTTTGGTTCTGCGCCATCGGGGAATCAAAATCCGGCATGGTGGATGCGGCGCCGGGCACCAAAGCCGCAAGCTGAAGGACATTGCGGCCGTTGGTGGCAAGATCCGCAACTTGGGCATCGGTAATCGTCTGGCTGACCTCGTTGGTGTCCGCCTGGATCTGGACGGCGTTGGCTTCGACGGTGATACTCTCTTTGGACTCGCCCACCTGAAGCGCCGCATCCGCTCGGATGGTGTCATTCGCTTGCAGCGTGATGCCGGTCCGTTCGCTGGTCTTGAAGCCCGGTGCCTCCACCTTGACCGAGTAGTGCCCGAATGAAAGTTCGTGGGAGGCATAGCTGCCTGTGGCGTTGGTCATAGTGGACCGGACCAGTCCGGTTTCCGTGTTCGTGATCGTGATCTTGGCGCCTGGCACAGCGGAGCCGCTCGGATCAGTCACGGTGCCTACTATGCTGGCGGTTTCCTGGCTATACGCTGCGGTGCTCAGCAAGACGATGCCGAATATCAACGCCAAGCGTATTCGCCACGTGTGATGCGCGTGTCGTCTGAAAAGTACTTTTCCCATATCTCTCATTAACCTCTCCTCGCGGATATAACCCTAAGCCAAAGGGATTGTAGTCACTTTTGATTAGTCTTGCAAGGGGTGTTACGAGTGGATGCCACCGTGTCGTCACTGGTACTTCACTGTGTCAAAGTCCAAATAGAGGTGGTCCACCACCGCTGGGACTGCTCGGTTCGGCTCTGACGTATCTGATCAGGACTAAAAGGGTGCTAAGACTCCCTTACGCGGCGTCAGGCCTGTGCAAACTGCCTGGAATGGAGGCGTACTGCAAAACGGGAGGGGCGCGCCACCCCGTTCAACAGGTAGCCTATTCCTGCCGTCCACGGTGGAAACGGCGATGATCCCGCACGGCTGAAAAACGCTCCCTCTATCTGGCTTCGTCGACGACTTCTATGGCCCTCACCTCGGCGTAATTCACCCTCGGCGAGAAAGACAGCAGCAGTTTGCCTTGCCCGTTGGGATGCAAGCCGTGAAATTCGCGTACCACAGGGCGGAACGCCCCACCGGCCTGAAAAACATCGAAATCCTGAAGCAACATGACGCCATTGCAGGTGACATCGAAAACTCTGCAGCCCACTCCCCGGCAACCCGCGTCTTGACTCAGAGGGCTGAAGAACGATTCGAGGAAGTGGAGCTTGACTGTGTAGCTTCCCGGTGCAACCGGGATGGCGTAGCTGAAATTACCGTACCGCTCGCCGGCATAAAGACCGGGGACCTTCGCCCCTGGCCCGGTATTTCCAACCAGGGTGGTCCGCCCCGCGATGAAGTACTTGTCCCCGCTCCAGCGTATGCCGTCACCATCTACAAAATCCGATCGGCGGGCCGCAAGCCGGATCGGCTTCAGCTTTCCCGGCGTACCCGGGGTCAGTTCCAGCGCACTCACGGCTGCCGGCTTCCCCCAACTCGAGAGAAACTCCAGGTGGAGCCTGCCCTCTGACGTTGGGTACACATCCCTGAAAACGCGTACGTCAACCGCGGCGGAACCGGCGTCGGCAATCGGATCGAAGTCCACCAGCAACGGATGTCCGTTCAGGTTTACTTGGAAATGCCGGCTATTCTCGGCGTCCTCCTTCTGATCCACATCCGGCTGCCTTAGGGAATCGGCGAAATACAGCCTCAGCTCGTAAACGCCCGGACGCATTGGGATGTCGTAACGAAACTGACGCTGCCATTGCGGGACGGTCATGGGGGCTGAGATCGCTTCCCGCATAGTTCTGAACAGGCCTTCATCGGCCACAGCAGGGAAGAAATGCCGCGGACCGGGTTGCGGAGCGCCTCCTTCATAGTAATGGTCGGCTTCCCACCGGTGCCCGCATGCGTCCACGTAAGGAGCCCCCGTATGACCCGCGGCGATACGGATTTCGCCGGCGACGGGGGCTGATGCGACCGGCGGCGGACTCGCCTCGCTCTGTTCCGGCACGGAAACTGAACCTGCGGGAGCGATGGATGCCTCTGGAATGTGAGATTTCGACTGGAACAGCAGGTAGCCGAGCCATGTAATTGCGAGTCCGAACAGCACGGCTAATCCGATCAGGACCGGTAGCAAACGGCGGGGCTTGCCCTCGACTGGTGCGGGGGACGTGCCCGGCGCTTCGGAACGAGTCTCGAAGACAGGTAGATACCTGCCTTTCGGGATGGTGATGACGATCGCCTCGTCCTTGCCCTCATTGGCGAAGTAGTGCTCCAGCTTCATGCGCAGCAGTCGGGCCTGCGAGCGGACTATGTTGTCTTCGTTCGGGTTGTAACTCGGCGGCCGATCGTACACGCAAATGCCGACCTGGTGCTCCGTTGCCGCTTCGGGCTTGTTGTCGAGAGCACACCGGCACACGTGGAGGAAGAAGGCTCTTAGGCGAGGCGACCTCTCAAAGGCGCTGCTGGAGGCCACGCGATACACCAGTTCCTCTCGCTCCGCTGCACCCTCCGCGCGAGCGTCCTTGCTGCGCGGCACTGGCACATCTGCTGGGCCCATCTGGGTCACGCCCCCGTTGATCGTTCAGTTGACGTTCCACATACCATATCACATTGACTCCGGAAAAGGGGCAGGTGGCGGGGCCCCGCCTGCCGTGCTGCCTCGTGTATACACCGTGTGCCCACCCGTGTAAGCGCAAGCCCTGCCGCCGTATCTGTGCAACCCGTGAACTAAACCGTGCCGCCGCCAAGCCCAACTGCCCCCATTTCTCGCCCCAGCCACACGGCTGCGGCGCTCCCTCCCTCGTTCTCACGACAACCCACCTCGCACGACAACAAAACCTCTTTCACAACCAACTTCATTAACAGAATCAACAACTTGATCGAAATCCCTATCCACCCCGCGCTACACTGTAGGTGGTGAAAGATACCCGCTGCCACGCCGTTTCGGAACTCCGATTGGCTTCGTTTCGCCACTCCCGCCCGATTGGCTTTGTTCCTCCAGCGCCGACACCTTCCGCAAGCCGACCCCGTTTCAGCCCTGGCTGTCAACCGGATTGGCTTTGTTCCTCCACGGCCCCCGATTACAGGGGGTCAATCCCGAATTGGGTTCGTTCCGTCATTTTCCATCGCCGCCGCCATTCGGCCCCGTCCGCAACCCGGTACCGGCCGGTGCTCATTTCGCCGGCACCCCGCTCGTCGTGCGCCAAGCATTTGATTCAATTGGAATTAACTCCAAATTGGGTTCGTTTCGTCATTTCCTGTCTGCGCCGCAAAACGGGGACCTTCGCCGCTCTCTCGGCCTTTCTCCTGCTCGGCTCTTGCGTCCCTTGGACCGCGCGCCCCATCGACCAGACCGACAGTTCGTCCGGCCAGGCTCGCACCTTCGACGCCGTCCGCTACGTGGATTCCATCTGGAACAGCAAAGTGCTACCCACCGTCGCCGCTTCCGCCGTGGACCTGCGGGAAGCGCTCCAAGCCCACCGGGCCGGGTGTCTGCTGGTCAAGGGTGAAGGACGGGTCCTGCGCATGGACACCAGTTCCCGCTCCGGTCTGATGCTGCTGGACCTGGCGCCCTACGATGGCCGCGCCGATGCGGCAATTCAAATCGGACCGGTGATTCGCGGCACCGTGCTGCGCGACGCTCTGCCCTTTATCCAGTTCAGCCAGTTCGTCAACCAACTCGAATTCGCCCGCGTGGGCAACGCCCTCAATGACCGCGTGGTGCAGTCCGTGCTGGTATCGCTTCCGAAAGCGGGGCTGGAGGGGAGCGTCGTCTCGTTCTCCGGCGCATCGAGTCAGCCAGCCGCCAACGAGTTGCCCGAAATCGTCCCCATAATCCTCATCGTGAAGGGGAAGCCGTGACGCCCGATGTGGTTATGGCGGCGCGCGCCGTCACCAAGCAGTACCCGGGCACCACGGCTCTGGACGGCGTGGATTTCGCCGTGCGCCGCGGTCGGGTCAACGCCCTGATCGGCGAGAACGGCGCGGGCAAGTCCACGCTGATGCGCATCCTGGCCGGGGTCGAGCAGCCGACCGCCGGGACTCTGGAGTTGGATGGACGCCCCGTTCGCCTGGCATCCCCTCGCGATGCGGCGGCGCGCGGCATTTCCATGATCCACCAGGAATTGAATCTGCTCCCGAACCTCAGCGTGGCCGACAACATCTTTCTGGGGCGCGAGCTCGCGCCATACGGCATTCTCGAGCGCGACGCGCAGGAGCGCCAGACCCGCGACCTCATGGCCCGCCTCGAGCAGCCCATCGATCCGCGTATTCTGGTAGGCGCGCTGCCGCTGGGTTATCAGCAGATCGTCGAGATCGCCAAGGCGATGGCGCGGGACGTACGCATCCTCATCATGGACGAACCGACCTCCGCCCTCAGCGCCGCCGAAATTGGGGTGCTGTTCCGGCTGATCCGCGACCTGAAGTCGCGCGGGGTCGCCGTCGTGTACATCTCCCACCGCCTCGAGGAAGTGCTCGCCATCGGCGATCATGTGACCGTTTTGAGGGATGGGCGCGCCGTGGCCGAGGCCGCCGCGGACGCCGTGGACGTAGCCTGGATCGTCGAGAAGATGACCGGCCGGACGGCGGCCGCCACGGGCTTCGCCGAACCCGCGGGCGCGGGCCCGCCAACCCTCTCCGTGGAGGGCTTAGAGGTGGGGCAGGCGGTGCCGCCTGCCCTGCTCGGCGTCTCGTTCACCGCACGCGCCGGCGAGATTCTGGGTTTCTACGGGCTGATGGGAGCGGGACGCACGGAACTCTTCGAGGCCCTCATCGGCCTGCGGCGTGTTCGCCACGGTTCCATCGCCTGCCAAGGCCGCGCCGTCACACACCTGGGAATTCCCGAACGCATTCACGCCGGCCTGGCGCTGGTCCCCGAAGAGCGGCGCGCCGCCGGCATCGTGCCGACGCTGTCGGTGCGGGAGAATATCGCGCTCGCGCAAACCCACGGCCTCTACCTTTCTTTTGCCGCCGAGCGCCGTTCCGCCGCGGAGTTCGTGCGCGAATTGAACATCCGCGCCGCCAGCCTGGAACAGTCCATCACTTCGCTCAGCGGAGGAAACCAGCAGAAAGTGGTGCTCTCCCGCTTCCTCCTCACCTCCCCCAAAGTTTTGCTGCTGGATGAGCCTACGCGCGGCGTGGACGTTGGCGCGCGGGCCGAAATCTACACCATTATTCGCCGTCTGGCCGCTGGCGGCATGACGGTGCTATTTGCATCCTCGGAGCTTCAGGAAATCATGACTCTGGCGACTCGTATTCTGGTCATGGCGGAGGGCCGCATCACGGCGGAATTCGCGGCAACCGAGGCCACCGAGCACGACCTGGTAGCGGCATCGGCGCCGGCCATGGCGCTTTTGAACGGAGGCGATTAGTGGCCGGCTTGCTGCTGTTCCGCCTGCGCGCGCTGGTGGCGCTGGTGGTGTTGCTGGCCGTCTTCTCCATTCTTTCCCCCGCCTTTCTGACGGCCGGCAACCTCACCATCCTGCTGAAGCACGTGGCCATCAACGCCATCATGGCGGTGGGAATGACCTTCGTCATCCTCAGCGGCGGAATCGATCTTTCGGTGGGTTCGGTGGCGGGCCTCGCCGGCATGGTCGCGGGGGGACTCATCGACCGCGGCCTGGTTCTTCCCATGTTCGGCGTGGTGGTCTATTTTCAGATCTGGCTGGTGATTCTGATTGCGCTCGCCGCCGGGGCGGTGGTTGGAACCGTCAACGGACTGCTCATTTCTCGACTTTCCGTGGCGCCGTTCATCGCCACCCTGGGAACCATGTACGCGGGACGCGGCGCCGCCTTGCTGCTTTCGAGCGGCGCCACGTTCCCCAACCTGCTCGGCCGGCCCGATCTCCGCAACACCGGCTTTCTATATCTGGGCTCGGGGACGGTTCTGGGCGTTCCCTTCCCCATCTGGCTCATGCTATTGTTCGGCGTGGCAGGCGCGTTTTTGGCCGCCCGGACGCCATTTGGGCGGCATGTCTACGCCGTCGGCGGCAATGAGCGCGCGGCCCAGCTCTCGGGTGTCCGGGTGAAGCGGATTCAGTTGCAGGTCTATGTGATTTCCGGCGTCTGCTCCGCGGTGGTGGGGCTGATCATCGCCTCCCAGCTCGCTTCGGCCCACCCCGCTACCGGACAGTCGTTCGAATTGAACGCCATCGCCGCGGTAGTGCTGGGCGGCACCTCGCTGATGGGAGGGCGCGGATCGATCGGCGGCACCATCATCGGCGCGCTGGTGATTGGCGCGCTCGCCGATGGACTCGTGCTGCTGGGCGTTTC
>PLMF01000221.1 GCA_003142355.1 Bryobacterales bacterium
TCGGCGTCCACCGGCGGCGTATTGAAGAGCAGGCTCTCCGCCAGGCGGCGCTCTTCTTCGGGAATCGACGCAAACCGCTCCAGTTTCTCCGCGTTGACGATGGCCAGATCCAGCCCCGCCTTGGTCGCGTAGTAAAGGAAGACGGAGTTCACCACCTCGCGCGCCGCCGCCGGCAGCCCGAAAGAGACGTTGGAAATCCCCAGCACCGTTTTTATGTACGGCAGCCTCTCCTTGACCAGCCGCACGCCTTCGATGGTTTCCACCGCCGCGCCGATGTAGTTGGCGTCGCCCGTGGCGCAGGGAAACACCAGCGGATCGATGATGATGTCCTCCGGTGGAATGCCGTATTTATCGGTGAGCAGCTTATAGGACCGCTCCGCCACCGCCAGTTTGCGCTCGCGCGTGAATGCCTGCGCCTGCTGCTTGTCCTCGTCGATGGAGCCCACGATCAGGGCCGCGCCGTAGCTCTTCGCGAGGGGGCAGATGCGCGCGAACTTCTCTTCGCCGTCCTCCAGGTTGATGGAGTTGATGATGCTCTTGCCCTGGCAATACGTGAGCGCCAGCTCGACGGCTTTGGGATCGGTGGTATCGATCATGAGCGGCGCCTTGATCTTGCGGATCAGCTTCTCATAGAAGGGCGGGACGTCGGCGATTTCGTCGCGGTCGGCGCTTTGCAGGCACACGTCGACAATGTGCGCGCCGTTGCGGACCTGCCGGCGCGCGATCTCGCTGGCCTCTTCCCATTTCTCCTCCGCCACCATGTTCTTGAACAGCCGGCTGCCGATGACGTTGGTGCGCTCACCCACGATCAGCGGCCGGTTGCTTTCTTCGGCCTCCACCAGGTCGATGCCCGAATAATAGGCGCGGTGCGAGCGAGCGGGCAGCCGCCGCGGGCGCTTGCCCTCCGCCATCTGCGCGATGGCCCGGATGTGGGCGTCGGTCGAGCCGCAGCAGCCGCCCACCATGTTGAGCCAGCCGTTCTCGATGAACCGTTCGAGCTGCGCCGCGAGCGAGGTGGGCGTCTCGAGATACTGGCCATCCTCGTTGGGCAGCCCGGCGTTGGGATAGCACGAAACGCGAACCGGGACCATCTCACTGATGGTGCGTATGTGGTCGGTCATGAACTCCGGGCCGGTAGCGCAGTTGAGGCCGATGGAAAGCAGGTCGGCATGCGCCACCGAAGCGCAGAACGCGTCCGCGGTCTGCCCCGCGAGCATGGTGCCCATTCGCTCGATGGTGCCCGAGACCATGGTGGGGATGCTCCGGCCTAGTTCGCTGCGCAGCCGTTCGATGGCAACGAGCGCGGCCTTGACGTTGCGCGTGTCCTGGCAGGTTTCGACCAGGAGAATGTCCGCGCCGCCCGCCATCAGGGCGCTGGCTTGTTGGTAGAAGTTCTCGACCAGTTGCGGAAACGTGACGCCGCCGGCAACCGTGATGGCCTTGGTGGTAGGCCCCATGGAGCCGGCGACGAACCGCGGCCTGGCGGCCGTCGAGAATTCTTCCGCCGCCTGCCGTGCGAGTTTCGCGGCGGTAAAGTTCAGCTCGTAGGCATGGTCCGCGAGTCCATACTCGGCCAGCACCAGCTTCGCGCCCCCGAAGGAATTGGTCTCGACCACATCCGAGCCGGCCTTCAAGTAAGCGCGATGGATGCCGAGCACCACATCCGGCCGGGTGCGCACGAGGTTTTCATTGCACCCTTCGAGCGCCGCGCCGCCGAAGTCCTCGGCGGTCAGCCGCTGTTGTTGCAGCATGGTCCCCATGGCCCCGTCGAGGACGAGTACACGCTGCGCCAGGATGTCTTCGAGCGCTTGCAGGCGCTCCTCGGGTGTGGCCATATGGGGTGTGCTTTCTTCAGTTTAGCAGGGGGACGCGGAGTATAATGGATGGCAGACGAATGCCGGATGTCCTGATGATCGCGCCGACACCAGACGCGCTGACAATCGTAACCGGCAGGGGCACGTACAGAATTCCGTGGGAGCAGTGTTCTCCCACGCTCGCCCGAGCGAGCTGGCTGGAGCGAAGCCGCGCGGAGATGTCTCCGTCCGGATACGGAATTCATTGGCCGCTGCTCGACGAGGACTTGGCCATCGGTCCGCTGCTGAAGTCCGTGGAACATCCGCTCCCTTAGAAACTCTGGAGAAATCGCCCGCAAGCGGGCGCTGGGCAAGCTAAAGCATGCCCCACAATTCTTGGTGGGGCATGCTTTAGCTTGCCCAGCTCAGAATGAGGCGTCGTACTGGGCTGACGCGTGAATAAAAGCGGTTCTAACGGATAATAGGTAACATGAACCGCGCATTCCTTTTGCTCGCGATAGCAGTACTGGCCGCCACCCCCGCCTTTCCGCAACCCGCTCCCCTCTCCGGGTTCTCCGACGAGGGAACGTTCGTGTTCTTCGTGAATGAAGAACGCGTTGTCACCCATACCTTCAACTGGAAGACCGACGGCACGTTTGAGAGCAAGACCGTGACCTCCGTGGCGGGGCAAACCGCCGAATCCACCCTCACCATTACCCCGGACGCGGAGGGGCGCTGGACGGCGGCGGTGATGGAAAGCGCGGCTGGCAAGGTGGTCATCAAGCGCGACGGCGCCGACGTTACCACGACCGTCCGCGATAAGCCGACCACCATCCATCTGAAGGAGGATGTGCTCACGCTCCAGGGCACGTCGCTGGCCCTCATCAGCCAGGCGCTGCGGCGGTATGACGCGGCCAAAGGCGGCAGGCAGGAGTTCCCTTGCCTGGTTCTGGGTGGCGGTGCGGTCACCGTATCCGTGGAGCGCAAGCAGGCCGTGGAGCGCACCGTGGGCGCGCGCGATCTTTCGCTCACCGAGTGGGTGTACGGCGTCGCCGGCACCGACATCAGCGTGCTCGCGGACAAGGATGGCCGCATCTACTCCGGCGAGATCCCCGTCCAGCACGCCACGTTCGTGCGGGAAGGATACGAGGCGCTGCGCAAGCCGCCGGTGGAAGATCCACTCATCTCGGCCGCGAAGTACGAGGTCAAGGTGGATTCCAACGTCATGCTGCCGATGCGCGACGGGGTGAAGCTGGCCACCGATATCTACCTTCCCGTGGGTGTCGAGAAAGCGCCGCTCATCCTGGTGCGCACGCCTTACAAGAAAGAGATGTCCGAGCTTCAGGGCCGCTATTACGCGCGGCGCGGTCACGCTTTCGCCATTCAGGACACGCGCGGGCGCTTCAGCTCCCAAGGCCAATGGGAGCCCTTCGTGAACGAGGCCAAGGACGGCTACGACACCATCGAGTGGCTGGCGGCGCAAGCGTGGTCGAACGGCAAGGTGGGGATGATCGGCGGTTCGTACCTGGGATGGGTGCAGTGGTTTGCGGCCAGCCAGCATCCGCCGCACCTGGTCACCATGATTCCCAACGTCTCGCCGCCGGACCCGTTCCACAACATGCCGTACGAGAATGGCGTGTTGTTTCTTTACGGCGGCCTGTGGTGGGCAACCGTGGTGGAGAGCGAGGCCACGGCGGACATCTCGGGCGCGGCGCTGACGAACGCGCTCGACAAGAAGTTTGGCAAACTGATGAACTCGCTGCCGGTCATCGATCTCGACAAGGCCGTGCTCGGCAAAGAGAACCGGTACTGGCGAAACTGGATCGCGCATTCATCGGCGCAGGACAAGTATTGGGCCGACACCATGTTTCTGGACAAGCTGAAGGACGTCGACATCCCGGTGTTTCATCAATCGGGCTGGTACGACGGCGACGGCATCGGCACCAAGCTGAACTACCTCAAGATGGCGAGTTACGGCCACGCTAATCAGAAGCTGACCATCGGCCCGTGGCCACACAGCGATACGGCCTCGCGGCGGTACGGGGACCACGATTTCGGGCCGCAGGCGATCATCGACTTGCAGCGCGACTATCTCCGGTGGTTCGACTACTGGCTGAAGGGCATCGACAACGGGATTATAGAGGAGCCGCTGGTGAGTATCTTCGCCATGGGGTCGAACAAGTGGCTGCAAGGGCCGAAATACCCGCTGCCGGAGACGCGCTTCGAGAAGCTGTACCTCACCAGCGGCGGGCACGCCAACACGTCGAAGGGCGATGGCAAATTGAGCTTCACACCTCCGGCCGCCGCGGCGCCGCCGGACCGGTACGTCTACGATCCCGGCGATCCCACGCCCGATCCGGCGTTCCTGGAGCGCACCGCGGAGGAAGAGAAGATTGCGCGTCCGCAGGCGGAGTTGAAGAAGGAAGCCGAAGGACAGCGCGACAAGGTCACGGCGGCGCGCCAGGACATTCTGGTCTACGTTACCGAGCCGTTCGAGAAGCCTTACACCATCGCGGGGCCGGTTTCCGCGGTGATCTACGCTTCCAGTTCGGCGCGCGATACGGATTGGTTCGTGCACTTCATCGAGGTGGACGAGAAGGGCAAGTTCTGGCCGCTGTTCGCGGTGAGCGCCGGCAAGGTGCGGGCGCGCTACCGCAATTCCATCAGCAAGGCCGAGTTCCCGAAGCCGGGCCGGATTTATGCGTACACCATCGACCTTTGGCACACGGGGATGACGATTCAGCCGGGCCACCGCCTGCGGATCGAAGTGGCGTCGGCGGAGTTCCCCCTGTTTGAACGGAATCTCAACACCGGCGGGAACAACGAGACCGAAACCAGCTTCGTTTCCGCGAAACAGGCGATTTACCACGATGCGAAGCATCCATCGCACATTCTGTTGCCGATGATTCCGGAGAAGTGAGGGCGCTATCCTAAGAGACATGAGTGATAGGAAACTTTTTCGTACCGGGATGGCGCTGCTCGCCCTGTGTGCGGCCCTGCCGGCCCTGGGCGCCCCGCCCCAGGATCGGCGCGGCGGCGGGCCAGGGTTCAGTTGGAACAACACCGTTGACTTCCGCGGCCAGGGGCACGGCTCCTCGAGGCTGAACGACTCCGCCGAGCACCGGCTCCTCGCCGTGAGCGTCAATGTCGATCGCGGTGGCAGGATACTGGTATCGTTCCGCGGCGAAAAGGGCCAGCCGCCGCTGGCGTTTACCGGCACGGTGATCGCATCGGAAGGCGGCCGGCTGAAAGCCGATGTCGTGAGCGAGGACCGAAGACTGCACGGGCCGATGTACATCTCGGTAGATGATAAAAGGAACGTCAACAGCATCACGCTCGAAGCCACCGACGGGCGCGACCGGCTGCGGGTGAACTGGGATAGAAGATAGGCTCGGCAGGCGGCACCGCCTGCCCCACCACTGCAAACACAGGATTTGTTTTGGTGGCGCAGGCGGTTCCGCCTGCGATGGGNNCGGCGCATGTCGCCGGCGGCGAAGACTCCGGGGACCGACGACATGTAGCGCTCGTCGGTCGAGACGTTGCCGCGCGCGTCGAGTTTTACGCCGAGCTGCGCGATCGGGCCGGTCTTCACGGGGCCGAGGAAGCCCATCGCCAGCAGAACCAAGTCGGCGTCCATGGTGAACTCCGTCCCGGAGATGGGGCTGAGCTTCGCATCCACGCGCACGGCGTGCAACTGGCGCACGCGGCCGCGCTCGTCGCCGGTGAACTTCACGGTGGAGACGCTCCAATCGCGCACGCCGCCTTCTTCGTGCGAGCTTTCCACGCGCAACTCGATGGGCCACATGGGCCATGGAGTGGAAGGCGAACGCTCATCCGGCGGCTTCGGCAGCAGCTCGAATTGGGTCACCGAAAGCGCTCCCTGACGGTGGCAGGTGCCCAGGCAATCGGCGCCCGTGTCGCCGCCGCCAATGATCGCCACGCGCTTGCCGGTGGCCAGGATGGCCTTGTGTTGCGGCAGGAACTCCATGGCGAAATGGATGCCCTCGAGCTCGCGGCCGGGGACATTCAGATTGCGCGGTTGCTCGGCGCCGCCGGCCAGCAGGAGGGCGTCGAATTCCTTGACGAGGTCCTCGACAGGGACGTTGGCGCCCACATGGGCGTTGGTCCGGAACTCGACCCCTTCGGCCCGCAGTTGGTCGAGGCGGCGGTCGATGAGGCGCTTCTCCATCTTGAAACTGGGAATGCCGTAGCGCAGCAGGCCGCCGATGCGGTCGCTCTTCTCGAAGACCGTGACGTCGTGGCCGGCGCGCGCCAGTTGCTGCGCAGCGGCCAGGCCGGCGGGGCCGGAACCCACGATGGCCACGCGCTTGCCGGTGCGGATTGCGGCCGGCTCAGGCTTGATGAAGCCTTCTTCGAAAGCGCGGTCCACGATGCTCTTTTCGATCTGCTTGATGGTGACCGGCGGCTCGCTGATGCCCAGCACACATGCGGCCTCGCAGGGAGCGGGACAGAGGCGGCCGGTGAACTCGGGGAAATTGTTGGTGGCGTGCAACTGGCGGATGGCTTCCCGCCAGCGGCCGCGGTAGACCAGATCGTTCCAGTCGGGGATGATGTTGTTCAGCGGGCAGCCGGTATGGCAGAAGGGCACGCCGCAATCCATGCAGCGCGCGCCTTGCGAGCGGAGCGTTTCTTCGGGAAACGGTTGGTAGATCTCGAACCAATCCCGGATGCGTTCGGCGGGCGGGCGGCGGGCGGCAACCTCGCGGGTGTATTCGAGGAAACCGGTGACTTTACCCATGGACTACCTCTAAACCGCTCCCTAACGGTCGCGGCTCGGAATGCGGACACGGAGCCGGGCCCAGAGGGCACC
>PLMF01000192.1 GCA_003142355.1 Bryobacterales bacterium
CGCAAAAAGTGGGGGGATCCACGGTCCCGACGTAAGGGACGAAAGGGCAGGCCGACATCCCGGTTCGGTATGAAATGAAAGGGATTGGTGTGTCTCCGGGTGGGCTAATCTGGGCGCAAATCTCAATCTGCATTGATTCAGTAACGCTCTGAGGTAGCAACCAGTCGCCGAACAGCGTCGGGAACTCGCGCATGCCTGCCGTGAGGGCTTCTTTTGCAAGTCCCTCTAAAGCATGCCCCATCGTGGGGCATGCTTTAGCTTGCCCAAGCCGATCCTCCAGACGCGCCGTGAACCGCCTGCTGACGCGCGTGGCTCGGAAACGCGGCCCCGGTACCGGAAAACGGGAATTGGTACCAGGCCGAGAGCATCCGGCTGGTACCGGCGGTACAAAACCGGGGCTTTTTCTCGCCGCGTTGCGGCTACAATTACTTCAGAGAAGCGCCGATAGATTCATTGGAAAAACTAGATGGCTCTTGTTCAAGTCTTCATCTACCTGCAACTGCTGGATGTGCTGACAACCCTGGTGGGGTTCAAGCTGGGGGCGGCCGAAGCCAGCCCCTTCATTCGAGTGCTGATGCACATCGGCCCGGCTGCCGGAGTGGTAGCCTCCAAAGTGCTGGCGCTGGGCATTGGAGGAATCTGCATTTATACCGGGAAGCACCACCTGATCCGCTGGATCACCTACTGGTACGGCGGACTGGTGGTGTGGAACCTGGTGGTGCTGCTGGCGGCGCCGGCCTACTTCGTACCCTAACCGCGAACCAGCCACGACGATGTCAACAGCAAGGCCAGCAGCAGCCCGCCGTCCGCCAGTATCCGGCGCCAGGACGTAGCTTCCCGCCGCTCGTGGATCAGCTTCCACATGGCATGCCCGCTTTCACTCCTCGCATCACCACACCATGGCCCGCGGCCAATCGCGCCACGGCGCCTTGCATCCGGTCTTCNNTGGCCGCTCCCAACAGGGCGCAAACGCAAACGCTCACACCCAGAGCCATGCGTTCGGCGATGAGAACCAGCGCGTGGTGAAAACCGGGAATCAGCAGCGTGGTCGGAAGGAGGAAAACCCCCGCGGCGCCGACGATGCAAACCTGGAAGGGGATGCTCGACGCCACGCGACGCGTTCCCCATTGGTGCATCAACTCGAGAAACAGCGCCCCCCAAACCAGCAGCAATCCCATCAGCAGCAAGTAGTACTTGACGTCGAAGGTCCAGTTCTTGTCGGCGGCCGAGGTGGTGAAGATCTGCTGGAGGGGCCACTCGGCGATCAGTGTGCCGCCGCCCAACGCGCGCCACAGGACCATTGCCAGCAGAGAAACGGCAATCATCCAGGAGCGCGTCCGTGGCCCCACGCGGCCGGCGAGCCACAGGTAGGCCAACAGGCCGGCGGTCCAGACTACGGGCAGCAGGTTGGCGAGGTATGCCAGCGCCAGAATGGGCGCCGCGGCGGCGAGCCGCCATGGCTTCCATTCCCACGCCAGTGCCAGGGCCCAGAAGCACAGCCCGAGACTCAGGTAGAAGTTGAAGAAGCCCATGTGGAAGACCCAGCCATAGGCCAGCATGGCAATCACGGGCATCAGGTGCCAGGCGCGGCGGCCCGAGACCGTGGAGATAAACGCAAACGCGCCCCAGACGAACGTCAGGACCACCAGGGAAACGGCGATCCGCTGCGCCGCTTCCGCGCCCACAATCTTGAACAGCCCGCTTANNCCGCTCTCGATCAGCCGCGCCAGCCAGGAGTTGTAGATATGACTGGAAAGATCGCCCCCTTCGAGGCGCGGTTGCCAGTGGCAGGGGACCAGCAGCAACAGCGAGACCAGCGCATAGATCGCGCGGCTTCGACTTATGGCGGCGAAGCAGGCGGCCCATCCCGGCCGGAAGAGCAGTGCTGTTCGAGCCGGACCGCGTGGTTGCGCTGGCATCTAGCTGTTCTCCATTCGAAGCGATCGGAACTCGGGTACCAGTTCAAACGGTGTGGCAACGGCAGCCAGGCTTTCGCCGATCTGGCGGATATTCCGCTCCGTGATTTGCGATTTTCCGCCGGACGCCAGCCGCAGGTGGACTATCTTGAGAGGTTCGATGCGCATGATGCGGCAGCAAGTGGCATCCACGGCAGCCCCATCGCGGCCCGCCACCAGCACCCCCACGGGCTTCGGCGTGCCCTGAATGGGACCGTTGCCTTCCATGCCGACGATGCCGTCGACGATCGCAAACTGGCGCGGAAAGGCGGCATGCAGGTCGGCGATGGATTCGTCGATGCCGGCCCAGTGGAGCACGTTCTTGGGCCATCCATAGATGCCTCCCGGCACCACGCCAAACAGGTTTTTCATGGCCAGCGTCGCGCCCACCCAGTGATGGGTCTTCATCTTTGGCATCGAGACCAGCAGGTCCGCGCCCAAAGCCGTGTTGGGGAGGTAGAGCGCGCCGAGACGCGAGAACTGGCNNGCGATGCGCACACTGGCGGCGCCCATCCCGCGGAAGGCTTCCAAGGCGGCGTGGACCAGCAGGGGATGGGTATTGATGCTGCTTTCCGGCTCGAACTCGACCAGATTGGGCTTGAGCACGATGTGGCGGCCGCGTACTTCGAGCCGATGCTCTTCCACCATCCGGCGCACGGTCTCATAAAGGCGCTGGTCATAAACCGGCGCGCGCACAATGGAGACGATCGACGGAACGATGGGCCTCTCCTCGCCGCAGCCGGTGAGGAGCGCGGTCGCCGCCGACCCGGCCAGCCATTCGCGTCTGGTGAGTGTTCGTGACATGGGTCAAGCCAAGAAAAAGTCGCGCCCTTTCTCCGCCTCGGCAACCAGCAGTGCGAGGGACGTATCGGGAAGCGTGCGGTCCGCGATCTCCAACGGATGGCAGTAGCCCGCGGGCAGTTGCCCATGCGCCAGCAGGCCCAGCCGCAACCAGTTCAGGGCGTCCGCCGAGCGGCACTGCGCCAGGAAGCGCCGGGCCACCGCCAGGCCGCGCTCCGTGGCGGGCGACCGGTCGCCGCGCAGGGCGGCCAGGGCCATGCCGGTGGTTTCCGGGTAGGGGAAAGACTCGTATCCCAGGGCTCGCACCGACCCGTGGTTCCATCCGCCTTCGCGGCACATGCGCGCCAGCAGGAACCGCCGGCCGGAATCGATTCGTTCCCGGACCGCTGGCGAGGGCCTCCGGCGGTACTCCTTATCCAGCGCCAGAACCGCCAGAGAAGTCGGACCAACCCAGGCCGCCGCCTCCGGTATCCACGGCCAGCCTGGAAACTCCTGCTCGGGTGGTCTGGGGTTGCCCAGGAGCCACTCCCGCAAGCGGTACGTCAGCGTGGATTCCTTGCCGGTGGTTCCCAGCAGCCAGGCGATGGCGCGAGCGTGCGCACTGGCGCCAAGCTGCTCCGGAGGCAGCAGCGCCACCAGCGCGGTCACCCATGTGCTCTGGTCGACGCCAGCTTGTGGAGGCCAGCCTCCGTCCGGCCGCCCGGTGGCGAGAATCCACCGCAGGCCGCGCTGGGCTGGCTCTGTCTCTCCCGCCGCCAGCAACGCCAGCACAGCGTAGGCCGTGGGTTCGGTCCACGACGAGCCGCGAACGTATGGCCAGCCGCCATCCCGATTCTGTTTACTTGCCAGAGTCCCGATCGTCATAGGGGGTACAGGGCTGACGGCAGAACCCTGCTTTGCCTGAAATCTCCCGCCAGCCGCTTTTCGCGGATGCTACCGGAGCACTCGGCGCCTGCGCCGGCGCGACAACAGTACGATCAGCGTGACACCCGCCCCCAGCCAGATCGCTCCTTGAATCGCGAGGTCCATATGGTTCTCCTTTCATTCGTGATCGGTTGGCGGGGCGGCCCCGCGTCTCGGGGACCGCCTCGCAATTCCCTTATTGCTGCGTCCGCCGGGTGCGCCGCCGTCTCAAGAACGTAAACAAGACGCCAAAGGCTCCCAGCCAAATCAAACCTTGAAGCAGTGTGTCGTTCATCGTCGTTTCTCCTTATCTTCAGCCACCGATTTGTTTCATCATCGGGAACAGGTATTTGAAAATTTGTAGAATGCCAGGGCCTGCCGCGACGATCAGCATCGACGGCAAAATGAAAAAGAAGATCGGGAACACCAGTTTCACGCCCACCTTGCCGGCCCGCTCTTCAGCCTCCTGCCGCCGGCGGACGCGCAGGAAGTCGGAGTGGTTACGCAGCGATTCGCCCATGCTGGTGCCGAACCGGTCATTTTGAATCAGGATGGCCACCAGCTTGCGAACCTCCGGTTCGCCGGTGCGCTCCGCCAGATTGCGCAGGGCGTCGGAGCGCCGCTTGCCGGCGCGCATTTCCAGCGTCACCAGCGACAGATCTTCGCTGAGCTGCGGGTGGCTCGCCTGAAGCTCGCGCCCCACGTGCTGGATGGCCTGGTCCAGGCCCAAACCGGCTTCCACCGAGACCACCATCAGGTCCAGCGCATCGGGCAGCGAGAGGCGGATAATGTTCTGCCGCTTGGTTACCTTCTTTTCCAGAACGAATCGCGGGAGAATCCACCCCGCGGCCACCGCGGAGGCCATCAGGGCCAGCTTCATCGCCGGGTTGGGCGGCATGTCGGCTTCGAGCATGATGCACGGCACCAGCACCGCCAGGACGGCCACGATCTTCAGGCCGTAGAGCACCAGCGGCGCATTCTCGGAACGGTAACCCGCCCGGATCAACTGCGTGCGCAGATCGGCGGTCTCCACTTCCGACGACGGCACGTGGGAACCGAGCTGCTTGAGCACGGTGACCAGGGTGCTGGCTTGCGGCTCGGCGTCGATCGCCACGCTGTGGCTGGTATCATCGCCGATCACGGGGTTGCCGAGTTGTTTGAGGAAGCGGCCGGGCTTGTAAAACAGGCGATACCCGGCCCACGTCATCAGCATCATCAACGCCAGGAATGTGAGAGCGGCAAACGCCAGTGGATGTTCCATATCAGACCTTGATGTTGATGATCTTCTTGATGAAGAAATTGCCGAGAATCTGGGCTACGACGGCGCCGCCGATCATCCACTTGCCGTCGGCATCCTCGGCCATGCTCTGCAAATAGCCCGGCGCCACCACCAGCAGCCCCAGCATGGTGCCGATCGGCAGCAAGGTCAAAATGGTGGCGGTGAGCCGCCCGTGGGCGCTGGCCGCCTTTACCTGGCCCTTCAAACGGAAGCGCTCGCGGATGATGTAGGCGAGGCGCGTGAGGATCTCGCTCAGGTTGCCGCCGGTCTGCCTTTGCAGCAACACCGACGAAGTGAAGAAGCGCACGTCGAGCAGTGGCACCCGCAGGCCGAAATTGCGCAGCGCGACGTCCAGCGGCGCGCCCAGGTTCTGCTCGTTGAAGAGCGCGCGGAATTCCTGGCCCAGTGGATCGGCCATCTCTTCGCCCACCATTTCCAGGCTGATCGAGAAGGCATGGCCGGCCCGCATGGAACGCGACAAAAAGTCGAGCGCCTCCGGAAACTGCTCCTCGAGCGCATTCAGCCGCCGCTGGCGCTTCTGCCGCACGTACAGGTACGGCAGCGTGGAGCAAGCCAGGCCCAGCACCACGGCGGTAATCGGGCCGTTTACCAGAAACGGAAACATCGTACCCAGAACTAGCCCGATGATCGCCGCAATGGCCATCATGGTCAGCAGCCGCGTGGGAGACCAGTTCAAACCCGCCTGCCGGATCTGCTCCTGGGCGCGACGCGTGAAGCTCAACGAGGCGAGCAGGGCCTTGAATCCCGAGGGGTTCTCCGAATTGAGCTCCTTCAGAAGGTTTTCGATGGCGACCACCGGCTCGCCGGCGGCCGTCCGCAGCATATCAGTCATCTGCGTCTTGCGCCGGGCGTCGAAGAACTTCAACCCCAGGCTCACCGCCAGCATGGTGAGCGCGAAGACCACCACGAAGGAGACGATCACGCCGGCAGGCATCAGTTAATCTCCACCACCGTCTGGAACAGTTGAGGCGGCATGTTGAGGCCGCACGCTTTGAGGCGTTCGCAGAAGCGGGGACGGATGCCGGTGGCGCGAAACCGTCCGAGCACCCGTCCGGATTCCACAATCCCCGTCTTCTCGAATAGAAAGATGTCCTGGAGCGTGATCATGTCCTGCTCCATGCCGACGACTTCGGTGATATGCGTAACGCGGCGCGACCCGTCGCTGAAGCGGGCTACCTGCACGAACAGGTTGACTGCCGACGCCACCTGCTGGCGGATCGAACGCACGCCCATGTTCGAGTTGGCCATACCGACCATGACTTCGAGGCGGCCCAGACCGTCGCGCGGGGTATTGGCGTGAATCGTGGTGAGCGAACCGTCGTGGCCCGTGTTCATGGCCTGCAACATGTCCAGCGCCTCTTCCGCGCGAACCTCGCCCACGATGATGCGGTCCGGGCGCATGCGGAGGGCGTTGATGACCAGTTGCCGGATGTGGATGGCGCCAGTGCCCTCCACGTTGGCCGGCCGCGTTTCCATGCGCGCCACGTGCGTCTGTTGCAGCCGCAGCTCGGCCGCGTCCTCAATGGTCACGATGCGCTCGTCCTCCGGAATGTAGGAGGAAAGCGCATTGAGCAGCGTGGTCTTGCCGGAGCCCGTGCCGCCGCAAATCAGGATGTTGAGCCGCGCTTTCACGCAGGCTTTCAGCAGTTCCAGCATGCCTTCCGTTAATGCCAGCTTGGCCACCAGGTCTTCGCCTTTCATCCCCACGCGTCCAAATCGGCGAATGGAAAGCAGGGGCCCGTCCACCGCCACCGGTGGTATCGCGACGTTCACGCGGGAGCCGTCGGGAAGACGCGCGTCCACCAGCGGCGACGATTCGTCCACCCGGCGGCCCACCCGCGAGACGATCTTCTCAATGATGCGCAGCAGGTGAGCGTCGTCTTTGAATTCCACCGGCGTCCGGTACAGCTTGCCGCCGCGCTCCACGTAGACCAGCCGCGGCGTGGTCACCAGAATGTCGCTGATGGTGGGATCTTGCAGCAGCGGCTCGAGCGGTCCCAGGCCGAAAACCTCGTCCAGGATCTCCTCGATGACGCGGTCTTTTTCCACCAGGGAAAGGGGCGTCTTCTCTTCGTCCACCAGCCTGGCGACCGCCGAGCGGATCTCCGTGCGGACGCGCTCCCCCGCCATCGATGAAAGCGCCTCGAGATTGATCCGGTCCAGCAGCTTTCGGTGCAGCGTGAACTTCAACTCCTGGTATTCCGGCGTGTTCCCTTCGCGGTTGAAGAGACGGTTTACCCAACCCATCTCGCGGCCATCGCCCGTTCTCGTTCCTGTATTCGGTACGGCTGACATGACGTTGGAGACCCCTTACCCGAACCATCCGAAGCGTTTTTTGCTCTTCCGTTCTTCTTGCAGGCTGGCCAGCTTAGTGGTTAGCCTGGCAATATGCTTGCCTAGCTCGGTGCCGCGGTCCAACATGCGGCCCTCCGCGTATGTTTCGTACAACTGCTGATAGTCGTTCGGTATCATGCAAAAAATCGGAACACCCAGCATCTTTTCCAGTTCATCGGGCGTAATGTCCAGCCGTTTGGGCGCGCGGTTGAGAATCAGCCGGATGCGGCCCTTTCCATAACCGCCGTCCAGCAGCGTCTGAATAATCTGTTTGGACTGGTGCAGCGCGGGGACCTCGAGCGTGGTCACCAGGCAGGCCTCGTCGATCTCTTCCAGCGCGGACATCGCAATGCGGCTCAGGCTGCGGCCCAGGTCCACCAGGCTCCAGTCGTAGTTGGGCCGGGCGAACGCCAGGACGTGCCGGATCTGGTCCCCGGTGGGCTGCTGTCTGGAGGCGAGCACGGGCGGCGACGCCATGATCTCCACGCCCTGAATCCCATTCGAGATCAGGGCCTTCCAGTAATGAATGTCCAGCCGGTGCAGATTGTTGACGGCGTCCAGGATGGAATAAACCGACTTGGTCTTGGTGATGAACCCGACCATGCCGGAGTCCATGTCCAGGTCCATCAGCAGAACCTTTTGGTTTAGCCGGCCGAGCTCCGCGGCCACGTGGCAGACCAGCGTGCTGGCGCCGCATCCGCCTTTGGCGGAGAAGAAGGCGAAGCCCTTGCCGCTGCCTTTGGTGCCCGACTCGCGCCGCCGGCTGCGATCGGCGGAACGTTTTTCCAGCGCCCTCTTGAGCGGGTCGTGAAGCGGAGAAACCAGATACTCGTTGATTCCCGCGCGCAGCGCCGCCAGAATCGGGTCCGACTCGGCGCTGGTGTTCAGAGCGATGATCATGGGGTCGCCCACGGCGCTCCGGATGGAAGCCGCGAGCCCTTCCAACGGCTCCTTCCAGTTGCTGATATCGATCAGAACGACATCCGGCCGCATGCGCTCCAGACGGTCCAGAAAACTGGTCACATCGCCCACGTCCTGGTGTTCCACGATGACGCGGAACGGCAACTCGGACAGAGCCGCCTGCGCCTGTTCCCACAGGTCCCGGTTTTCGATCGCCAGTCCAATGGTCAGCGGGTACATGCCACGTCTCCCGGTCTGTGCATCATTTGTCGTTTCCTCCGGAGCCGCCGCCGGATGGAGGCGCCTGGACCGGCTTCACTTCGGGCTGCTGGGCAGGAACCACTTCCTGGTTCGGCGCCGCGGCGGCCTGTCCCTGCTTCTGCGGCTGCACCAGTTGTTCGACCGGAATGCTTTTGGCGTCCGGCTGCGCCGGCACCGGTCCGGTCTTGTCGATGCCCGGCTGCCGCATCGGCACCGGGCTGTTGGCTTTGATAAACGGCTGCGGATAGTTGAGCGCCGGCAGCGGCTGTCCCACGGGTATGGGACGCACCACTTCGGGCGTCACGATCACCAGCAACTCGGTGTTGTCTTTCGACCGGGTGCGGGACTGGAACAGCTTCCCCAGCAGCGGAATGTTGGCCAGGCCGGGGATTCGGTTGAGCGTTTCCGTCATGGTGTTGTCCAGCAGTCCCGCAATCACGAAGCTCTGGCCGCTCTCCAGCTCCACCTCCGTCTTGACTTTCCGCGTCGACAACGCCGGGATGGTGAATCCCTCGAAGGTCACGGCGTTGGCGTAATCGAGCGCACTGACTTCCGGCGCCACCTGCAGCCGGATGGTGCCGCGCGGCGTGATCACCGGCAGAAAATTGATGCGTATCCCGTACTCCCGGAATGCGATCGTCACCGCGCCCACGCCGGCGCCGCCCTGCACCATGGGGTAGGGGAACTCGCCGCCCGACAGGAAACTCGCCGGCTTGCCGTCAATCGCCAGCACATTCGGCTCGGCCAGCGTCTCCAGCAGACGTCTGCTTTCCAGGGCCTTGATGGTGGCCCCCAGGTTGAGATCCCTGCGAAACAGGAAGATGTTCAGCGCATCGGAGAGGCTGAACGTGCCAGTCTGGTCCACCTTCAGCCCGCTGAATTGCCCGGTAGTGATGGAGGCGTCCTGGTTCAATGCGGTGCTGGCGAGGTTCAGGCCCAGGTCGGCGCTGGCGGCGCGATCCACATTGGCGAACCGCACCTTCAGCAGGATCTGGGTCTCCACCGGCGGCACCTCGACGCGCAGCAGGTTCACGGTTTTGCCCAGCGTGGAGACGATCGCCGCCACGCGCTCCGCCGCGATCACGTCTTTCACCGCGCCCCGCACGAAAGCGGTGTCGTTGTCGAACGTGACGTCGATCCCGTAGTCCGGATACTCGCGCGCAACCTGCTCGCGCACCGCCTCCAGCTTGAGAGGGCTCATGCGCACCGTCAGGTCGTAGACCAGGCGGTTGCCGTCCTGTTGCCACACGATCAGCGAGGTCTCGCCCGGACCTTTGCCGTTGAGCAGAACTTCCTTGGGGTTCACGGCGACGGCCTCCACCAGGTCGCCATTGGCGACCGAAATGCGCTGGATCTTCAGCGGGCTGTCGATGATCAGCGACTTGCCCACCGTGACCGTGAGCTTGGCCGGCCCGGGAATGTTCTCCTGCTGGGCCGGGGGGCCGATTTCGGTTGCGCGTACGGGCCGCTCGGAAAGCAGCCACATCAGCGCCGCCGCCAACAGGATGCGTGCGACTTGCCGGAGCCGTGCCATTTACTTGCCCTCCCGGCCGTTTTCAAATTTGGCTTCGGCCCTCTTGGTACCCGAGAGGAGTTCCATAACGAAGGGCTCCTCCTTTTTCGGCGGCTCGCGCACCGCCGCCGGCTTGGCCGCCACACGCGGGCGGGCCGGTTCGCTCGCTGCCGATAACGGTGGTGTGAGTTTGGCGCCCGTGAAGAGGTGCGCCATCGCGGCTCCCGGAGTCTGCGTCACCTGGCGATCCAGCGGATTGCGCAGAATGAGCTGGATGGTGGTCTGGTTGCTAGCCAGGCTGAGCTGCTCGGCCTGCTCGGGGGTCACCAGCAGATTCACCACTTGCACCATGACGGGTTTGCCTTCGGCATCCTTTTTGAAGTCTTGGCCGGCCGAAAGCACCTCGATGTTCTGCAACATCGTCTTGGTCAGCGTGCCGAGGTTGCCGTTGCCGCCCGGGGCGTTTCCCGAGATCAGAATATCGACGTGCATCCCCGACACCACAAATCCCGACACCCCCACCACTTCATTCACCCGGATCGCCACCGCGCGCATGCCTTGAGGGATCATGGCGGCCAGACCGCCTCCCGCGCCCTTGGGGGCGAGCCGCGACTCGATCACCGGCTCCCTCGCGTAAATCGGCGTGGTGACGCCGCGCCCCACCAGGTCCTGAGGCTGCGCAGTCGCCCCCGTGGGGACGGCCCCGGGCCAATCCGCAACCTTGACGTCTTGGTCGCGCAGGATCGTGCCCACTTCCAGATCTCGCGCCGCCAGCACAATCCGCACCGTCGCCGCGGCTGCTTTGGTGGTCTGGGACTGGTGCACCAGCAGGCGGTAGAACACCGTGCTAAAAGCCAGTGACACAATAGCCGCGAAGATCAGAACCCCGACAAATCTCTTGTTCATACCTGTTCCCCGTTCCACCACACTGGAAGAACCGCCGCCGGATGCCGGCAACGATTCCTCCGTTGGCCATCAGTCCCAACGGCCTTCGGCCAGGGCTTCGGCCAAATCGGGCGGCGCTGCCTTCCTGGTGGCGACTCTGGCCGCAACGCGCCTCCCCACGTTCCTGGCGGTGTGCGCTGCGGCCCGTTCGCAGCCCTTCCCATTTTCCGAACCAAAGGCCTGAGCGGAGCACGCCGGACGACGGCCAACACGCCGGCATGCTCCGCCGGGTGTCCTAGCTGGCCTGCGTGTTGGCCGCCGTAAGCTGACTGTTGGTGGTCGACCAGATGCCCGAGATGCTCTTGCCGGCGCCCAGAAAAAGAGCCGCCGACGCCAGCGCCACGAACGCCATGAGCAGGCTGTACTCGATCAGGTCCTGCCCCTGTTCGTCCTTCCAGAGATTACGCAGATACGTCATTTCCTTCACTCCTTAAGTTATTGGTTTGGTTTTCGCGATCGCTCGATCGCGCGCCTCGGTTTTCGTGACCTCGCGATCACGGCCTGTGCCGCCGCCGGTGGCGGCGGAAATCGATTTGCTCGCGGCCTTGGGCGCGGAGCGGAATACCAGCGCCACGCCGTCGTCGTAGACCACGCGCCAGCGGCTGGATTCCTTGAGCGCGCCGGCCAGCGGCACACTGGGGGGCAGCAGAATCGTGTCGACGCCGAAACCGTCCAGGGTCTTCGCCCAGTCGTATTTCACGTTCAGGACGGCGATACACTTCTCTTCAAAATCGTCGCCGTAGAAATCGCTGCGGCCGTCCACAAATACTTTGGTGCGCGGATAAAGACGGTAAATGAGGTAGTCGCCCCATTGGTCGTAGGTGAAGATGCGCTCCGAAGGATCGCGGCGCAGCGTCTCGATGGCTCCCGCCGGGTACGATTTGGGATCGAATTCCGCGCGGAACCGTTGGGGCGGCGAGGGGGCATAGAGCAGGGCGGCCACCACCAGGGCGCCGGCCACGCTGGCCACGTGCCAGCGGGCGAGGTTGTCGGTATCGCTCGTTTCCGCGGCCACCAGATTGAATTTACGCACCGCTCTCCGCAGCCACTCCGCCACGCGCAGCTCCGGCAGCCGCGCCAGCCATTCTTCCATGGCCGCGGCCACCAGTGGCGCCGCTGCGATCATGAAGATCGGAATGTTGCGCGCCGCCAGTAGCGCCGCGTGCCCCCACATCAGCAGGAGCAGGGGCTCGATGAAACGCCCCCTCGACACGTACCAGAACGCCGCCGCCGCGCTCATCATGAGCATGCCCTCGAAGAAAATGGCCGCCGGATGGTGGAAGCTCAGCGTGAGAAACTCCATGATGTGCTGCGACTGGTACGGATCCGACACGTACTGCCACACGTGCACGTGCAAGCGATAGAAGTACGGATTGGCCAGGCTGGCCGCCAGGCATGCCGACGCGGAGAGGAGATACCGGCCGGCTCTCTGCCGGGCTGTCCGCCGCTCTCCGCCGTCCGCCGAAAATGCCGCCTTCAGCAGCTCGCCCGCGCCGTAGGCCGCGATGGTCAGAATGCCGACGAAGAACCCGCCGTGCAGGTTCGTCCACAGAATCGTGGCCACCGGCAGAAGGGCCAGGTACGGCACGCCCGCCAGACGCGTGTGCCCGTCTCGGACACGTTCCAGCGCCCCGTAAAACACCACCACAAACAAGAGCGTGAACAAGTGCGGCCGCGCCAGCCAGTGAACCGAGGACGCCGCCGCGGCCACCATTGTGACCGCCAGCGCCACGATGGCGTTCGACTTCCGCCGCGCCAGCCGGAACAGCAGCATGAAAGTGACCGCGATCAGCAGAATGCTCAGCAGCACCACCGCCGCCAGGCCGCCGCGGCTGTTCAGCCAGGCGAAAAGCACGTCCGACAGCCACTCCCACGCGTACCAGGGATCGCCGGCTCTCGAATAGGAAAAAATGTCGCGCGCCGGCACCCCGTGGTGGGCCACAATCCACTCGCCGGTTCGTATATGCCAGCCCGTATCGCAATCGCTGAGCAGCGTCTTGACGCCTTCCATGCGGACGAACAGAAACACGATCGGCATGAGGAACGCGAAGTCCGTCAGCGACGGCAACAGCTTGACTGCGAATTGGGACCGATGCGCTTCCATGGCAGATCAGGCCATCCAGGCGCTGGCCAGCGGCTGCAGCGCCTCCATCGCGCGAATTCGATCGTGAAACGAGCGGAAATCCATGTAATTCACCTCTAAAGCCACGCGCGGATAACCTGCCTCCGCGGGCGAGGTCCGCGTCACCGTCCCCTGGCAGTGGATGCACTTCTGGCCGAAGCCATGGTTCGCCGGCAATTCGACTTCAACGGTCACGACCTGACCGACCATGGGCATGGGCACGGCGGTTCCGTCTTCTCCGCGCCAGGCGACCAGGATCCCGGTTCGGCTGATGTTCTCGGTGCACATCGCACTCCGCATCCAGAGCGCCGGCGAGGTGACGTAGCACCGGAGCTGGATGTCGAGTCGCGGGTTCTCGCGCCTGTTGATGTTTTTCATTGCCGTGTTTCGACATCCGGAATTTAGCGCGCAAATGCCTGTGTATCAATATCGTAAATGGGCTATATCGCGCTGTTGCCGAAGGTTATCAAGAAATAATCAATCGCTGAAATACCGCTGTCGACAGGCTCAAAATCCAGGCTCTCGGAGTCTCGGAATACTGCCGACAGTCGATTGCCGGTATACTTCGAGAGGTTATTAGACGTCAATTATCTGCAATTCTCAGGTATGTCCGAAGACGGTCTAGGACATCCCCGACCATGTCTTAAGTGGTTGCTAATAAAGCACATAATAATACGAATTCCGGACCGATGACCGCTGAAAATGCGTGTCGATCGGGATGAATATCAAATATTTAGATGATAATTACGATATTTTTTCTTGACAACCGAAGTAAATAATCGGACAATGCTGGAGAAAACAGTCATCAAAATGCGAGCAGAATCTCAGGATATTGTGCATGAGAGATCGCGAGTATATCGAATCGACTGTTTCGTAAAGGTGGAGAATATGACGCGGATTCTTCTTTATAGTGATGAACCCATTTTGGCTAAAGGCCTCGAGTCGGTGTTGCGCCAGGTCGAGGGTTTCGAGTTGTTGCCCACCTGCGGTGCCGTGGCCTGCCTGATGGAACAGTTGGCGCAGGGCGCCCCGGACCTGGTTCTGATGGATTTGACGCCCGAGATCACCTTCGCCGTGCTCACTGACATGAAGCATGCCATGACCAACTGCAAGATGGTCCTGTGGGTGACCTCCATTTCCACCGAGCTGGCGTTTCAGGCCATGGGCTTGGGCGTGCGCGGCATCCTTCGCAAGACCTTGCCCACCGAGCTCCAGGTGAAATGCCTGCAGAAGGTCCAGGCCGGCGAGCTCTGGTTCGAGAAGGCGCTCACGGACAGCTTCCTGTGCGCGCGCCGGGTGGCTCTCACCCAGCGTGAAGGGCAACTCGTGAGCCTGCTCTCCCAGGGCCTGAAGAACAAGGAGATCGCCACCACATTGATGATCTCCGAGGGCACCGTGAAGGTTTATCTTTCACGGCTGTTCCAGAAGGTTGGTGTCAAGGACCGGTTCGAGCTGGCGCTTTTTGGCTTGAAGAACCTCACCACCGGACAGATCCCGGTCGGCGACAAGGGTCATCGGCCCAGCGCCATGCCCGGCCTGCGCTCCCTGGTGCTCGAAAGGCCCGCCGAGCGGACGGAAGTGCCGGCGCGGTTTGCCGCTCCGCTACGCCCCGTCGCATCGCGCCATTACTGAAAGCGATCAGCGATCAGCTTTCAGCAATCAGCTAAAACAGCGCCGGCCACGTGGCCTTGGCTGAAAGCTGACCGCTGAAAGCTGAGAGCTTCCTGTTACTGCACCGGCAGCAGCACGGTGTTGCTTTGCTGGCCGTTGATGCTCACCCGCAAAGGGGCATTGGTTCCGGATGGCGCGCCATCGCCCAGCCGGAATTGTACGGCATCCACTGCCACCCGCCCCGGTGCGGCGAGCGCGTTTTCGGCCTGGAGCACGGCGCCGCCCACCAGCAGGCTGGCTGCATCCAGCAGTAGGAAAGGCGGCGTCTGCGGCACCGCGAATCCCACCGGCCGCATGGGGTTGGTCGGCCCAAAGCCCGTTCCGTAAACCGTCAGCAACTCGCCGCGGCGCGCCGGGGAATCGGGCGTCACCGCCGAGCCATCCTCGTGCGTCGCCACCGCGAAGGATTGCTCCTTCACCGCTTGCTGGAACAGCCCGGGCGCATTCCTCACGATGGTGAAGCTGGTGTGCACGTCCGGCTGTCCTTGAGCACTCACCGTGAGCGTCTGCGGCCCCTGGGCGAAATCGGCCGGCAGCTCCGCATTGATCTGCCCGGGCGAGACGAAGAAGAGCGGCAGCAGACGGTTGGCCACCTGTACCACCGTGCCGCTCAGGGTTTGCGCCAGCGGGCTGTCCGGCCCGGTGGCCACGGCGGAGGACAGGTTGGCGCCGAAAATCGAAATCGCCGATCCCGGGGCGACTCCCGTCTGGGGTGTGTCGCCCGCGCCATTTTGCACGCCCGTGGGAGGGATGGTCGCCACCGTGTCGAACTGCGCCACGACCGTTCGCGGCGCGTTCATAGCCACCGCGCCGAAAGGCGCCGCTCCGCTCAGGTCTCCGCTCCACCCTTGGAAACGATAGCCGGGCTGCGCCGTGACGCTCACATTGACCGTCGTCTGGGAGTCGTAGTAGCCGTCGGGCGACCCAGGCTGCAGATTCCATGACGCGCTGCCTGCCGGGCTGGCGGCGGTCGAAAGACGGTTCATAGTCCGGTAATTCGCGCTGATGGCGACCGGGTCGCCGCCCAAAATCCCCACCCAATCGCCGGCCGGCGCAGCGGCGCTGCCCGACCACCCGCTCAAGTCCGCGCGCGTGCCCTCTCCCAGCGGCACCGAGGCGGGCGCGCTCACACGCAGCTGGGTGCCCACCGGGCGCTGGATGTCGCAGGGCGTGCTGCATGCCGCCCCGTTCACCGTCACCGCGAGGCCGGGCATCGAGCTGTTCACCGTCAGGTGCCCCACGGGGTTGTACGTGGCCACCATCCGTATGCCGGTGTCGGCCGCGCTGGCAGGCACGGTCAGGCTTTGCGTCGCAGGCCCGCCGTTCGACCAACTGGCAAAAGCCCAGATCCGGCCCTGCGCATCGGTCTGCTGCGCGGGCGCCTGCAGACTGTGGGTCTCGCCCGCGCCCCAAGTGAAATTGTAGGTGGGCCAGTTGCTCCTGCCATCCACCGTGAGGCTCAAGCCCGGGGGCGAGGTGGTAAACAGAAGGGCAGCGGCCGGGACAAAGGTCGCGGTCAGCAAGTCTCCCGCAATGAGAGGGGCCACCTGATACGCGTGGTTCGCGGCGCCCCCGTCGCTCCATGAAGAAAAGGCCCACCAGTGTCCCGTGGTGTCCTGTTGCGGCGAGATCGTGCCGACGCTGTGTGTGCTGTCCCATCCCCATTCTATGGTCGAAGGCGTGGGCATCGGCGCGCGGTCCGCCAGCACCTGGAGACCGGCCGGCACGGTGGCCAGGCTGATGCGCCGCGCCACCTGAAACATGGGGTAGACCGAAACCGGGGCGATCAGCGTCACCGTGTTCTGAAACCCCTGAATCACCTGGTTCCGCCCCGGCATCCAGCCGGCGAATACGTAACCGGGATTGGGGAATGCGTATAGCCTGATCGTGCTGCCGGCTCCTGCCCAGATGTCCTGGTCGGAGTGGTACGCCACGTCGCCCACATAAATCACGCCGGGACTATACTGGCAGGCCACAGGGTCGTTCCCGCAATCATAGAAGAGCAGGCTCACGTCGTACAGAGTGTCGAAAACGGCGTGGTATTCCGAAACGGCGGGGTCGGCGGTGATCGTCATGACGTTCCCCGAAAACGATCCACCGGCAAATTCCCAATCTTTAAAAACGGACTGCGCTTTGTTCAGCACCTGCGTGGGCTGAGACACCACCAACGTATGTTTGCTGCCGTTGGGCCATACGGCACTCATGGCACTCTGATAGTATTGGCCATCCACGCTGAAATAGAGGCCCGGTGGCTGCGTCGAGACACGAGTGGCCGCCCCCTGTGCCTGGCACTGCGGGGCCAGCGCCGCCCCTATCATTACTGGAATCGAGACTGGTAGGAATTTCGCGATAAAGCTCTTCATGGCCGCACGTTCCTGGCGCCCGCCGACGCCCTCCAACGGCGCGGGGGCAACCCTGACTTCACGCGAGGAGTATACCCGCAGTTTCATGAAAATTCACGGCTAACTTTGGTAATGCGACAGTTATTAGCCATTTCGATTATTGATTCCGCGGCGGCGCCAGAGTTAAATCGTAACGGTCGGAGACTCTCATATGCGCTGGAACGGCTGTCTGATCTCGATTTCGCTCGCGGCGGCTTTGGCGAGCGCCGCCATGCCCTCGCGGGCAGCCACCTTCGGGACGGTGGTTCCCATTGCTGGCCCCGCTTCCGACATTGCCCTCGATGAGTCTCGCGGCCTGCTTTATATCGCCAACTTCACCGCCAACCGCATCGACGTCATGTCGACTGCGGATTATTCGATTCACAGCTCCATGAACGTGGCGCCGCAACCGGGCGCGCTGGCGATCTCTTTCGATTCGCAGTTCCTCCTGATTGCCCACTACGGCAATTTCACTCCGCCCGATCCCAGCCGGAACGCCGTGACGCTCGTCAACCTGAACAGCAACACGCGCCAGACCTTCGCCACCGGCGATCCACCCCTGGGCGTGGCCTTCACCGCCGACGGCGAGGCGCTGATCGTGACCACCACCAGCTTTGTCGTGCTCGATCCCATTTCGGGCGCCATGCAGGTATTGGCTACTTTCGCCAACCTGGGCCAATCGCTTCCCACCGCCCTGGCCACGTTTCCCTCGCAGGTGATCTCGGCCGCCCTGGCTACCTCCGCCGACGGCTCCACAGTCTACGGCATTGCCAGCAGCGGATCGGCACAGGCATTTTACCGGTACCGGGCGAATGGGCATCAGTTGTATGCCATCGGCATTGTGGCCGTGCCCACGCCATTGCCGCGCGTCAGCGTCGCGGCCGACGGCTCCTGGTGCATGATCGGCCAGTACAGGCTGGACCCGACGGCTACCGACCTGGCCCAATTCCCCAATTCGGCTACTTCCACCCAAATCGGCGGCAACGCCATCGATTCGAAAGCCGGCATCATCTACGCACAGATCCTGACAGCGTCCACGCAAACTTCCACCGCAACCAGCCCCACAACCACACCGGCGGCGCCGGTGCTTCCCGCCGTGCCGCCGGTGCTGTCCATCCTGGATGCGGACAATCTGACCGTACGGGACACCCTCTCGCTGGCCGAGAACATCGTCGGACGCTCCCTGCTGAGTTCGGCTGGGGATGTGCTATACGCCATTACCGACAGCGGCGTTACGGTGCTGCCGGTGGGCCGGCTGAAGCAGTTTCATCGCCTGGCCGCTTCCCCCTCCGATCTGGTGGCCCTCGGCAGTTTCTGCAACCGCAACGTGATCACCAAGAGCCTCACCATCTCCGATCCCGGCGGCGGCCATACCGATTTCACGATCGGCGTCAACGTAACGGGTGTGACCGTTTCGCCCAATTCGGGGACGACCCCGGCGACCGTGCAGGTTCGCATCGATCCTAATGCCTTCCAGAATCAGAACGGCACCGTCGCCGTGCCGCTCACCATCGCTTCCTCCACCGCCGTGAACCTCCCCCCAACCGTTCGCCTGCTGGTCAACACGCGCAACCCCAATCAGCGCGGAACCCTGGTGGACGTCCCCGGCAACAACGTGGACCTGCTGGCCGATCCGGCCCGCGACCGCTTCTACATCCTGCAGCAGGACCGCAACCAGGTGCTGGTGTTCGACGGCGCCACCTACCAGCAGATCACCGCGCTGCGCACCGCCACCACACCCACTCAGATGGCCTTTACATTGGATCGAAAGTACCTGCTGATCGGCCACGACAATTCGCAACTGGCGTTCGTCTACGATCTCGATTCGCTGCAGCAGCAGCCGTCGATCACGTTCCCGCCGGGCCACTATCCCCGCTCCCTGGCTGCCTCGGGTAATGCCCTGCTGGCCCTCGTGCGCAACGCGGGCGCGGGCGGCCGCGGCATGATCGACCGCGTGGATCTTTCGGCCCGGCGCGCCACCGCGCTGCCCAGCCTGGGGATTTACGTCAACAGCGTCAACCCCGCCGGCGTGCTCGCGCCTTCGCCCAACGGCGCTTCCGTCCTGGTGGCCATGCCCGACGGCAACGTCATGCTCTACGACGCCAACGCGGATACGTTCACCGTATCGAGAAAAGACCTGACCGCTCTGCAGGGCCCCTACGCCGCTTCCAGCTATAACTCCTACGTCGTCGGCAACAACTGGCTGAATGCGTCGCTGGTCTCCGTCGGCACCCTGGAAACGGCTTCCGGCGCCCCTTCCGGGTTCGCCTTCGTGGACCAGGCGGGGTTCCGCACCACCGTGCCGGCGTCCACCAGCCCAGGCGTGATTGAACGCGTCGATCCGACCCAGGCCGCCAACGCCAAGCCTACCGTCATGGCCGAGGCGCCGCTGGTTTCGACGACCGCCATGCCGTTCACTCGCACCCTGGCTCCGCTGGCCGACCGCAGCGCCGTCATCTCCCTGACGGTTTCCGGCTTTACCGTGCTTTCCTGGAATTATGATGCGGCTGTCGCGCCGCCCCAGATCTCGAGCGTGGTGAATGCCGCCGATGGAACCAAGCCGGTCGCGCCCGGCGGGCTCATCAGCGTGTACGGCCAGCAGATGAGCCTGGTCAACATCGCCACCCAGGAGCTTCCGCTGCCCACTGCGCTGGGCGAATCCTGCCTCACCGTCAACGGGATAGCGGTGCCCATGCTCTTCGTCTCCAGCCAGCAGATCAACGGGCAGTTGCCGACCAACGCGGCCGGCAACGCCACCATGACGCTGCGCACGCCCGGCGGCATCAGCGATAACTTCTATTTCTCGATCTTGCCCGTGGCTCCCAGCATCTTCCGCTCCGGAACGGCGGGGCCGGAGACTGGTCTGGCGACCGTCTTTCGCGACGACAACGGCCAGCTCATCACGCCCACCAATCCGATCCACCCCAACGATATCATCACCATCTACGCCACCGGCATGGGCCAAACTTCGCCGCCCATGGTATCCGGGATGGCCGCGCCGGCCGATCCGCTGTCCAATACCGTGACCGTGGCGTCCGTCACCTTGGGCGGGGTTTCGCTGAACGTCCTGTACTCCGGCCTGGTGCCAGGCGAGGTGGGCGTTTACCAGGTCAATGCGTCGGTTCCTTCCGGCGTGCCGCAAGGCATGGACATCCCGCTGGTGGTCGCCCAAGGGGGCAGTTCGACCGCGCTCAGCGTGCGGGTAGTCAAGTAAGAACGGCAACAGGAGATTCACATGAGGACGCTCGCAGTATCGATTTTGCTCTTAGCCGCCGCGGCCGCCACCGGCCGCGCCCAACAGTGGGAATTCGGAGGCCTTGGCGGCGGCGGGTTCTTGAGTAACGTCGCCGTGGCCGGCCCAGTCGGTACGGCGACCGCCGGTTTTCAGAGCGGCGCCACCTTCGGGGCCTTCTTTGGCCACAACACCTACAGCCATATCGGCGGCGAGTTGCGCTACGCCTATCTGCAAAGCAATCTGCAGCTTTCGAGCGGCGGCTCCTCCGTCTCCTTTGCGGGCACGGCGCACGTGGTGCACTATGACTTGATCCTGCGCACCGCCCGCAAGAACTCCCCCGTGCAGTTCTTCGCCGCCATCGGCGGCGGCATGAAGATCTTCCGGGGAACTGGCGCGGAGGCCGCTTATCAGCCCTTGAGCCAGTTCGGTTACTTCACCAAGACCCAGGCCCTCAAGCCGATGGCCAGCGTCGGCGGCGGGGTCAAGTTCTATATCGCACGCAAGATCTGTCTGCGGACCGAATTCCGCGACTACATCACCGCCTTCCCCAAGGAGCTGATCGCTCCGGCTCCCGGCGCCAAGTTTGGCACCATTCTGCACGATTTCGTGCCCATGGCGGGCCTCAGCTACGAATTCTGAAAAGGGAAAAGGGGACAGACGCATTNNAATGCGTCTGTCCCCTTTTCCTTGTACTTGCGATATCGTAACGGATGGGTGGCCGATCCCTACATCTCCGCGCGCAACCTCTCCAAGGTCTATACCTCGGGCGGCGCCGACCTGGTGGTTTTCTCCGAGTTGAACCTCGATGTCGAACGCGGCGAGATGCTCGCGCTGGTGGGCGAATCCGGGGCGGGGAAGTCCACGCTCCTGCATCTCTTGGGCGGTTTGGACCGGCCTTCGAACGGCACCATACACTACGGCGGTATGGAGATTTCGCGGCTCGCCGACTCGGAACAGGCCGGCTTCCGCAATCGGGAAATAGGTTTCGTGTGGCAGATTCACTATCTCCTGCCGGAGTTTACGGCGCTCGAGAACGTGATGATGCCGTTGCTGATTCGCGGGTGGCCGCATGCCAGGGCCGCTTCGGAATCGCTGGCCAGGTTGGATGAAGTGGGGCTTCGCGCGCGGGCGTCGCACCGCGCCGGTGAATTATCGGGCGGGGAACAGCAGCGCGTTGTGCTCGCCCGGGCGTTGGTTGGCTCGCCGTCCGTTCTGCTCGCCGACGAGCCTTCGGGAAACCTGGACTTCCGGACCGGCGAAATGATTTTCGAGCTCCTCGAGGGCCTTCACCGCTCCCATCGGCTCACGTCCGTCCTGGTCACTCACAACCTGTCGTTCGCGCGGCGTTGCGACCGGGTCTTGAGCCTGGAGAAAGGCGGTTTGGCGCCGCTCGAATCAATAAACTCGCATCCTGCCAGCCAGCCGGAGTATCTTTAGTATTAGGGGGCCACATTCTATGTTTGAGCGATACACGGAGAAGGCGCGCAGGGTGATCTTCTTCGCGCGCTACGAGGCGAGCCAGTTCGGCAGTCCCTACATCGAGACCGAACACCTGCTCCTCGGCCTCCTGCGGGAAGACAAGGCGCTGGCCAACCGCTTCCTGCGTTCGCACGCGGCCGTCGAGTCCATCCGCAAGCAGATCGAGGGACACACCACCATCCGCGAAAAAGTATCCACCTCGGTGGATCTCCCGCTCAGCCATGAGTGCAAGCGCGTGCTGGCCTANNATCGGCACCGAGCACCTGCTGCTGGGCCTGCTGCGCGAGGAGAAATGTTTTGCCGCCGAGATTTTGCACGAGCGCGGCCTGCGCCTCTCCACCATCCGGGAAGAGCTGGCCCGGTCGCAGAGCGAGAAGGTTGCGTCCGCGCGCCCCAAGGAAAGCTCGCTGCTGGCCGAATTCAGCCGCGACCTCACCCAGGCCGCCATGGACAACACCCTCGACCCGCTCGTCGGCCGCGACTACGAGCTCGAACGCGTGGTCCAGATCCTGTGCCGCCGCACCAAGAACAACCCCGTGCTGATCGGCGAGCC
>PLMF01000239.1 GCA_003142355.1 Bryobacterales bacterium
CGGAGCCACCGGTACCCCATCGACTAGCACGCTTCGGGAAATCCTTCCGTTAGGTCCAGGGAGAGGTCTGTTTTCCCTTGACAAGTCCTTATCATGGATGTCACCGGGTTTTCTAGGCACCTGGTGCGTTACACTCCACATATGGATGATTTGAACGGAAGAGTCGCCTTGGTCACTGGCGCCAGCCGGGGCATTGGCCGCGCCGTCGCATTGGCCCTTGCCGAGGCCGGCGCCGATGTCGTAGTCAATTACCTGTCCCGCTCGCGGGAGGCGCAAGAGGTCGAGTCGCAAATCACCCGCTTGGGCAAACGGTGTGTCAGTATCCAGGCCGATGTCTCCATCCGCGGCGACGTCGATCGCCTGGTCGCNNGTGAACCTGAAATCCTGTTTCCTGGTGACCCAGGCCGTTCTGCCCGGTATGCGGGCGCGCCGATGGGGCCGGATCGTGAACCTGTCTTCGGTAGCGGCGCAAGTTGGCGGAGTTGTCGGTCCGCACTATGCCGCATCGAAAGCCGGCATTCTCGGCCTCACGCGCTACTACGCCAGGCATCTGGCCAAGGAGGGTATCAGGGTGAATGCCATTGCGCCGGCGCTGATTGAGACCGAGATGGTGACCTCCAATCCCAACGCCCAACCCGCGCACATCCCGGTAGGCCGATTCGGCTCCGTGGAGGAAGTGGCACAAGTGGCCGTAATGCTTGCCAGAAACGGCTACATCACCGGACAAACGATCAACGTCAACGGCGGCTGGTTCATGAACTAAGTGGGGCCGACCCACGTGCCGCTCGCCGCCCGCCATCAAGCGTAATCAGCGGAGAGATCCTCTTCCAGCCCACGCCGGTTGCGGCCCAGGTTCGGAGGCAGGTCCTGCATCGGGCCTCGCCACTCCAGCATCCGGTCCACGTCGGCGTGCAGCCGGTACTTTCGTTTCACGTCGGCGATCTTGGCGCCCACCACGTCGATCTTGGCCAGATCGTATTGGCCCAGGCCGCCCTGGTAGGCGTAGTTCAGATAGCCGGGCCAGCCGGCGTCGATTCCCATGCACTCCAGGCCCACGCGATCCACCGCCAGGAAATCCGTCGAGGCCAGGGCGATGCGATGCGGCACCGGGGTGCCCGAAACGGGACCGTTCCCTTCCATCCCCTCGAACCCGTCCACCAGCCCCACTCCCCAGTTAGGCATCATCTTCTGGGCGCCCAGATACATATTGTAGTTGCCCGCCCGTATGCCCACGTGGAACTTGCGCTTNNCACCACCATGTTGTGCGTCTTCAGCACCGCCGAGGAAATCACGAAAGCAGCGGGGTCCACGAATCGAGCGCCCAGCCTGATGGGGAGGGGATGCATGTCGTAGTCGATCCCGTACAGAAGCTGGTAGCGGTTCTCGTCCTCGTTGGGAACCTCGAGCTTCATATTGAAGGCCTTGTGCTCGGCGAAGACCTTGTCCCAGCCGAACTGGCTGGTGGCCTTCGCGGCCGGAGTGCCGCCGCATTCGGCCACCAACACCTGACCTTTGAAACGGGGCGCCAGGTAGTCGAGGATTCCGCGCACGGTGTCCGCATGGGTGGAAATCAGTGCCCGCGATGGGTCGCAACCGTTGGGTTTGATCAGAACGTACTTCCGGGTCTTAAGACCGGGCCGGATCTGGTCGTCGATCGCGACCAGGGCATCGTAAACGTTCTGGCGCCGGTTCTCACCCTTGATCAGGGCAACCTGGGCGCGGTGGTCGGAATACTTGAACAGTTTCTCGACATTGCCCGTGCCCATGCGAGGGTCCTGCGGCGTCTCCCCCGGATCCACGGGCGGCCTCTGCTGCGCCTTCATAGCCAGCCCCTGGGCGGCGGCAATCGCCCCGGCGCGGGCGAAGAAAGATCTGCGTGAAACTGACATCGGCCAGTAACCTCCTCTCGGTCCATTGCGACGGAACTGCTCCAGTGTAACCTGATCGCGGGGTCCGTTATTCGCGGTGGCGCCAAGGTGGCGGCCAAGAGGCGTCAATCGACAACGACAGCTTCACCTGGGCGATCACGCCCGCCATGCCTTTGCTGTCTCCACGGCGAAATCCTCGTAGCTGCGCGGGACGTGGCCGAGAAGATTCTTGAGTCGTTCGACCTGGGTATCGGTTGGAACGAATCCGCGCTCGATATACCCCTGGAACATCATGCGCAGGTCGAACGCAGTCCATGCCGGGGAGTGGGCGCGCATCTGCTGCTCCCATGCATCAAAGGTCTCCCCCGTGTAGCGAATCGCCTTCCCCAGCACCTTGCTCCACGTCTCCGCGGCGCGCGGACCGCTCAGAACCGTTGGGCCGACCACATCGTAGGTCTTGCCGCCATGTCCCTCCTGAGTGAGTGAAATCGCCGCCGCTTCCGCGATGTCGCGGACATCCACCGTCGCGATACCCGCGTTCCCGATTGGCATCGGATACAAACCTGGGCCCATGAGCAGTTCCTTCAGCATGAGGTCGTTCTGGAAGAAGTAGCCCGGTCGCAAAATCGTGTACGGCACGCCGAACTCGCGAAGCGCATTCTCAACGGCCAATTTCGAAGCGAAGTGTGGCACGTCGCGGAACTTCTCCACGCTGAAAACGGAAAGGTAAGTAATGTGTTTGAGTTCCAGCCGCTTGGCCAAACCATAGGCGATGAGCGCCTGTGTCAACTCGTCCGCAGCGACAGCGTTCAGCAAGAACAGCTTGTCGATTCCTTGCATGGCCTGCTCGACAGATACTGGGTCGAGCAAGTCCCCTAGAGCGACTTCAACCCCTTTTGGAAACACGTCTTCCTTGGGCTGCTTGCGGGTCAGCGCCCGAACCTCCGCGCCGCCCCTCACGAGTTCTGTGACGACTGCGGAGCCTACATTCCCCGTGGCTCCCGTAACCAAGGTCTTCATGTTCTTCTCCTTGTTCTTTCCTACGCGGCCAGCCTGGTTGCAGCAGGGCGCTTTCATCCACCCAGCCCGCTGCCAGCCCGCCGCCGTCATCGATCTTGGCGACGTCACACTGCTGCCCGGGGCGCCCTCACACCGCGTCGAAGAGCATTTTGAGCCCGTAATCCATATGGAGCTGCTGATGGCAATGGAACAATGTCAGCCCCTCCATCGCCGGCGTGAAATCCACCTCGATCTTCCGGAAGCCTTTCACCAGCACCACGTCTTTCATGATCCCCGCCGTCGGCTTTCCGTAAACGTTGGTCAGCTCAAAACTGTTGCGATGCAGGTGGAGAGGGTGGGCATCGTCGGTCTGGTTATCGAAAACCAGGCGGTAGCGCTTCGCCCGGGAGAGCTTTCGCGGCTCGTCCTTCGCGTCGTAGCTTCTGCCGTTGATGGTCCAGCGGTTGAAACCGCCCGTGCCGCCGTTGATCTTCCCAATCACCATGGGGATCGTCTCGTCGGGTTTCGCCGCCTCGCGGCTTTCGCCGAAGATCGTGTAATCCCAAGCCTTCTTCGCGGGCTTGATCCAGCGCGGCGCCCCGCTCTTGTTGGCGTATTCAACTACGATGCCCATTCCGTTCTTGCGATCGTCATCCTTCGGCGTCCCCAGAATCCAGACTCCCGGGTTCTTCATCTCCACCACCGCGTCGATGCGCTCTGCCGTCCCGAGTTCCAGCACATCCACCAGTTGCGGATGCGGTACCGGATTGCCGTCCAGAGCCACAACCTGGAATTGGTGGCCGGGGAGCGCAAGCTGAATGTTCTCGGTGGCGCTGGCATTCAGGAAGTGGAACAACACGCGTTGTCCCTGTTTGACGCGCACCGGCTCGCCGTACCCCAGGCACTTCCCATTGATGGTGAAGCGCTGATAGCCGATTTCCCAGCCGTTCGGCTTCTCGTCTTTCTTCGGCTCCTTCGGCTTCGCGCCCGGATCTTCCTCCTCGTCCTCCATGGTCGTAAAGTAGGGCTCCCACTCATGCGTGGCCAGAAAAAGCTCCTGATCGTACTGCCCCGGATTGTTCTTCGGCTCGATGTACACAAACCCGAACTGTCCGGTGTAAGTGCCCCGGCTCAGGTCGGACATGGGCATGACGTGGGTATGCACGAACCGGGCGCCGGATGGCCGGGGCGTGAGCTGGTAGCGCAGGTGGCCATGGGCCGGGACCGCCAGGCTCCTCTCCTCTTCGGCGCCGTCCACGTCCGGGGGAATGATCAGCCCGTGCCAATGCACCAACTCGGCCGAGTCGGTGTCGTTGAACAGGTCAACCGTCGCCGCGACGCCCTCTCGCAACCGGATCACCGGCCCGGGAACCGTGCCGTTGTATCCGATGGTGCTGATGGTATGGTCCTTGGCCATATCCACCAGCGCCGGGCCGATGCGCAACGTAACGTCCGCCGGCCCGCCCGACGCGACGGCCTCGCTCGTTTCGCCGCCGCGATGGCAGCCGGCCAGCAGAAGCCCCGAGCCGATGGTGATGCCGGAAAGGAAATTGCGGCGTGTCTTCTGAGATTGGTTCATGAGTCGGAAATCCTCCTTTTCCTCACCTTACAACGTTTTCGGCTTACGATTGGCTCATCCCGCCGGGATCCGGCTGGTCTCATTCCTGGGATAGCCAGTGGAAGACCCAACACAGAGAACGCAGACAACGCCGAAAAACTGGAACTTCGGATCCGATTGTGGGGTCAGAATAGGACATGCGAGTGCACCCGCGGTTTGCAGACATTCCGGGATTTGGACTTCTATATAGCGTCATCTTGCTCCTGATCGTGATTCCGGCGGCGATGATTTTCGGATGGAAGTGGGGATGGTATCCCCACTCCGTTGGTCTTGAGGTTCGCATCACGAAGCCAGTAACTCTTGTGGCCGATCTTCAAGTTGAACGCGTGACTGTTGCCGTGCACCGTGCGGAAAGCTCGACATCTGGTGCCAACGAACCGGAACTGCGCCTGAACTCCAGACTGGTCTCATGGGGTGACCTGCGCGACGCGCTCCGGGCGCAACTCAGCCGGCGCGCCGGCCGAGTTGTATATATCGAGGGCGATGACAGCTTGGCCTTTGCGGACATTGTGCGAGTAATCGATATCGCTCGCACGGCTTGGTATGGGGTGCCCGTAGTGCTGCTCACACCAGAGCTCAAGAGGAGCCTTGACGCCGAGCGCGGAGGCACGAGGCGAGATCGGTCTCCTTAGCCGGCTCGGGACGCCTGCCATTCACCCCCAAATCCTCCCGACAACGCTTTCTTGTTTGACATGCGCCGCCTTCCGCCCATATACTATCAGTATTCGTAATCGAATGTCGAAAACGAAGCCCGATCACAACGTTCTCGCGGATGACCGCGACCTCTACTCGGGATTGATCCGCCTCCACGTGCTGCATCACGCCGCGCATGCGCCCATCTTCGGCCTGGGCATGGTCGAGGAGCTGGCCCGCCACGGCTACCGGATCAGTCCCGGAACCCTCTACCCCTTGCTGCACGGCCTCGAAAAGAAGGGGTACCTGCGCGCCGCCGAGCTGCGCCAGGGCAAATCGCGGCGCAAGGTCTATCGCGCCACCCGCGTGGGGCGAAACGCGCTTCACTCAGCCACCAGCAAGGTGCGCGAATTGTTTCGCGAACTCATGGAAGGCAAGTAGCCCACGTGTCGAAGCACCATAAACTCGTATTGATGGCCTTGGCCGCCGGCGCTCTGCTGGCGCAGCCGGCTCCCCCGCCTGCCGCGCTGACTGTCATGCAGGCGGTGCAAAATGCGCTGCACAATTACCCGTCCATTCAGGTCTCGCAGGAGCAGATCAACGCCGCCGCGGCCGGCATACGCCTCGCGCGAACCGCCTACCTGCCGCGCGTGGATGCCCTGGCGCAGGTGAACCGCGCCACCCGAAACAACGTCTTCGGGCTTCTGCTGCCGCAAAGTACGCTCCCTGCCATGTCCGGCCCGGTGATCGGCTCGAACAATCTCGGCACCGCCTGGGGCAGCGCCATCGGAGCGCTGGTCACCTGGGAGCCGTTCGATTTCGGCCTGCGGCGGGCCACCGTCGCCGCCGCCGCGGCTGCGCAAGCCCAGTCGGAAGCCACGCTCAAGCGCACTCAGTTCGAAGTGGCGGCCGCCGCCGCCGATGCCTATCTCACGCTGGTGGCGGCACAGGAAACCGTGCGCGCCGCCCAGGCCGGGGTGGACCGGACGGAAGTCATCGTGCGCACCACCAATGCGCTGGTCGGTGCTGAGTTGCGTCCTGGCGCCGACGCCTCGCGCGCCCAGGCCGAAGTCGCCGCCGCGCGCACCCAACTGATTCAGGCCCGGCAGGCCGTGGACGTGGCGCGCGCCATGGTCTCCCGCTTCCTGGGCATCGAGCCGGCCCAACTCGCCATTTCCTCGCCGCGCTTGCTTCAGCCGCCGCCAGAGGAATCCGTCCCCGCGCTCGATGCCGCCGTCAATCCTTTCGCGGCGGAACAAAGCGCCGTGGTCGAACAAACCAAGGCGCAACTCAAGGCTCTCGAACGATCTTACTTCCCACGCTTCTACCTGCAAGGCTCCGCTTATGCTCGCGGCACCAGCGCCGAGACCGATGGCAAGCTGCTCGGCGGCGTCAACGGCCTGGCTCCCAGCGTGCAAAACTACGCGCTCGGTTTCAGCGTGACGTTTCCGGCTCTCGATCTGCCCTCGGTTCAAGCCCGCGAAGCCGCGCAGTCGGCCGCGGTCCGCGCGCAAACGGCCCGCTATCGCCAGATTGCCATCGATCTGCGCGCCCAATGGAACGCCGCCGTCGCAACCCTCCAGGGCGCCCGCAGCATTGCCGCCAACACTCCCCTCGAGGTATCCGCCGCGCGCGCCGCGGTCGAGCAGGCCACCGCCCGTTATCAATCGGGCCTGGGGTCGATCGATGAGGTAGCGGAAGCGCAGCGCCTCCTCACGCAAGCCGAAATCGACGATGCGCTGGCCCGCCTCGGCATCTGGCGCGGCCTGCTGGGAGTGGCCGCCGCCGCCGGAGACATTCAGCCATTCCTGGCGGAGGCAAGTCAGTAACATGCGCCTTGTCTTAGCCGCTCTTAGCCGGCCGTTGACGGTAGTGGTGGCCCTCGTCGCGATTGCGCTCTGTGCCGTGCTCGCGCTCGAACGCATGCCCGCGGACATCTTTCCCCAGGTCGGAGACCCCGCCATTTACGTGGCGCAGCCCTACGGCGGCATGGATCCGGCGCAGATGGAAGGCTATCTCACTTACTACTACGAGTATCACTTCCTCTACATCACCGGACTCGANNCACGAGGGCACTAACATGAGTCAGGCGATGTCCGAGACTGTCGGCTATGTGAACCGCGCCCGCGCCTTCATGCCTCCCGGAACGGTGCCGCCCTTCATCACGCGTTTCGATGCCGGAAGCGTCGCCGTCGGCATGCTGGTCTTCAGCAGCGCCACCCGCGCGCAAGCCGAGATGCAGGATTTCGCGCTGAACCGTGTGCGGCCGCTCTTCGCGACGCTCCCCGGCGTTTCCGCGCCGCCGCCCTTCGGCGGAAACCAGCGGACCATCGTCGTCATGCTCGATCCCGACAAGCTCCGGCAGTACCGGATCTCGCCCGAAGAGGCCATTGCCGCCGTCGGCAAAGCCACGCTCGTGATGCCGTCCGGCAACATGTGGACCGGCAACGTCGAGCGCATCGCCCGCACTAACGCCGCTCTGGGCGGCAATCTTTCCGAGCTGCTCGCCACGCCCATCCGCCCGGTCTCCGGCACGACGGTATACCTGCGCGACATCGGCACCATCGAGAACGGCACCGACCTTGTCACCGCTTACGCTCACGTCAACGGCAAGCGGACCGTCTACATCCCCGTCACCAAGCGCTCGGACGCCTCGACGCTCTCCGTCATCAAGGCCGTGAAAGCCGCCATCCCCGATTTCAAGAAGGTGGTCCCCGACGATGTCGATGTCAGCCTCGAATTCGACCAGTCGCCGTTCGTCACCAACTCGATTCGCGGCCTGGTCGTCGAAGGCCTCCTCGGCGCGGCTCTGACCGGCTTGATGGTATTGCTCTTCCTCCGCGACTGGCGCAGCGCGCTCATCGTCGTCACCAACATCCCGTTTGCCCTGCTCGGCGCCGTCGTTCTGCTGTGGCTCACTGGTCAGACCATCAATATCATGACGCTCGGCGGCCTGGCGCTGGCCGTGGGAGTGCTCGTCGACGAGGCCACCGTCGAGATCGAGAACATTCACACCCAGATGCTTCCCGGCGTCTCCCGTGCGCGCGCCGTGGTCGAGGCGTGCAGCCGCACGGCGATGGCGCGGCTGCTCTCCATGTTCTCGATTCTCGCCGTCTTCGTTCCATCCTTCTTCATGATCGGTGTGGGCCGCCAACTTTTCGTTCCGCTCTCCCTCGCCGTCGCGTTTTCCATGATCGCTTCCTATTTGCTCTCGAGCAGCCTGGTCCCCGTGTTCTCGACGTGGCTCATGCGCGAAGCCCACCGTGGCGAGGAGCAGCGCCTGCGCGGGTTCTATGCACGCTATCTCAACGCGGTCTTGTGGCTTCGCTGGCCCCTGGTTTTCGGTTACCTCGTCGTCTCCATCGGCGTGCTCTATGTTCTCCTGCCGCGCATCGGAACGGAAATCTTCCCCGACGCCAACGCTCCGCTCTTCCGCATCCGGCTGCGCGCGCCGGCGGGCACGCGCGTCGAGGAGACCGAGCGCATCGTCCTGCATGCGCTCGATGTCATTCGTCGCCAGGCCGGCGAGCGAAACGTCGAGATCACCAGCGACTTTGTCGGCGTGGTGCCCTCCAGCTACCCGGTGGATCTCATCCACTTGTTCACCAGCGGCCCGCAGGAAGCCGTCATCCAGGTCGCGCTCAAGCCCGATGCTCCTCGCGGCGAACCGTTGCGCGAACGCCTGCGCGAAGCCCTGCGCCGTGAGCTGCCCGGATCGCAAATCTCGTTCGAGGCCGCCGACATAGTAAGCCAGGTGATGAGCTTCGGATCTCCCACCCCCATCGAGGTGGCCGTCCAGGGAATCAGTCTTCAGGACGATTACGCCTACGCGCAGAAGGTGCAGGCTCAGATGGCGAAATTGTCCTTCCTGCGCGATTTACAGTTCGCTCAAGAACAGAACTTTCCCACGCTCGATATCAACATCGACCGCGAACGCGCCGGCCAGTTCGGCTTGACCATGTCGGACGTAGTGCGCTCCGTGGTCCCCGCCACCTCCTCTTCGCGCTTCACCGACCCCAACTACTGGCGCGACCCCGCTTCCGGCAACGCCTTCCAGATTCAAGTCGAGCTGCCTCAAAACCGCATCCAGAGCGTCGAACAGGTCGGCAACCTTCCGGTGATGAAGGGCGGGCAATCGGAACCGCGGCTCACCGCCATCGCCGGCCTGAAGCTTGGCACCATGCCCGGGTTGATTGAACGCTACAACGGCCAGCATGTGGTCAGCCTCACGGCCAACATCCATGGGCTGACCCTGGGAGAAACTGCGCTGAAGCTCAATCGGGCGCTGGCCGGCGCCGGCCCGCCGCCCAAAGGCGTCACCGTCAAACTGCGCGGCGAGCTTCCACCGCTCGAGCAGACCATCTCCGGGCTGCGAGTTGGTTTGCTGCTGGCCGTCCTGGTGATCTTTCTTCTGCTGTCGGCGAATTTCCAGTCCATGCGCCTGGCGCTCGCCATTATTTTGACCATCCCCGCGGTCCTTTGTGGCGTTGTGGCGATGCTCCTCGCCACCGGCACCACGCTCAACGTCCAGTCTTTCATGGGAGCCATCATGGCCATCGGGATTGCGGTGGCCAACTCGATTTTGCTGGTCACTTTCGCCGAACGCTCGCGCCACGAAGGCCGGCCGCTCCTCGAAGCCATCCGGGAAGGCGCCGGCGGCCGCCTGCGCGCCATCCTCATGACCGCGTCGGCCATGATCTTCGGTATGGCGCCCATGGCCATCGGCTTCGGCGAGGGCGGAGCGCAATCCGCGCCGCTCGCCCGCGCCGTCATCGGCGGACTCATCGCCGCCACGTTCACTACTTTGACCATCCTGCCTTCGATCTACGCAGTCTTCGAGCGCAAGGCATCCATTACGTCCCCATCGCTCAATCCGATGGACCCTGCGAGCCGATACTATGACGCAACTTAGGAACCAACCTAGCTCAGACTCTGTGGGGCAGATTGGCAATCTGCGGCGGATTGTCAATCCGCC
>PLMF01000085.1 GCA_003142355.1 Bryobacterales bacterium
GCCACCAGGGTGAGGGCAAGCTGCCGCGGCAGCCCCACGCGCACGCCGGCATCCGCCAGGGCTTCCATGATGAGGAAGTTGTAGCCCGGCCCGCTGCCGCTGAGCGCGGTGACGGCATTGAAGTGAACCTCGTCGACCGGCAGGCATCGGCCGACGGCCTCGAAGATGGCCTGCGCGCGCTGCAGGTCGGTCTTGGTGGCGTAGCGCCCGGGGCAGATCACGGTCATGCCCTCGCCGACCACGGCGGGGGTATTGGGCATGGCGCGGACCAGGGGATTTTCGGTGCCGAGCAGGGACTCGAGCCGGTCGGTGCCGACGCCGGCCAGGATGGATATCAGCAGCGTCTCGCGGCGCAGTCCGGCGTTGCGGAGGGTGGCCAGCACCACGGGCGCGTCGTTGGGTTTGACGCACAGCAGAATCAGATCGGCGCCGGGCACGCGCGCATGGAAGTCGGATTCGACGGCGATGCCGAGCGCCTGGGAGGCGGCCTCGCAGGCGGCCGGATTCTTATCGCCGCCCCACACGCGGTCGTGAGCGACGAGCTTACCGGAGAGCAGTCCGCGGAGCAGGGTCTGGCCCATCACGCCGGCGCCGATGACGCCGAGCGTGGCGCCCTCGCCGATTACGGGTACAGGGTGAGTATGTTCTGGTTTTTTCGACATGGAGACGACCTCGATTCTTGAAAGTAACACAGAAGAGAATCGGGGCTGGGCAGGACCGGTGCCGGAGGTGGGGCAGGCGGTGCTCGCCTGCCCGTCGTTCTCACATGACGCCTCTTCCAGCGCGGGATGGCAGGCGAGCACCGCCTGCCCCACCGTCAGCGTGCGCTGGCGCGGGTAAAGAAGATGATGACGCCGTCGGGATCGGTGACGGAAACGGCCGTGGGAGTGGTCTTCACCTCCAGCCCGCGGCTCCGCAAGTCGGCGGCGGCGCGCTGGACGTCAGCCACCGCGAAGAACAGACCGGGTTTGGTGTCGCCGCCAGCCGGTTCGAGTTTCACTTCGTCGCCGGAGCCTCCGGGAAGACGCAGGAAGACTCCGCCGGCGTTTTCCTCACGGGGCTCGAATGCCAGTTTGCCGGTATAGAACGCGCGGACGGCGGCAAGGTCCGTCACGGCGAGGGTCGCCCCCAGCAGATGTTGCGCAACGCGGTTTTCCCCCAAGTGCTTGCCGTGGTCCTCGAAATGCATCGACCCCGGCATGTACTGGGTATATTCGATGGTCTGGTTTTCCGGGCCACGAAGGACCATCAGCATATTGCCGGCCCCCGCCTTTCGGACGGCCGACGGTTTCAGGTCGCGCTTGACGTACTCGGCATACAAGGGGGGCAAGTCGCTGGATTCGTAGCAGACGTGCATCAGCCCGGCTGGCTGGGAATCCAGAGGGTACAGCTCGATAAACTGGCGATCGCCGATTTTGATGAAGGCTTCCGTGGTCTTGCCGTCTTTGATGAATTCAAAAGCCTGCTCGAAGCCCAGCATCTGGTAAAACGCGCGCGCGGCCGCAACGTCGGCAACGCGAAAGGCAACATGCGCGATGCCGCTCAACACCGGGGACTGTGCCCACGAAAGCGTGGTCCAAAAGATTCCGATCCCTACGATTCGCTTGATCATTAGAATCACCGCACCTCACTACGGACAATCATGCCGGTATTCTGGTGGGAGTGCAAGGCAGTTTGCGCCACAATGGGAGCATGGCCAACATCAGGGAACTGGATGTCAACGGAACGCGGCGGCGGATCGATGCAGATGCCGGGCGCACCCTTCTCAGCGTCCTGAGAGAAGATCTTGATCTCACCGGCACGAAATACGGCTGCGGCGAAGGCCAATGTGCGGCGTGCACCGTGCTGATCGACGGCCGGCCGGCGCGGTCGTGCATCACCACGGTGGGAGCGGCAGCGGGCAAACGCATTGTCACCATCGAAGGGCTGGCGCCGGAAGGCAAGCTGCACCCGGTGCAGGAGGCCTTTCTGGAAGCCGACGCCATGCAGTGCGGCTACTGCACGCCGGGAATGATTCTGGGGGCGGTGGCGCTGTTGCGGAGCAATCCGAACCCCAGCGACGCGGAGATTGTCAGCGGCATGAACGGGCACATCTGCCGGTGCGGGACGTATCCGAGGATCGTGCGCGCGATTCACCGGGCGGCCGGGAAAGGAGGCCGGGCATGAGGCGGCGCGATTTCTTCGCGGCTATGGGCGGGGGCATCGCCGTGCTGCTGGTGGACGATGCCGGGGCGCAGCAAGGCGGGCGCGGCGGGATGAACCGGCAAATGCCCCAGGACGTCGGCGCGTGGCTGCACATTGGCGAGGACGGCGTGGTGACGGCGTACACGGGCAAGGTGGATGTGGGGCAGAACTCGCGAACCTCGCTGACCGCGGCCGTGGCCGAGGAACTGCGCGTCCCGGTGGCTTCGGTCCGGTTTATCATGGGCGACACGGCCTTTACGCCCTTCGACGGGGGCACCTCCGGCAGCCAGACCACGCCCATGATGTGGCCGCAGATCCGGCGGGCGGCGGCGACCGCGCGCGAGATGCTGCTGGACCTGGCGGCGCAGAAGTGGAACGTCGACCGCGCGTCCATTTCGATTGCCAACGGCAAGGCGACCTACGGCAGCCACACGGCCGGGTTCGGAGAACTGACGCAAGGACAGAAGATCGTCAAGACGATCGCGGCGAATGTGGCGCTCACGCCGGCGACGGAATGGAAGGTGGCGGGGACCTCGGTGGCGAAGATCGCCGGCCGCGAGATCGTGACCGGCGCGCACAAATACCCGTCCGATACGAAGCGCCCCGGCATGCTGCATGGGAAGATCCTGTACCCGCCGCAATTCGGCGCGAAACTGGCATCGCTCGATCAATCGGCGGCGGAAGCCATGGCGGGGGTGAAGGTGGTGCACGAAGTCCTGGCTGCGCCGCGGGCGGGGATCGGCAGCGACGTGGTGGGGGTGGCGGCGCCCGACGCCGAGACGGCATCGAAGGCCGTGGCCGCACTGCGCGCGGAATGGACGCCGGCGGCGGCGCAGCCGTCGAGCAACGACGTCTATACGTATTTCAAGCAGAACGCGGAGGGCGGGGCGGCTTCCGGCGCCGGACTGATTCCGTATACGATTGCCTACATCGCGCACGTGCCGCTGGAGCCGCGCGCGGCGGTGGCCGAATGGAACGAAGGCAAGCTCACGGTCTGGACGGGCACGCAGAGTCCTTTCGGCGTGCGCCGCGAGTTGATGGAGCATTTCCAGTTGCCGGAGGAGAGCGTGCACGTGATCATGCCCGATACGGGGTCGGGCTATGGCGGCAAGCATCAAGGCGACGCCGCGCTGGAGGCGGCCATACTGGCCAAGGCCGCCGGCCGGCCGGTGCAGCGGAACTGGACGCGGGAAGAGGAAATGACGTGGGCCTATTTCCGTCCGGGGGCGGTCATCGAGGTGGGCGGCAAGGCGAATCCGGATGGCGCCATCGCGGCGTGGGAGTTTCACAGTTACAACGCCGGGGCGTCGGCGCTGCGGACGCCGTATCATGTGCCCAACGCGCGCGAGCAGTTCCACCAGACGAAATCGCCGCTGCGGCAAGGGTCCTACCGTTGCCTGGCGGCCACGGCCAACAACTTCGCGCGCGAATCCTATATGGATGAACTGGCCCACTCGATTGGCATGGACCCGCTGGCGTTCCGGCTCAAGAACGCGTCCCATGACGACCGCCTGCGCGCGGTGATGGAAGCCGCGGCGGAGCGGTTCG
>PLMF01000352.1 GCA_003142355.1 Bryobacterales bacterium
CGGTGCTTCTTCGAAAGCGCCGACATTTCTTCGGTGACGCGGACTTGAAGCCAGTCGTCGAACTGCTCGGTGGCGATGAGCAGGCTGCGCGTCCAGGAAGGGAACTCCTTCTCCAGGCCGATCAACAGCCGCTCGCGCGCGGGCGTCTCTTCGTCCTCGAGACAGCGTTCAAAGGTGGAACGCGTGGCGCCGGTGGCGTGGCGGACGATGAGGCGCAGGCCCAAGCGCGTGTCGTCGATGGCTTCCTTGCGGCCCAGAATCTTCAAGCGCAATTCTTCCCGCTCGGAGTCCGCAATCTCCGCCGACTTGAGCGCCAGGTTCAAGTAGCCGGCGCACTCACCGAGCAGTGAGTCCAGCTTGTGCCGGAGGATGATGTCGCGTTGCTCTGCCGGCTCCGCCTGAATCTGCGACAGGAGATCCCGATCGAGTTGGGACCGGAGTTCCTCGAACCCGGCGCGCGTCGAGTAGGGAAATACGGGCACGGAGCGGTCCCAATATCGCGCGAGCTGCTTCTGGACGAAGGCCTGGACCTGCGCCCGCTCGCTTTCGTCCAGGACATCGACCTTGGTGAGCAGGAGCGAGATGTTGGGAGTATAGCGGCTCAGGTTCCGGATCAACTCGATGTCGTGTTGGGACAGCGGCGGGTCGACGCCGACAGCGACCAGAGCCAGGCCCACGTTCGGCAGCCATTCCAGGGACGCATCGGTGTTGTGCTCGAGGACGCTCTCCAGGCCCGGGGTGTCGACGAACCGAATCCCCCGGTATCGCTCCATGGATGGCAGCTCAACCCGAACCAAGGCCACTTGCTTCTGGTTCTCCGGGTTCTCGGACTCCGAAATGAACTCGCCGATGCGGCCGAGTTCCGTGGTTTCCGTCCGGCCATCGAGAAAGCGGACCAGGGCGCGCTCTTCCGGCCCGTATTGAATTTCGGTGACCACGGTGGTGACGGGGATTACACCGACCGGCAGCAGCGCCTTGCCCAGCAAGTGATTCAGAAAACTGCTTTTGCCGGCCTTGAACCGGCCCAGAACCGCGATGTTGAGAATCTTCTCTTGGGCGAAGGATTGACAGCTCTCCAGAAAGTCTTCCAGGGCGCCGATCTGGTAGCGCCCGCAAAGCGCACGGACGGTGTTCAGCGCCTCTTCAATCGCCTGATGCATCCTGTTTTGCCACCACCTGCTTCTGAACACGGATCACGCGGACATCCGACACCGCGAACAATCCCGTGTCCATCATCTCTTCGACAACCGGGGCGAGCCGAGCCAGGTTATCGGCGGAATCCACAATGGAAATGACGATGGGTTGATCGCGGCGAGTCAAGGGAGACTTGTGCGCTTTTGCGCCGAGCGCGTTGGCGCCCGCCAGCGCTCCGAGAATCAACTGAGCCGCCAGGCCAACTACGATCTCAGAGAGCGCCGTCGACACTCGCATCCAGTTGGCCAGGAGGACAGCCACCAAGGCCAGCAAGAGCCAGAGCGCAGCGCCAAACCACATCTGATCCATACTCAGAGCTCCATATTCGCTGGTCTTGTGGTTTGCCTGGGAGCGGTTGTTGCCGGACACTCCCACAGCGAAACACTGTAGGAGTTATTGGCCGTTGGGAACGGCGTAACGCGAACTCCACCGCAACTACCTAAAGTAGCGGAATGTGGGGCAGCTTGGCAAGCTGCGCGCCGGTTGACTACCGGCGCCACTGGCGGGTTGCCAACCCGCTGCAGGTTGCCAACCTGCCCCACGGTGCGCAATTGTTGGTATGCGTGAAGAGCGCGCTGCCATGAAGCTTCTCATCGTTTCCGACATTCACGCCAACCTCGAAGCGCTGCAAGCGGTGCTTCGAGAACCGCATGACGAGCTGTGGGTACTCGGCGACCTGGTGAACTACGGTCCGAATCCCAGCGAGGTGGTGGAACTGGTTCGCTCGCATGCCTCCCTGGTGGTTCAAGGGAACCACGATTATGCCATCGCCAGCGGATCGGACCCACGGTGCTCGAACGCTTTCCGGGAGATGGCGGGCGCGATGCAGGAGTACACGGAACCTCTCCTCAACGCGGACCAGAGGGGGTTCCTGCGCAGTCTGCCGCGCGCCGCGGCGCGCACCATCGACGGGTATCGATTTCTTCTTTGCCACGCCACCCCCGCGGAGCCGCTGTTCAGGTACTGCCCCGCCGAGGCCGCGCGGTGGGCACCGGAGATCGGCGGCTTACAGGCCGATATTGTTCTCACGGGGCATACTCATCTGCCTTTCACGATGAATCTGGAAAAGCTGCGAATCGTGAACCCGGGCAGCGTGGGGCAGCCCAAGCATGGCGCTCCCATGGCGTGCTATGCAATCTGGGACGATGGCCGCCTGATTCTTCAGTCGTGCCGCTATCCGGTCGAGGAGACGGTCAAGAAGATTCTCTCCCTGCCGGTCCCGATGGAGATACGCAGCCAACTCGCGGCGGTGCTGCTCTCGGGATCCCCGCGTTGAATTCCGATACGTCGATCTCTTATACTGAGCATTCGGTTTCTCTTCGAATGAACTCGTCCAAGTCCCGGCCCCGCGAGCAGACCAATGTCGTGGGAAGGCCGGGCAATTCCTTAAGGAGGAAATGATTCAATGACCCGAACCGGTTCGGTTCTGCGCGCTCTAATCGCTTTGTTCGTTCTGGCGCTCTCCGCTCCCCTGATGGCCCAAGAAACGGGGGCGGGCGAAGCTAACCTCAAGCTTCCCAGTCTCAGCACAGTCAATTTTCTGGGCGGCATCAGCGGCAGCAGCCTGCTCATGGGCGGAATGGTGGTCAGCTTCCTGGGCTTCATCTTCGGCCTCATTATTTACGTGCGCCTGCGCAACATGCCGGTCCACGACTCCATGCGCGAAGTCTCGGAGCTGATCTACGAGACCTGCAAGACCTACCTGTCCACGCAGGGAAAATTCCTGGTGCTGCTGGAATGCCTCATCGCGGTGATCATCGTTTTCTACTTCGGGCTATTGCAGGGCTTNNTTCTCGGTGGCGGCCTTCGGCATGCGCGTCAATACGTTCGCCAACTCGCGCACGGCCTTCGCGGCACTTAAGGGCAAGGCGTTCCCTTGCTACGAAATTCCGCTCGAAGCCGGCATGAGCATCGGGATGCTGCTGGTCTCGGTGGAGCTGCTGATCATGCTCTTCATTCTGCTGTTCATTCCCGGCGACCTGGCGGGCGCGTGCTTCATCGGGTTCGCCATCGGCGAATCGCTGGGGGCCGCGGCGCTGCGCGTGGCCGGCGGCATCTTCACCAAGATNNATGAAGATCGTCTTCAAGATCAAGGAAGACGACGTGCGCAATCCCGGCGTCATCGCGGATTGCACGGGCGACAACGCGGGCGACTCGGTGGGCCCCTCCGCCGACGGTTTCGAGACTTACGGCGTCACCGGCGTGGCGCTCATCACCTTCATCCTGCTGGCGGTCCACGACCCCATCGTTCAGGTGCAGCTCCTGGTGTGGATCTTCTCCATGCGCGTCATGATGGTGATCTCTTCCGGCATCGGCTACTTCGTCAACGGCGCCATCGCCAAAGCGCGCTTCGGCAAGGCCGCGAAGATGAACTTCGAGGCGCCCCTCACCACGCTGGTCTGGCTCACTTCGATCCTTTCCATCGCCCTCACCTACGTGGTCAGCATGTTCATGATCCCCAGCCTGGGCGGCGACGATTCCATGTGGTGGAAGCTGGCCACGGTCATCAGTTGCGGCACGCTGGCCGGCGCTCTGATTCCGGAGTTTGTGAAGGTTTTCACCTCCACCAATTCGCGCCACGTTCGCGAAATCGTCACCAGCTCGCGGGAAGGCGGCGCGTCGCTCAACATCCTCTCCGGCTTCGTGGCCGGCAACTTCAGCGCCTACTGGCTGGGCTTCGCGATTCTGTCCCTCATGAGCATCGGCTACTTCATGAGCACCATGTTCCTGGTATCCCTGATGTTGGCCCCGGCGGTATTCGCCTTCGGCCTGGTGGCTTTCGGATTCCTGGGCATGGGACCAGTCACGATCGCCGTCGATAGCTACGGTCCGGTCACCGACAACGCGCAATCCGTCTACGAGCTTTCCACCATCGAAACGCTTCCCAACATCTCCCAGGACATTCAGAAGACCTTCGGTTTCACGCCGGATTTCGAAATGGCCAAGGAGAACCTGGAAGAGAACGATGGCGCGGGCAACACCTTCAAGGCCACCTCCAAGCCGGTGCTCATCGGCACCGCCGTGGTGGGCGCCACNNCCGTTCCTGCTGGGCCTGATCGCGGGCGGCGCGGTGATCTACTGGTTCACCGGCGCCAGCGCGCAGGCGGTCACCACGGGCGCCTACCGCGCGGTGGAGTTCATCAAGCGGAACATCCATCTCGAGAGCTCCGAGAAAGCCTCCGTGGCCGATTCCAAACGGGTGGTGGAGATCTGCACGAAATACGCGCAGAAGGGCATGTTGAATATCTTCCTGGTGGTGTTCTTCGCCACCCTGGCGTTCTCCTTCCTGGAGCCCTTCCTGTTCGTGGGTTATCTGATTTCAATCGCGCTGTTCGGCCTGTTCCAGGCCCTCTTCATGGCCAACGCCGGCGGCGCCTGGGACAACGCCAAGAAGGTGGTGGAGACCGAGTTGCGCGCCAAGGGGACGCCGCTACACGACGCCTGCGTAGTAGGCGACACGGTGGGCGATCCGTT
>PLMF01000061.1 GCA_003142355.1 Bryobacterales bacterium
CTGCCTGTTGTATCTGGACCGCGACTCCAACGACTTGTTCCTGTCCGTTGAGGCCGGCAACGGCTGGACGGTGGCGACACTGGGCAGTTCCATCACGTTGGGCAACAGCCAGTGCAGCGTCGGCATGCAATCGGTGGCGCTGACCCTGTCCGGCACGAACCTGACGCTGAGCCTGGGTATAACGTTCAGTGCGGGATTTGCCGGAGCGAAGAACATTTACGCCAACGGCTTGGGGACGAGCCTCAGCAGCGGCTGGCAGACTATGGGGACGTGGACCGTGCCATGACCGGACATGAGTCCGTTCAGCTTCGCCGGATCAGGTCGAACCAGTTGAAGTCGGCATTGTGAAACTCGAGGTAGAGCACAGTGTCGAAAACCGCGGGTGCCAGCATGTAGTCCAGCTTGGTCAGATCGTGCCATTCCGACCACGGCGCTCCGCCGTCGGTCTTGTTTCCCCATTCGGTCTCGGGTAACCGGCCCTCGCGCTCCCAGCGCGCCTTCGGGTAACCGAGTTCGATCCACCGTCCACCGACAGGCAGGTGCCGCAACAGGGCCTGCGCCTCCATTCTCGCGGCTTCCAATGGCGCATGGATAAGCGCACCGCAACAGTAGATCGCGTCGTAGTCGGCGGGCAGTGGCCGCAGCGAATCCAAGTCGCGCATATGGCAAAATGAGGCATCTCGAATTCCTTTGAGATGGCAGACTCTCTCGACGAAACGCACATTCGACTCGACGATGTCGAGAAATGTCACTCTGGCGCCGTGTTCCGCGTAATGTACCGTGTCCGGGGCGAGGCCGCATCCCACGTCCAGAATCTTCTTTCCGCGAAACACGTCTCTATAGATGGTCTGGTACCAGCCCCTGACTGAAAACGCTTTCCCCGTAGAGCTGCCCGCATAGCTTGTCTCCCACTTCTCCACAACCTCCGCGTCGCTGAGTGCCAGCAGATCGGCGGACATTCTACGCTCGTACTGGTCGTAGGGGACCTCGCCCCACTTCTTTCGGAGCACATCGAAAGACTTGCGCAAGTTCGGATCCTGGTCCAAGTCGACCGGCCAAACTCCGGCCGCTTTCCGCCACTCCGGATGCATCGGAGGAGATTCTTTGATCATGTCTTGAATGATTCTGTCACCTGGCTGGGCCCGGGGAGGCCCCGGTTGACCCGATAGTTCTGCCGCACTTCTTCGATCGTGTAGAACAGACGGGAATCGTTCTTCACGTTGCCGATCCCCGCCGTCGAATCTCTGTAAAACATGGTGCCGGCTTGTTTCATGCGAACGATCTCGCCAAACAGATCCCGTGGCGCGACGAAGCCGGTCTTCTGTTCTTCGAAACGGGCCCGGTCCGGGAACCCCACTACGATATCCTGCTGATAATGCACATCGCAACTGCAGTTGATTCCAGCCTCGGGGCAGGAGATGGCAACGCGGCTGAGCTCGAGCTCATCACGAAAGACGTTGCCAATCGACGGATGATGGACGCTGATGCATGGAGTAATGTCTCCCGTCTGCAAGTTGACGCCGATGACCTTGCTTCCCGCGAAGCATTTCGTTTCGGTGGTATCGATGCCACCTTCCAGCATGAGAAACTGGCTCAACGAGCTGAAATGATGGCGAAGCCGGTCCCGTTCTTCCTCGGTATAGGCCCCCGGAAAGCTGCTCGAAAACAGAGTGGTGGGGTAAAAGCAGATATTCAGTTTTGCGCACCTTTCCGCCAGTTCGTCCAGACGATGGAGGCGAGCCGGATGGCCCACATACCGCAGGAAGATCCTATGTCCAGCGTCTCGGAGCGCGTGGATTTTCTCAAAATAACGGTCTTCGTCGATCTCCGCTTCCGGATGAAAGGATGCCATCACGTAGTCGACCCGGGGGGAAGATTGGCTGGCCAGAAAGCGAAATCCAGGATGATTCCGGCCCACCAAAAGGGCGGTATAGAACGCCACCCGATTGCCTCCCTCGAACAGATACCGGCACAGGAGATCGAGATTCGGCGCGATCAGGGGCTCGCCGCCAGTGAACTGCAACAGCCACTTACTTTTGGCGGTGGTGCGACGGTTGAAGAAGCCGCCAACGTTCGCGATCCATTCCGTTGAGCGAAACGGCTCCAGTTGCTTGAAGTCCAGCACCTGCCCGCTCTCGGCAAGCCAGCAATACCCGCACCGGTGCGTACAGGTATCGAATATGTAGACTTCGGCAACCCGGTACCCGAGCCCCGGCGCCGAAGCCGGCAAGCTTTCGATCTGCGGGATGGGCGGTCTTCCCCATTTGCGCAAGAATTGCCGTAGCATCACCTTCAGCGTAGCCGAGTGCCAGCGGCCGAATCAAGCAGGCAGCGATCTTGTGCTCGGTCTCCGCCCGCATCGGCAGCTCAGGCTGTCCGGATGAACGTCAGATTCTCCTCCTGATCGGAGCTTTGCGCCTCGGTCTCGACAAGCCGGAACCCCGCCGAGGTCAGGAATCGCATGACATCCTCCTTGCGCGACGCACCCCGATAGAGTTCGAACGGTGCCGTCTGCACTTCGAGCGAAATGCGGTCGATGTCCTTCAGCCGTTCGCCCGCCGAGCGGATGACCGCAAGGTCGGTGCCTTGAGCGTCGATCTGCAGGTAATCGACCTTTCGAATCCCCGCGCCATCCAGAAACGTATCCAAGCGCATCGTGGGGACCGTAACCGTCGCCGTCACCGCCAGGTCCCCGCCGCCGATCCATCGCGCGAGTCCTTCCGGCGCGAATGGCAGCAACGAACTCGCGCCCTCGTAGCGGTTGAGGTGGAAAGGGACGCTGCCATTCTCTTCGGCAACTGCCACCGGCAGCACGACGTAATTCGCCAGCACGCCCATCAGACGGGACGCGGCAGCCAGGTTCGGCTCGAATGCGTACACGCGAAGAGCCGGGTTTTGTCGCGCCGCCGCCAGCGTCTTCTCGACATTGTGCACTCCTACATCGAGCCAGATCTGGTCCGGTGCCGGGTGCAACAGGCTCGCTCGATCGCCGGCCGGAATCAATGATTCGGGCGCCTCCAGCAGCAGCGTGAGATGCGGGTTCGACAGCTTGGTGCGGGACGCGACAAAGATGCATCGCAAGTTCTTGCCATCGCGAGACGATTCTCCGCTGCTGGTCCACTCGAAATCGAAATCCGGGTGGTTCGGACGCGTGTCGCTCGTGTAAACGAAGGAAAAACCCATCCGGCTGAGCGCCATCGCCACAAACGCCGGACTCGGCCGGCACCCAAAACCGGAAACCGCCTGGTTTTTTGTCGCCGGCGGCTCGTCCTCCAATTGATAGATAGGCCGGGGGTAATCGGTCACCACTGTTTCCAGCAGCAGAAGCTCTCCACAACAGCCCGCAATGTTGCGCAGAGCCGCAATCGGATTCTCGATGTGATACAGCAGGCCGTAACAGAAAACAATGTCGAATCGTCCCAGTTCCGACAGCCGATCGAATTCAACATTGGCCACGTGGGCTTCGCGGCCCGGATAGAGCGAGTGCAGACGAGCAATATTCTCCGGCCGGGCGTCCACACCAACCACGCGCGCTCCGCGCTCCACGAAAAACCCGGAGAGATGGCCCACGCCGCAACCCACATCCAGCACGGATTTGCCTTCGACGGGGATCTCCAGACTTGCCAGATGGTCCAACCGCGCCTTGTTGATTAGTTGGGCATCGGCGGAATCGAATACGGCGAAACCTCCGCCTCCAAAGGGAAGGGAATGAGGAATTCCGGCACACGGTGGGGTTCTTCCAGTCAGCGGCATGATGCTCCACTCCCGCTCGCTGGTCTCGCGGCTCCGGTTGGTTCCAGGCTCGCACTCTGCCTGGAATTTCGAACCCGCCATCGCTGTGGGACGCGCCTCTTTTCCAAGGGCATCCCGGGTCCGTCCTGTCCCGTGATGCCGGCTGTCAAAGCCTCTGGCATGATCCTCTCTTGGCACTCCCGTGTCTGTAATCGGGAAGGGATTATTGTAGCATCCCGGTCCCGCCGCCCCCGGGAAATTCCCTCTGGGACGAGTACGGCAGGCGCAGGTTCGGGTAGCGTTTGAAGAGACATTACCCAGGCGCGCAGCCGGGCTTCCCGTGCGACAATGTGCTCTTGGAGATATTCGCTCATGTACCTTACAGGTGGCGTCGGCTGGATCGCGCCCGCTCTCGCGCTGATAGTTTTGATGATTGCAGCGGCTGGGCTATTCATTCGCAGGACATGGCTCCGCGCCGCGAGCATCGAACGGCAGCTCGAAGAATTCCGGACCCAACTTCGGGATCAACTCCGGCTGCGAGATGAGGCTGAGCAGCGGCGGGCGCAGGATGGCCAGGCCGAGATCCAGAAGGTGCGGCACGAGATCTCCGGGCAACTTGCCTCGCAGAGCGCCGCGCAGGCATACGATTCGAGTCAAATCCTGAGGGGCGTGAACGGGATTCCCTCCGCCACGGCTGCCTTGCACGATCACGTTGCGGACGTGTCGAGTCAGATCTCAACCCTGGCGGACACCGTCGAGCTCATATTACGGCAGGCCCCCCGCAGTTGTGCCATCGATTCCAGCATTTTGGAAACCAAGACGGAAGACGAACTGATTGCCGTGGCGGAATCGGTCGCGTTCTTGCGCCCTTTGGTCCCATATCCCAAGTGGTGCTTCGATGCGGACTTGGCGAACCCGGACCTGGCCTTCCAGGTTCGCCGATGGCTGTGGCAGTATTTTCACGATCGAAAGCGCGAAGGTCCCATTGTGATTCCCTGGCACTGTGGCACACGCCTCCGTCTGTTTCTGGGGAATGATATGAGCCGCCAGATCTACGTGGCCGGATGCGTGGAGCCCAATGAGTTCGCCTTTTTTGACCATGTGCTGCAACCCGGGATGACTTTCCTCGATGCCGGAGCCAATGATGGCATCTACACAGTCTTCGCGGCGAAACGTGTGGGCAACGGGGGAACAGTTTGGGCGTTTGAGCCAAGTGGACGGGAATTGAGCCGCCTGCGGCACAACCTGGAACTCAATCGTCTGACTGCACGCGTCTTCCCGCTGGCGCTGGCCGATTGCAGCGGGCAGGCGGAATTGAGCGTGGGCGCGTACGAGCATGCGGGCCTCAACACACTGGGCGCGTTCGCCCACCAGACCGAGATGGAGAGGAAAGCTCTTGTGGAGGTGCGGCGCCTCGATGAGGTTTTGAATGAAAACCCGCTCGCTCGTCTGGACCTCA
>PLMF01000249.1 GCA_003142355.1 Bryobacterales bacterium
CGCCAAGCCGACTTGAACGAAGCGGCCTACGGCCACGGCCACCGCGGGCGTGTTATCCTCTGGTCGAGTGGAAGCCCAGTGCAGTTCGGAATTCGGCTCGCGGAGAGTCATCAGCCCTCCTGCAAGTCCCTCATTGCAAAGGGAACCGATAGTAGCTCCATAGCGGATCGAATCGGCCACTTCCTTCAAGTCGCCCCTATCGAAAGTGCCGCGGCCCGAATTCTCTTCCGTTGTGCGAAAGATTTCCACCCGCGGCACTCCCGATAGGGCGCTAACGACTTGTCGTTACCGATCCGCGGAGCGCGATTCCGACTTTGGCGCCCGCTCACCCCCACAAGTCCGCGGTATTGACGCACTTGCCCTCCAGCTTCAAGTAGTAAAACAACTGGCCCTTATGCCGCTCAGGCGAAGCCGCAGGCTTCGCCTGAGGTGTTTCAGCAGTTGCCCGACGGTCATCCAGTTAGTGCCGCTCTCCGGCTTCCAGTCGAGGCTGTTGGGATCGACTTTCTCCATCAGCTTCGCTGTCGCCGTGGGTTGTCAGAAGCCCTGTCGAGTTCACACCTGCTCCCTACTGGCCACCCGCGGCGGCCGTGATGAGCCTCGACTCTTCGCGGCAAGGCAGCATCTCCGCGACTTTGACGATTTTCGTGTCGTCCGCGGGAGTCTTATCAGCCAATTGCACGGTCTTGACACCCCAGCATTCAGACTCGTTCTCTTCCTGCGCGGGGATGGTGCCGCTGCGCAGGCGTTCCTCCGCCTTGTTCACGGTCTCGAGTACTTTCTTCTTCAGGTTCTCCGGCGGGAGAAGCCTTATCGAAAACGCATACTGAAAGTAGTTGTCGAGTTCCTTCTGGTGTATAAAAATCTTCTGGCTCGATGGTTCGTTGCCGCTTTCGAAAACAATGGCGTAATCTTGGGGCTCGAACCCGTCGCCGGCCGGCCGCAGCCAGGCGGCTCCTTCCAACGGCCGGATTTGAATCGTGCCAGTAACCGTCACCCGGAAAACCGCAGTGCTGAAATAGACGCAGCCGTGGCCGTCCGGCCGCTGTTTTTTGAGGCTCTCGACGGAACCGCGGAACAGGCGTGCGTGGAACTCCTCCGGCACCCTTACCGGATGCCGCAGCTTCAGCACGATCGGCCTGGCGTATTCCTGCTCCTTGGGGCCGGCGGGCTCGTCGAATGCCACCTTGAAAATGCCGATGGTCGGCGTCTGCCCGAACGAACACGGAACCAGTGGCGCCCCCATGGAAAGGGCGAGCACGTACAAGCTCAACTTAGTCATGGCGTCCATCCTTTTTGTGACTATGGGATCCGCTCGCACGGGCTGTTCTCTGCGCGCGCCGCGAGCGCATCCTTCATCTCCATCACCTCTAGCCGCGTAATCTCCGTGCGGGGGATTTCCAAAACCCGCGACAACTCGTTATCGAAGTTCAACAAGATGACGCTCTTGTCGTTTTCTGCCACGAGCAGACTTTCGCCGGGCAGATACGGCGCCACTGCCCGGGAAGCCGCCGCCTGCCCCTTTTTTGCCGCGGCCGCTGGTTGCCCCTTTTTTGCCGCGGCCGCTGGTTGCCCCTTTTTTGCCGCGGCCGCCGCCTCCTCTTCTTGCAGCCGCACGTCAACCTTGGGCATGGTGATCGGTGCGATCAATTTCCCGTACGTGTACGGGATCATGATGGTGTTTGCCGTAAGAGACAATATGCCGATCATGCGGTATGGTCTCACCCACCGCGCCGACGGCCGCTCGGACCTGAGATAAACCAGCAGCCAGCCTGCCACCGCGGCGAGGAAGATAAGGGCGTAGCCGTCCTTCAGACTGCCCTCCGCCTTGGCGCGCCTCTTGCCCCGATCCTTGCCCGGCGTCTCAGGGGGACATTTCAGGTCGATGCCTCTGGAATCGATAATCAAGGACCAGAGGCGGTTGGTGCGCTGGTCCAGCACGGTGTCGGTGCCGACGCCCGGTTGAGCGCGGAGTCCCGTGATCATCACGTCGCGCAGTTGGATCGTCGGCAACTCGTACCACGCCAGCATCCCGATGCCGATCACTATCAGCAGCGCGGCAATTCCCAGTTCCGAGGCGAGATGCAGCCGCTCGCCGGCGCGCGTGGAGGGGAGATGCGGCCACCACAGAGCGGCGAAGCAGAGCAGCATCGCCGCGGTGGCGATCCAATGCATTTGCGCCTGCTGCAGCATGGTCATCACCGAGTCGAACCAGAAAGCGGCCGCCGCCAGGGTCAGTTGCGTGAGGCCGCTCACGTCCACCGGGATTCCCAGGAAATGCTGATGCGCGGCCAGGGCGATGTACCCGACTGCGGCGAACACGCCCGCGACGCCCGTCGCTTTCAGCGTGAGCAGGACGAAATCCACGCGGTCCGAAGATGACGCTTCTTTCGCAGGAGCCGGGCTTGCCGCCGCCATACTTCGCGCGCCTCCCCAAGAAACCGGGATAGTCTCAAAGAAACTATACACCCGAAACTTCCAGAAAGGAAGGCCTGTTTATCTGTGAGTTTCCTCCGAGTGGGGCAGCCCCAACTCGTCCCGTGCGAAGCCGGGTAGCCTGCCCAGCCGACCGCAGCCCGCCCAGCGCTGGGCAGACGATCGTCTTTCGTCCTCTACCAGTCACAGGCCAACGTGTGGGACCGAAGAACCGGACGCGAGGCTGCTCGGCATGGGCGACGGCCTCCTCGCGGGTGATCGGCGGGGCTGGTCACGATTCCGAGTTGCTCTCTCATTGCCCGACTTAAGCATCAACTCCTTCCCCGACGCGATTACTCCCCATAAACGCTTGCGTCTGCGGATCCGCTCTCCACACGGGCGTGTAGTCGCCGACCCGCTCTCAACTGCTCAATTAGCTCAAACGCCTCAGAAACGGCGCTCGGGGATACCACGGCCGCTCTCAGCCATGCACTCCGATTTCGGGGGAGATCGGTTTCGGCGATCACACCCAATCCACCAAATAGAATCAACCACTTAACTCAAATCCCTATCCGCCCAGCGCTATACTCGAAGTGGTGAAAGATACCCGCTGGCCCGCCGTTGGAGCGCTCCGATTGGCTTTGTTTCCCCAGCACCGATACCCTCCGCAAGCCGGTCCCATTCCAACCCTGCCCGGCAACCGGATTGGCTTTGTTCCTCCGCGCCACCTGGTTGCAGGGGATCGACCCCCAAATTGGGTTCGTTTCGTAATTTCCCATCGCCGCCCCCGTCCGGCCCCGTCCGCAAGCCGGCGCCGACTCGCGCTGTTTGCTCCCGCCCGCCTCTCGTCATGCGCCAACATATTAATTCAATTGGAATTAACCAGAAATTGGCTTCGTTTCGTCAATTCCTCGTTGCCTCTTGACGTGAACCCGACATCCGGTACCGCTTCGCCTCGGAAACCTAGGCGAGGGTCCAGCGGAGGCTGCAGCCCCCAGTGGGGGCGCTCCGTGAGAATAGTGCGGGGAGCGTGCAAAAGGCTCTGCACTGGACTACTCTTTAGGAGTTGGACATTCCGCAATTCAAGGAGCATCTTCTTATGACCCGCAGGCACATCATTGCAATGGCCGCCGCCGCGCCGGCCTGGTTATCATCGACAGCACCGTCATTGAACGCACAGATCAAGGGGAAGCCGCGGCTGGGCGGGGCCCCGACGGCTTTCGCGATGCGGATGCGTGCGGCCGGCGGCGGCCGCGGGCGTGGGGGTCCGGACGCGGGCCGCGGCGCTGGCGCCGAAACTCCCGGCCGGGGTGCTGGTCCGGGTGGATTCGACATTGTTCAACACTGCCATGACATCGGCCTGAGCGGCGTGCAGACGAATCCCCCGTCCACCGACGCCGAGGCCATCAAGAAATTCCGGGAACGCCTGGAATCGTTGGACATGTATTTGATCTGCGATCCCCGCCTGCCCAACGATGCCAGCGGTTTGCCGGCGTTTGAGGCGCAGGTGCAGGCTTACAAGGAAGCCGGCGCGCGCTCGTTCCACGCCGCGCTGACGGGCCGGCGCTACGAGGATTTCGATGCCCTCGAGCCCTGGAAGCAGATGTTCGACCGGATCAAGAAGCAGTCCGCCCTGGTAGAGCCCGTTCTGCGCAAGCATCGGGTGGCGCTGGCCTACGAAAACCACAAGGGCTATCGCGCCGCCGAGCAGGCCGCCTGGCTGAAGAGCATGGGAAGTGAATGGCTCGGGGTGTGCCTGGACTTCGGCAACAACATGTCGCTGTGCGAAGATCCCATGGAAACCTGCAAGATGCTGGCCCCTTACACGATCTTCGCGCACATCAAGGACATGGGCGTGGAAGCTTACGCAGACGGCTTCCTGCTGTCGGAAGTGGTCATGGGAACGGGGATGCTGGATCTGAAGGGAATCGTGCAAATCCTGCGGCAGAAGGACCCGAACATGATCTTCGCCCTGGAGATGATCACGCGGGATCCGTTGAAGATTCCGGTTTACACGCCGAAGTACTGGGCGACGTTCGACGACACCGTGAGCCCGATCCCGGGCCGCCAGTTGGCGCACATGTTGGATCTGGTGCGCAAGAATCCGCCGAAGCAGCCGCTGCCGAAGACGACGGGGCTGAGCCCGGCGGAACAGGTGAAACTCGAGGACGATCTGAACAACCTGTGCATCGCCTACGCGCACAAGGAACTGGACATGTAGTCGGGCTGGTTCCGACGGGACATCGACAATGAACGACAACACATACTTGAATTGGGTCATCACGAATACCAAGACGAGCTGGTGGCACGACTCGGCCGATGTCGGCGAGCTGGCCGTGGCGCTCGAGCGCGGGGCGGTGGGGGTCACCTGCAATCCGTATTTGTCCGCCGTCGCTCTCGCCAAGTGCCGGCCTAAGGGCGACCCGGAAATCGAGGCGGTGATCGCCAAGCATCTTCCGGCGGAGGAGCAGGCGGAGGCCCTGATGAAGATCGTGGTCACGCGATGCGCCGCGATGCTGCTTCCGGAGTACCAGCGGACCGGCGGGGCCACCGGATACGTGTGCGCTCAGGTCAACCCGTCGCGCACGGGGGACCGGGTGGCCATGCTGGCCATGGCCAGGCGCTTCAACCAGTGGGCGCCCAACATCGCGGTCAAGCTGCCGGGGGCGCTTTCGGGCCTCGACGTGGAGGAGGATTGCATCGCCGAGGGGATCACCACGACGATCACGGTCAGCTTTACTGTTCCGCAAGTCTTGGCCATCGCCGAGCGGCACCGCAAGGGCATGGCGCGGGCCCAGGCGAAGGGGATCAAGCCGGGCCGCTGCTATTCCGTGATCATGATCGGCCGCCTGGACGATTATCTGCGCGAGGTGGCGCATGACGCCCATCCGGGTGTCAGCGAATCCGACATCCGCTGGTCCGGCCTGGCGTGCACCAAGCGCGCTTACCAGCTCTACCGGGAGCGGGGCTACGAGTCGGAGTTGTTGGTGGCGGCGTTGCGCGGGCCGTACCACTTGACGGAGCTGGCCGGCGCGGACCTCGTTATGTCGATCGCTCCGGGACCGCAGGCGTGGTTCGTGAAGGACGACCACGCGCGCGAGGAGCGAATTGACCGTGAAGTGCCGCCCGACGCCCTGGCGCGGCTTCGCCAGATGCCCGAGTTCCTGAAGGCCTACGAGCCGGAGGGCATGTCGGCGCAGGAATTCATCGGCTACGGCGTCACCCAGCGCACCCTCTCGTTCTTCGTCGAGGCGGGCTGGAAGCTGATGGAAGGATATAAGTAGGGCGGCGGAAGGAATCAGACAGAGGAGAGGCGAATGCCAAACGAAGTGGAGTCCAGTCAATCGACCCGCCGGGGTTTTCTCGGCAGCATGACAGCCCTGACCGCGGCTTCCTACAACCGGGTGCTGGGGGCCAACGATCGCGTCGGTATCGGCTTCATCGGGTTCGGATTGATCGGCAAGCAGCACGTCTTCAATTTCAAGAAGTCGTTCCCGGACGTCGACCGGGTGGCGCTTTGCGATGTCTACAAGCCGCGCGTGGAGGAAGGCCTGGCATACATGGAGAGCCCCAATGCCAAGGGCTACGGCGATTTTCGCAAGATGTACGAGAACAAGGACATCGATGGAGTAGTGGTGGCCACGCCGGACCACTGGCATGCCATGCTCACCATCATGGCGTGCGCGGCGGGCAAGGATGTCTATGTGGAGAAGCCGCTCACGGTTTTCATCGACGAGGGCAAGTGGATGCTGGCGGCGATGAACAAGTACAAACGGGTGGTGGTGGTGGGTACGCAGCGGAACCACAATCCGGGCCATCAGGTGGCCAAGAAGATCGTGGAGAGCGGCGTGCTGGGCAAAATCCAGATGGTCAAGCTGGGGTCCGGCGGCCGCAATATCTATCCGGGTTTCGGAAAGACGCCGGTGGAAAATCCGCCGGCCGATTTCGATTACGACCTGTGGCTGGGGCCGGCGCCTAAGAAGCCGTATCAGAAACACCGCGGGCTGTATCACTTCCGCTGGTTCTGGGACTATTCCGGCGGCCAGTTAACCAACCTGGGGGCCCACAGTGTGGCGGCATTTCTGTTGGTGATGGGCGTGAAAGGCCCGACCAAGGTGGTGTCGTTCGGCGGACGCTTCACCCTCGAGGACGACGGTGAAACCCCCGATCTACAAGATTGCCTCTACGAGTTTCCCGGGTTCATGATGACGATGGGCGTACGCGAAGCCAACGGGTACCGCGATTCCTCAGGCTCCGTCGTCATGGGTGACAAAGGCAATCTGCTGCTGGGCTCCAACCAGGTGGTTCCGGAGATGCACAGCGATCCGGTCAACCTGATTCCACGGTTCGTGGGCCAACAACCGATCGGCGGTGCGGTGTTCAACGACACCAAGGCGGTGCCGTGGATCGAAGCTCAGGCGGGAACGGGCGGCAGAGGCGGTCCAGGCGGCGGCCGCGGAGAGGCAGGCGGCGCGGGCGGTTTCGAATCGATGGAAGAGCAGATGTTCAACGCCAACAAGCGCGACTGGGTCAGTTGCATCAAGTCGCGCAACCAGCCGTTCTGCGATCTGGAGCTGGGGCATCGAACGGCGACCATATGCAACCTCGGCAACCTGTCGCTTCGGCTCGGCGGGCGGACCATTCACTGGGATCCCGAGAAAGAAGTGGTGGTGGGGGGCGATAAGGAAGCTGCCGCCATGTGCACCAGGCAGTACCGGGCGCCTTGGGAGGGCATCCTACACAGCCTCATCAAGGTGTAACCTATCCGGATTTCGCCTTGCGGACGCAGACGCGCCCAGTACCATTAGAGGGAGAACACTCATGGACATGAATCGAAGGAACTTCATCGTTGTGCCAGCCGCCACATGGGCCAATTCTTTATTCGCCGCCGAGCCGATCGCGCCCTGGCAACGGAAAATCCGCCGGCTCGGCCAGACCAATATGACCGAACACGATCCCGCGGTGCTCGACGTTGAGCAATGGGCGGACTACTGGGCCAGCCTGAAGGTGGATGCGGTGATGGTCAGCGTCACCGGCATTCTGGCGTTTTACCAGACGAAGGTGCCGTACCACAGGAAAGGCAAGTTCCTCGGCAGCCGGGATTTCTTCGGCGAGTGTTGCGCGGCCGCCAAGAAGCGCGGCCTGCACGTGATCGCGCGTATGAGTCCGGACCTCAATTGGGAAGACGCCGTGCAGGCCCATCCGGAGTGGTTCCAGCGCGACGCGCAAGGCAACGCGGTGCGCCACACCGAGGATCCCAGACTGTTCCGCACCTGCATGTTCACTACCTACATGACCGACTACGTTCCGGCCATCATGAAGGAGATCAACTCGCTTTATGAAGTGGACGGCATGTTCACGAACGCGTGGCCTCCTCTGGCGGCGATGCCGGTCTGCCATTGCGAACAATGCCGGAAACTCCCCCAGCCGGGGACGATAGACTATTGGGACAAATTCAACGAGCGCACGGTCTACTTGTGGAAGCTGTACGATTCCATCGCTAAAGAGAAGCCGTCAAACTTCTATTTCGCCAATCTCGGCGGCGGCATACGCAGCACGGCCGACCTGGTGAAACTCGGTGAAATCTGCGAGTGGTTCCAGTGCGACAACCAAGGCCGCGGCGGCGACGATACCCCGATCTGGGGATGTGCACTGCAAGGCCGCGTATGCAACGCCGTGCAAAAGGGAAAGATGGCCACCAACGTCACGGGGGCGTGGTCCACCGGTACGCCTCGCTGGCGCAACGTTTATAAGTCCGAGCAGGAAGAACGGATGTGGTTTGACGAGACGCTCGCCTCCGGCATGGTGCCGTATCATCACATTATCGGCGGCGAGAACGGAATGGGGGAGGACCGCCGCTGGCTGGAGCCGGCGCAGAAATATTTCCAGTGGACGGCCCGGCACGACATCCACTTCGCCAATAAGCGCTCGATCGCGAATTTGGGCGTAGTGATGGGTCAGCGGACCCACCTATTCTACAAGCCGCCGCCTGGAGCGGCCATGCGGGAGTACATGGACGGGATGTATTACGCCCTGCTGGAAGGCCGCTTCCTGTTCGATTTCGTGCATGAAGATAAGCTCGCGCCTGAAGACCTGGCGAAATACTCCGCGCTGCTATTGCCGAACACCGCTCTCCTCGGCGACGAGCAGTGCCGGCAGTTGCGCGCTTATGTGGATGCCGGAGGCTCGCTGCTGGCGACGTTCGAGACCAGCCTGTACACCGAGCGTAACGAGCGGCGATCGGATTTCGGCCTGGCCGATATATTCGGTATTCGGAAGGCCGGGGATATTGTTGGTACCCTCGGCAACGCGTATCTGGCTCGCATCGAGAAGCAGCATGAGATTGTCAGCGGCTTTTCGGGCACCAACTGGATTCCCGGGGCGGAAAATCGCATACCGATCGCTCCCGTGGACGGCCCGATTCTGACGGTGGTACCCGGCTTCGTGGCTTACCCTCCTGAACTGTCGTATCCACTCCAGGCGCGGACGAACGAACCGGCAATCGTGTTGCGGCAGAGGGGCGTGAGCCGCCTGCTCTACTTCCCGGGTGATATCGAGCGCACGATGTGGCGATCCGGCCATACGGATCTGGCGCGGCTGCTGCAGAACTCGATCCGCTGGGTCGCGGGGGCGAATCCGCCGGTGACGATCGAAGGCGACGGCGTGATCGAAACCTTCGCCTGGGAAACGCAGGCTGGCTTCGCTGTGCATGTCCTCAATTACACCAACCCGGCCATGCACCGCGGATGGATCCGGAAGTTCTATCCCATCGGTGCCCAGAAGGTGAGGATGTCACTGCCTCCTGGCAGGCGTGTCACCCGCGTGGAGCTATTGCGCGCCGGAACGAACATCCCGTTTACGGGAGGCACCGGCAAGATTGAGTTCACGATTCCCCGAGTCCTGGACTACGAAGTGGCAGCGCTCTATTCCGCGTGATCCAGGGCCGGGTGCTCAGTACGAGTTGGGGGCGGAGGGGCCAGGATGAGCCATCTGCTATAACAATAGCCATGGGAAATACCCTCACCCGCCGTGAGGCGCTGCTGGGCTTTACTGCGTCGGCCAGCGCCCTGCTTGCCGCCGCGGCGCCGGCGACGATCGAGACACACGTTCACCTCTTCGACGCCGAGCGCGTCCCCTATGCGCCGGACGCGCCCTACAAGCCGGCCGCCTATACGCTGGAAGATCATGTAAAGCTGGTCGAGGCCGCCGGCCTGGCGCACTCGATTATCGTTCATCCGGAGCCTTACCAGGACGACCACCGCTATCTGGAGTACTGCTTCGCCCACGAGCCGAGGCCCGGGTATTTCAGAGGAACGTGCCTGTTCGATCCGCTGCGCGAGGATACGCCTCGCCGGATGCGCGCCCTGGCGGAACGCTGGCCGAAGCGCATCGTCGCCCTGCGCATTCACGAAATGTCGATGACGCCCGAGACCGGCGGCCCCATTCGCAACCGCGATATGAAAGATCCCCGCATGCTGGCCTGCTGGCAGGCCGTGGCCTCGATGGGGATGGCCGTGCAGATGCACTTCATACCGGGGCAGGCGCCCAACATCCGCCCGTTGGCGGCGAAATTTCCCGAAACCACCGTGATCCTCGATCACATGGGCCGGCCAGGACAAGGCACGGAAAAGGAATACGAGGAAGTGCTGAAACTGGCGCAACTGCCGCGCGTCATCCTGAAGTATTCCAGTTGGGAAGCATACAAAGGCGACCTGAGCCGGCTGACCCGGCGGCTCTTCGACACCTTCGGCCCGGAGCGCATCATCTGGGGCACGCTGGGCAGCACGCCGGCGGAATACCGAAAGCAGGCGGCGCGCTTCGAGGAGTTGCTGGCGTTCGCTTCGGAAACCGACCGGGCGCGCATCCGGGGCGGCAACGCGCAGAGGCTGTTCTTCGGCTGAATCCGGCACTACGCTAGCTTGCTACACGGACGACGTAATAGGGCTGGCCGGCGAGATCCTTCGGGAAGCCGGGGTACAGCCAGGCGCGATCCGGGGCCGATTTCAGCTCGAAGTAGTATTGGAGCGGGTACGGCGAGTCGGTGTATGCGCCAGGGATGGCGGCGACGTAAGCCGGGCCCTTGCGATCCATGACGGCGGACTGCCAGCGCTCGGCCTGGTTGACGTGGCGGTAGTGGACGCGCGCCGAGGCGAGCGCCGGGCCCGTCAGTTCGAGCGGCAGCGGCTGCTGGCGCTCAAAGCGGTCGGGCGCGCGATGGCGCATCGCGGCGGAAGGACGCTGCGGGCGGCCCATGGCTTCGCCGATGGCGGCCTTCACTTTCGGATCGCCGGTGGGCTTGGCGGAGCCCAGGCGCTTCTCCAGCAGAGCGATGTCGGCGTCGATGGCGGGGAGGCGGTCGAGCCAATGGCCGCGGAGCCAGGGGAGTTCGCCGACCGTGATGTCGGGAACGTAGACCCCCTTGGCGCGATCGGCCAATCCGGCCCAGGCGGCGCGCGCCGCGCGGTAGAACTTGAGCGCCTCATCGAGGGCGGCGCGGTCGCTCGTGCGCTCGTGAATCGCATACAGAACGCCGGCGCGGAATTTGGCGGCGAAGAACCTGCCCAAGCCGGCCTGAATCGCAACATCGATGTCAACGCGGCGGGCCTTTACCGGTTGCGCGGCCCCGGCCAGATCTTCCAGCCATTGCGCCACCTCGATGGGCGAATACTTGCCGCTCCGCTCGCCCTCGAGCAACTCGCCGGCGAAGTCGTTGATGCGGGAGAAGAGCTGCGGGTCGAGCGGGCTGGTGTTGCCGAAGGTTCTCGGTGAAAAGGTGTCGGTATACTCGTCTTTCGACGGCTCCACGAGCGACTGGTTGGTGTAGAGCTCGGGCCAGTAGTTGTTGTTGGCGGCCGATGGCAGGTGCGCGGTAGTGACGATCGGCAGAATGCGGCTGGCGGCGGCGAGTGCCGGATCGACTTCGACCTTGGCGTCCGGGTTGTGGAGCTTCCGGCCCCAGACGCGATAGGTATCGAGGTACTTCTCCCAATCCCACCGCGGGCGCAGCGAAGCGTCGGCGTAGGCGCAGCGGCCGCCCGGCCCGGAGGACGCCAGGCCCGATCCGCGCCGCCCCTTGAAGGAAAGCGGCTCCATGATCTCGACGCCGCTCGATCCGCAGAACTGGAAGGCCCGCGCGTAGCCGGCGGCGAAGACCGGGTCGGCCCACAGCAGCAGGCGCTGGGTGCCGGGCCAGATGCGCCAGAGAATGTCGTAGCGGCGGTCCTCGCGCATCAGGTCGGCGTAGCCGTAGCGGGTAAAGCTGCGGGAGCCGGCGCTCAGCGCCATGAGACCGCTGTCGTGGTGGCCGGCCTGGGGCATTTCCTGGTCGCGGATGCCGGCTTGGTGGTACGGCATTCCCATGTGCTCGGCCCAGAACTTCGGCGACACCTTGACGGGCATGCCCGTGGCCAACGCGATGTCGATCATGCCCTGATCGATGCCCTTGGCGTGCAGGTCGATCTCGACCTTGCGGCCGCAGCGCTTCACGCCCTCGAAGACGGCGGTCCAGAACGGGTAGCTGCCTTCGGCGACGCCGCTTTCGCCGTGGATGCGGAAGGTAACGCCGGTGATGGCGGGGCAGGCGCGGAGCAGAGCGGCCAGCGCGTCGCGGCAATACGGGCCGTGGTTCCCGGCGTCGAGTCCCTCGATGGTGTAGTTCGCATGCGGGCTGTTCTCCCACTGGTAGCCGTGCATCCAGAGGCCTAACTGAAATTCGAGGCCGTGGGCGGCGGTCTGCTCGCCGATGAAGCGCAGCGTTTCGAGATTGCGCTCGCGCTCGGCGTCCGGCAGGTTCCGAGCGCGGACGTTGTGGCCGGGGACAGAGAGGAAGAAGGGGTAGGCGAAGAGGAAGTAGGCGTCGGTGACGTCGCGCAGGAAGTCGTAGCCGATGCCGAAGCTGAGGTTGAAGCGGTTGAAACGGTTTTCCGCCAGCATGGCGAGGTAACGCGGCCACATCTCGCGGTCGTAGAACCAGGGCTTGTCTTCGACCTCGCTGGTGAAGAGGCGCTGGATGCTGCGGACGGCGTTGGCCGGCCGATCCGCTGTGGATTGCGGCAGGGCGGGCAAGCCCGCCAGGGCGCCGGCCGAGAGGAGAAAGTTGCGGCGATTCACAACCCGATTGTACTGCTTCAAGCGGTACGCCGGCCTTACTGGACTCGAGCCCGGCGCAGATGCGCCACCAGTTGCCATCCGAGAATGACGGCCGCCAGCAGCGCCGCAATCGCCCAGGTCAGGTCGCCCAGAACGGCGTACAGTGCCATCACGCGATCGCTGAAGAACCGCCCCAACCCGATATAGAGGGCCGCGCCCGTGAGCTCACCGAGCGCGTCCCAGAAGAGGAATCGATGCCACGGGTAGCCGGCCGTGCCGCTGACCAGATTGATCCAGGGTCCCAGAGCACTGAGCGCCCAACGAGTGATATAGATGCCGGGGCCGCCCCAGGCTTTGGCTTTGGCTTCCATGGCCGGCAGGCTGGCGCGCTTTCCGAACAGGCCGCCGATCCTGGCGGCGACAGTCGGCCCTCCCCATCGGCCGATGGCGTAGCCGGCCTGATCGCCGAGGATGGAACCGGCGCCGGCCGCGCCAATGGCCCACCACAGGTTCATGGCGCCCTGCGAAATCATGGAGCCCGCGACTATCAGCAGGAGCGTGATGGGCAGCGGCACTCCGATGGCCGCAATGGTCACGATTCCGAAAAGGGCCGGCGCGCCGTACTGTGAAACCGCCGCGAGAAGCTGCTCGTTCATCGCGGGTGGCCGCCGGGTGGTTGCGCGGCGGCATCGATGGCGCGCTGCAGTTGGGAGATCAGATCCGGAACGGGGCGGTGCAAGTCTTGAGCGATGCGGCGAACGGACCGCCGATCGGGCGGCTCCCGCGGCTCGACCCCAATGGCTTGAAACAGCACGTTGGCGGGGAGGTGGTGGGCATGGGCGATAAATGGGACCGACATCCAGGCACGGATGGGCTCATTTACCGCGCGGATATGCCGCACTTGCCGGCCGGCCCTATAGGCGAAGACGAAAGTGCCCGTGATCGCCACCACGAAGGCGAGCCCAACCGCCAGCGTGCGCCGCCACGTTTCGTTCACAATTCAAATATAGCCGGTCCGCGCGAGGTCGAACGCTGGCCGCTGGATGCTCGCTGGAATGTTTCGCAGCATGCCGTCAGTTCAGCAACCCCGCTCCAGCTTCTGAACCCGCTCGGCCAACGGGGGGTGGGACGAAAAGTACTCCATCAATCCGGCATTGCCGCTCGATACCCGCGCCAACCGGCGCAGGGCGCGCGCCGCGGCCCGGGGATCGAAACCCGCGGCGGCCGCGAGGCGGGCGCCTTCCCGATCCGCCTCCAGTTCCAGTTCCCTCGAATACCCTTGATTGAGCAGTTGCCGAAGCATCAGGCCCGCACCCGAGAGCCGCGCCGTCACCGCATGCAGGAACGTGCGGGCCGTGAGCTGGCTTTTGGCATGGCCGCGCAAGACGTGCCCCATTTCGTGCCCGAGGAGAAAGGCCAGCTCGTCCCGGTCTGGCGCGCACAGGTCGAGCAGCGGCTCGGTGATGAAGACGAAGCCGCCCGGCAGCGCATAGGCATTCGATACGTTGGTGCGGACCAGGCTGAAGTGAAACTCGCGGCGGCGGTCCTTCACGGCATCCGCCAGTCTGGACCCAACTGCCGCCACCACTTCCTGCTTCTCGCGCGGGGCTTTGCCTGAGAACTGCGCGGCGAACTGCCGGGCACACTCGCGTCCGTATTCGTACTCAGCCTGAATCGCTTCGGCTTCGGTTCCGGCGAACCAACTCCACATCCACTTCGCCTGCCGGAAGGGCTTCCTCGACCGGCCGCCGAGCCATGAGCCCAAACGGGGTAAGAGTTTCGCCCCAAAGAACAGGAGCAGTCCAATGATGACAAGCAGCCTCAACAATCCCAATCATCGCTCATCTTCCGCGAGGTGGGGCCGCCAGTTGCTCGACGGCGCCGCGCCCGACCCCGATGAACCCGAATTGAGAGGAAACATGTGTCCTGCCTTTTGCCTTGGCGTAAGCTAGTGGGAGGAGAACGACAATGGCTGACGAGATTTCACGAGTTGCGTATTACGTAGCGGCAATACCCCACAAGGCCGGGGAAGGCGCCCGGATCTTGACGGCTTTCCAAGACGCGGGAGTGAACCTGCTGGGCTGCCTGGGGTATCGGAAGACGGCCCGGACCGCCGAGATCATCTTGGTTCTGGACGAGAAGACGCCGGGAGTCGGCGCCGCAGGCAAGAAGGCCGCCGTGGCCCTGGGCAAGAAGCAGAAGGCGTTTCTGGTGAACGGAGAAGACCGTCCGGGCGCAGTGGCCGAGTTGATGTGCAAACTGGCGGAAGCGGGCATCAACGTGACCACGCTGCATGCGCTGCGCGCCGGCGCGGGCCGCTTCGGCGCGCTCATCTCGGTCGAGCCGGCCGACGTGCGCAAAGCGGCTAAAGCTCTGGGCGTGGTGTAGATTGGCGATTAGATTCCTATGGCTGGCGGCAGCCGCGGCGGTGGCGCTGTGCTGTTCTTCGTTCCTGCCGGCGCAGGACACCAGGTACCCTCCGCAGGGAGAGCAGTTTCCCGGCCCGCCGGCCAAGACCGACACCGCGGACTGGCTGAAAGAAATGAAGCAGTATCGCGAGGAACGCCGCATCCGCGCGGGGCTGAGCGGCGCGATCTACGATCGGCCCGAGTTCGAGTGGGCGCAAAGCAGCTTCATGCAACCTCAGTCCATGGTCGAAGACCGCTACTTTTACGACCCCGCCGCCCGGCGCTACACGGTGGATCGGTTCCTGGCGGACCTCGACCAGCGCTACGGCGGAATCGACAGCGTTCTGCTTTGGCCCGTCTACCCCAACATCGGAATCGACAACCGTAACCAGTTCGACCTGCTGCGCGACATGCCGGGCGGGACCGCGGGGCTGCGGGAGATGGTGGCGGAGTTTCACCGGCGCGGCGTCCGCGTGTTGTTCCCGCATATGCCCTGGGATGTGGGGTCCCGTCGGGAGCCTCTGGGGTTCCCCGAGACCCTCGCCGCCCTGATGAAGGAGACCGGCGCCGACGGCGTGAACGGCGACACCTTCGGCGGCGTGCCGCGAAGTTATCGGACCGCTTCCGACGCCACCGGCCATCCCCTGGTCTTCGAACCCGAGGGCTATTCCGAGAGCGACGAGATGCTGAACTGGGACGGCATGAGCTGGGGCTACTGGAAGTACCCTTTCATCCCCATGGTCAGCCGCGGAAAATGGCTGGAAACGCGGCACATGGTGAATGTGTGCGACCGCTGGAACAAAGACAAGACCGACAATCTGCAATCCGCCTTCTTCAACGGGGTTGGTTATGAAACGTGGGAGAACATCTGGGGCATCTGGAACGGCATCACCGAGCGCGACGCCGAAGCTGTCCGCCGCGTGGCCAAAGTAGAGCGGCGTTTTGCGAAGTATCTCGTAAGCCCAGGCTGGGAACCTCACACGCCCACGATTCCGTACGGAGTTTTTGCCAGCAAGTTTCCTCTGAACGGACGGACTTTGTGGACCATCGTGAACCGTACGGTGTATAACATCGACGGCCCGCAACTGGGGCTTCCGGCGCTCTCCGGGATGCACTACTTCGACCTTTGGCACGGGGTGGAGTTGAAGCCCGCGGCAGGGGTGCCCTCTGGGCCGGGCGGCATGGTGCTGTCGTTCCTCATGGAGGCATCGGGTTACGGAGCGGTGCTGGCGCAGCCGGAGCCGGCCGATTCGGGGCTGACCGCGTTTCTGGACGAGATGCGCGCGCTGAACGCCCGGCCGCTCTCTTCTTTTCCGAAGGTCTGGCGTTTTCTGCCGCAGCAAATCGTGCCCGTCGAGCGCACCGCGCCGGCATCCCAGACGCCCGAAGGCATGATCCGGATACCCGCTACAGCGGACTTCCGCTTCGAGGTGCACGGCATCGAGATCGAGGGCGGGGATGACATCGGAGTGGACGTGCAGTATCCCGGTGAAGATTCGCCGCGGCGCTACCACGCGCAGACGCTTTCCATTCCGGCGTTCTATATCGACAAGTACCCCGTGACCAACCGGCAGTTTGCGGATTTCCTCGAGGCGGCCAACTACCATCCCGCGGACGATCACAGTTTCCTCAAGGATTGGAGGGGCGGCAAGTATCCCGCCGGCTGGGAGAACAGGCCCGTCACCTGGGTATCGTTGGAAGATGCGCGCGCCTACGCCCGGTGGGCCGGCAAGCGGCTGCCGCACGAATGGGAATGGCAGTATGCCGCCCAGGGCCTGGACGGCCGGGTGTACCCGTGGGGCGGCGCCTGGTGCGACGAGTGCGCTCCCCAACAGGAGCATGGGCGGGATCTCGGCGGGCCCGCGCCCGTGGATGCGTTCCCCAAAGGAGCGAGCCCGTTCGGCGTGATGGATCTGACTGGAAACATCTGGCAATGGACGGACGAATTCCAGGATGAACACACGCGCGCGGCCACGCTGCGCGGCGGCGGCTACTATCGCCCGTCGGGATCGCGATGGTATTTCCCCTCCGCCTACAAACTCGATGAACATGGGAAGTACCTGCTGATGGCCCCTTCCAAAGACCGCGCCGGCACCTTGGGCTTTCGCTGTGTCAAAGAGGCGCAATAAGCGAAATCAAAGGGCAGGCTAAAAGCGTGCCCCACCAAGACGGGATCGTTGAATCGCCGGCCCCTCTTGTGCGATCATATGGATGTAGTTTGACAGTTCCGCTAATTCGAGCATCTCTTAGCCCGGCACAACCGTCCTAGCCTGCCCGCGATTCGCTGCTCTGCAAATTTCAGAAAGAAGACTTAAGTGAAGAATATTTTCGTAGGAAATCTCAGCTTCGGTGCTACCGAGGATGCGGTTCGATCCATGTTTGAGGCGTACGGCACGGTTGATCGTGTGAGCGTCGTGACAGACCGGGAAACCGGGCGGGCCAGAGGCTTTGGGTTCGTGGAAATGAGTTCGGATGACGAAGCGGAGCGCGCTATTGCCGCTTTGAATGGCAGGGAACTCGACGGCAGGGCGCTGAATATCAACGAAGCCCGGCCGAAAGAGGATCGCGGCGGCGGCGGTGGATACCGCGGCAACGGCGGCGGCCAGCGGCAGAACAAACGCTGGTAAGCAGGTCAGGCGGAGAATAAACGGTCCAACCGCTCTCTAACGTTCGCGGCTCTGAAAGCACATCGGAGCCGCGAACGTTAGAGAGCGGTTGTCGGCGATTCGGAATGGGGGGCGGCAGTCGCAACTGCCGCCCCCTTTTTATTTCTTATTCGAATCAAATTAAATATATGAATTAGCACATTGAAAGCGTATACTGGCATTTGTAATGCTCCGCGATTGGAAGGGAGGGCGTTATGGACGAAGGCCAGCGGCTCACCGGCGAGGCGCCCCGACAGGACGTACCGCCCCGGCCGGTCATTCCGGTGGCCGGGATTGGGGCCTCCGCGGGCGGGTTGGAAGTTTTCAAACTTCTGCTCGCCGATTTGCCCGCCGACACCGGCTTGGCCATCGTATTCATTCCACATCTCGATCCCAAGCGCCACAGCATGCTGGCCGAGATCCTGGCGCGAGCTACCGCCATGCCGGTTAGTGAGGCGGCCGACGGAATGCCGGTGGAGGCCAACCATGTATACGTCATCCCGGCGAACGCCGATCTGACCATGGCACAGGGGGCGCTGCGACTGTCTCCCCGCACGCAAACGCCGGGATTCCACATGCCCATCGACGGGTTCCTGCGGTCGCTCGCCGACGAGTGCGGAAGCGGGGCCATCGGCGTGATCCTCTCCGGTGCGGGTTCGGACGGCTCGGCGGGAATCGAGGCCATCAAAGCCGCGGGCGGCGTGACATTTGCGCAGGATCGGGCCACCGCGGAGTTCGCCGCCATGCCGCAGGCCGCCGCGGCCACCGGCTGCGTGGATTTCGTGCTGCCGCCCAAAGGCATTGCCGCGGAGCTGGTGAGAATTGGCCGGCACCCTTATGTTGCGGATGCCGCATCCGCGGTAGAGGAGCGAGCGCCGGCCGGCGACCAAGAGCGGTTCGGCGCCATCCTGGCCCTTCTGCNNAGCGGGATTTGCTGATTGCCGTGACCAGGTTCTTCCGCGGTCCGCGATCGTTCGAGAGCTTGAAGAAAGTCGTCTTTCCGCGCATCGTCCAGGCCCGGCCCGCGAACGCAGCGATCCGCGTCTGGGTGGCGGGCTGCGCCACCGGAGAAGAGGCTTTCTCGATTGCCATATCGTTACAGGAGTACCTGGACGAAACGGGCGCCGCCTTTCCGGTGCAGATCTTCGGCTCCGATATATGCCTGCCGGCAATCGAAAAGGCCCGCGGCGGCAGGTACCTCGACAACATTGCGGCGGACCTGACCCAGGAACGCCTGAACCGCTATTTCACAAAGATCGAAGGCGGCTATCAGGTCGGCAAGAACCTGCGTGAGATGTGCGTCTTCACCAGGCATAATCTGATCGACGACCCGCCGTTTTCGAGGCTGGATTTGATCAGTTGCCGCAACGTGCTGATCTACCTGGGAAGCGTGCAGAAGAACATCATCAGGCTGTTCCATTACGCGCTCAAGCCAACTGGGTTTCTCATGTTGGGCGCATCCGAAGCGGGGGCGCCCGGCGACCTGTTTTCGGTGGTGGACCGCGAGCACCGAATCTATGCCAATCGGGAAACGGCGAGGAAGCCGCACGGGCTTCAGGCGGCCGCCCCAGGTTCAAGCCGCGACGCGCCCGTGCCGGGCGCCGCGGGACGCCAGACCGAACCGCCGGATGCGCCTCCCAAAGGCGATCTCCGGGACCGCCAGATCTCGAGGCTGAAACGGCAACTGGNNCTGCAAAGCCTCAACGAGGAACTGGAGACCGCCAAGGAAGAGCTGCAATCCACCAACGAAGAACTGATCTCGGTCAACGACGAGCTGGAGGCCAAGAACGCGGTGCTGACGCAGGCGCGCGACTTCGCCATGTCCATCGTCGAAACCGTTCGGCAGCCCTTGCTGGTGTTGGATACCCAGTTGCGAATCAGGATGGCCAACCAGGCCTTCTGCCGGACGTTTCAAGTGCCGGCGCCGGAAGGCGAGGGCGAGCTGGTCTATTCGCTCTCACGCGGCAGTTGGGACCTTCCCCAGTTGCGGGATTCGCTCGACGGTCTGCTACAGGGCGGGACCTCGTTCCCGGACTTCGAAGTCGAGCGGGATTTTCCAACTGTGGGGCACAGGATCCTGGTGTTGGGCGGCTGCCGCATCCATCATCTCAGCATGATCCTGCTGGCGGTGGACGACATTACCGAGAGCAGGCTGGCCCAGAATGCCCTCCGCAGAAGCGAGGAGCATCTTCGCCAGTCCCAGAAAATGGAGGCCGTCGGCAGGCTGGCCGGGGGCATCGCTCACGACTTCAATAACCTGCTCACGGCCATCATCGGCTACAGCGACCTGCTTCAGGATACGCTGGCCGACAACCCGCCCGCCATCCAGCAGGTGCTTGAAATCAAGACCGCCGGCGAGAGGGCGGCTTCACTCACCCAACAGTTGCTCGCCTTCAGCCGGCGGCAGGTGCTGCAACCCAAGGTGCTGGACCTGAACGTCATCGTCGGGGACTTCGAGAGAATGCTGCGCCGTCTGGTCGGCGAGCGGATCCAGGTGGTTGTCAATTGCGCGTCCGGCCTCTGGCCAGTGAGGGCCGACCCCGGCGAAATCGGCCGCGCCATCATGAACCTTTCTTTGAACGCCAGAGATGCCATGCCGGACGGCGGTACGCTGGCCATTGAAACGGCCAATGTGACCCTCCCGGAGGTCGATGCCTCCGCGCAAGACCTGGCGCCGGGCCGCTACGCGATGCTGGCCGTGCGCGACACCGGGGTCGGCATGGACGCGGAAATGCAGGCCCACATCTTCGAGCCGTTCTTCACGACCAAAGAGACCGGCAAAGGAACCGGCCTGGGGCTGGCCACCGTTCTGGGAATCGTCGAGCAAAGCGGCGGCGCGATTCGTTGCCAGTCCGAACCGGGTCGGGGAACCAGCTTCAAGATCTTCCTGCCGGCGGTCGAAGCGCCGGACAGCGGAGGGGGGCCGGCCGGAGGCCTCGCGAAAGCGCCCAAGGGCTCCGAAATCATCCTCGTGGTGGAGGATGAAGACGCAGTCCGCAAGCTTGCCCGAGTGGTTCTAGAGGCCAGCGGGTACGTGGTCCTCGACGCCCGCAACGGACGCGAAGGTCTGGCATTGTGCGAAGTCCACCCGGGCCCCATCGATCTGCTTGTGACCGATGTGGTGATGCCGGAACTGGGCGGACGCGAGCTGGCCCAAGGCGCCCTCAAGCTGCGGCCCGGCATGAAAGTCGTGTTCCTGTCCGGCCACACGCAGGATGTCATCTTGAAGGAGGGCGTCGAGAAGGGAACTGCCTTCCTCAGAAAGCCGTTTGCGCCGGTCGAGCTGGCGCAAAAAGTGCGCGACATTCTGGATTCGGATACCAGGCCGGCTTTCAAGTAGCGCCGGCCGGCGCGGTTAGCCCGCGACGATCAGCTCGATGCCTTGCTTCCGGCCCAGGTTGCGCGAATACTTCTTGCCGGTCGAGTTGTTCCAGTGCTCGTGCACGCCGAGACTGACCAGCACGCCGCTCTTGTCGGGATTGTACACCGTCCCGGACGGGGGCTTGTTGGCCTGCGACGCTTCGTGCAGGTAGTTGTCCACGTTGCCCCGGACCTGGGTCGCGCGCGGCTCGTTCCTCAGGATGTCCAGCCCCACGGAGTCGATCGCCACGGGGTCCTGCGACATCAGCAGGCTGGAAGCCCAGTGGTCGCCGAAGGAGGCCCACTTGAAGACGTTGCCTTCATTGTGCTCGGCGGTATACAGGCCGTCCAGCATGTAGAGCATAGTCTTGCCGCCCAGGTGCCGGTGCCCCATCAGGTCCACCAGGGCGTTGTAGGAACCCATGGGCGAATTGCGCATCACGTAATTGTGCAGCGCCTCTGGCACCCAGCCGCCGTCGTTCGGAAAATGGACCGAGCCGAAGTGGTTCTTACCGATCAGCGTCACGCCGGCCATTCCGTGCGGCCGCAGCAGCGCCATGTCGATCATGTACCTGGCGGCGGTCACCTGCTCAGCCAGGTAGGCCACGGGCACACCCGCTTGGGAGAATTGAATCGGGTTGGCCATGTCGGGCGTGGCGAAGATCCGCCCGCCCAGGTTGAGGTCGGCGCCCACCAGGAACTTCACCGCCTGGAACTGAGCGTTGGAATTCGCCCTGATCCTGGTGTAGATGGGTTGCCCGATATTGCGCCCAACCGCAACGTCGTAGAGGATGATATCCTCGCCCCGCACCCCGCCCGCTTCGATCAGTTGCGTCACCAGGGCCACGACGGCGTGAGGGCTTGGCAGACCATTCAGCGGTCCTCTGGGACGCATGCCGCCGCGCCGCCCGCCCGCTGGCATGGCCGCCGCCACGCCCCACTCGGGGGTCCGGTCCTGGTTGCAGTTGATTTTGATTGCGATCTTCTCCCCGGGACGGTATCCGGAATTCCCCAGCTTGCGCGTCTCATTGAAGCTCCGGAACAGGGCGTCCCATGCCTGCCTGTCGTTCTTCCGGCCCGTCAGGTCCTGGAGCATCCGGGAAGTCATGCGGTGCACGACTTTTTGGTCGGTGTTGGCATCGTCCCACCAGTGCCCCGTCGNNTCGGTGGGCTTGAAGGGATCGGCCGCAGCCATGCCCATGCCGCCGCCCCGCTGCTGCGCCATCGCCTCTCGTGTCAGTACGAGCGGGACATTCACCAGGCCGGCAGCCGGAGCCGCGGCCAGCGACCTTAGGAAACATCTTCGAAGCATAGACGACTCCTTCCAGGTTTCTTATCCAGCATCGCGCCCGGCGAGACGCCCAAACGGCAGGCATCCGCCGGTACCACTTGGCCTTCCAGCGGCTGCTGCACACATTCTAACTGCGTGGAGGGGGATTGGTAAACTGCTCTGCCTGGTGCCCGGGGCGGGAATCGAACCCGCACTCCCGTTGCCGGGAAAAGGATTTTAAGTCCTTTGCGTCTGCCTGTTTCGCCACCCGGGCACTACCCACCAGTGTACCGGAGAAACCCACGTGGGGCGGACCATCGGGTTGTGTGGCCGGTCAATCCTCGCCAAATAACGGCCGGTTGACAGACGACAAAAGGCGATCGTCTGTCCTACGGAAATACTCCACCGTGAGGCGCAATCCCTCTTCCAGTCCCACGCGCGGCTCCCACCCGAGTATCGCGCGCGCCTGGCCGATATCCGGGCAGCGCCGCTTGGGGTCGTCCTCGGGCAGCGGTTGGAACACGATCTCCGACTGGCTCCCGGTAATGCGGCGGATGCGTTCGGCGAATTCCAGAATCGTCATCTCGCTCGGATTCCCCAGGTTCACCGGGTAGCGTTCCTGGGAGAGCATCAGCCGGCACAGCCCCTCCACCATGTCGCTCACGTAGCAGAAGCTGCGCGTTTGCGAGCCGTCGCCAAAGACGGTGAGCGGCTGGCCGCGCAGGGCCTGGTCCAGAAACGCGGGCACCACGCGGCCGTCGTCCAGCTTCATGCGCGGGCCGTAAGTATTGAAGATGCGCGCGATGTTCGTCCACACGCCGTGCTTGCGGTGATACGCCATGGTGAGGGCTTCGGCGAAACGCTTGCTTTCGTCGTAGCAGGAGCGCGGCCCCACCGGGTTCACGTTCCCCCAGTAGGTCTCGACCTGCGGATGGACCAGCGGGTCGCCGTAACATTCCGACGTGGAGGTCACCAGGAATCGCGCGCGTTTTTCGCGAGCCAACTCCAACATGCGGCGCGTCCCGATCGATCCCGCGTCCAGCGTTTCGACGGGATGCTCCAGATAGTCCTTGGGACTGGCCGGAGAAGCCATGTGCAGCACACCATCGACGGGACCCTCGATCGAGAACGGCTGGGTGATGTCCCGCTCGATAAAACCGAACCGCGGCTCGCCTTCGAGATGCGCCAGGTTGCGGCGGTTCCCGGTCAGAAAATTATCGAGCGCCACCACGCTATGGCCATCCGCCAGCAGACGGTCGCACATGTGCGATCCGATAAACCCCGCGGCGCCTGAGACGACGATGCGCAAGTATCCTCCGAAAAGCCCTATTCTAGCTGATATGACCGACGCGTCGTGGATCGAACGGTCCGCCCTGATCGCGCTGATGGCCGCGTCTCTGGCGCTGTTCTGGCTGCGATTCCGCAAGGTGCTCGGCGCCATCCGCGGAGCGCGCGCCACCCCCGATTTCGAGGTCGCGCCGCTGGGCCCGCGCATCCGTCAGTTTCTTTGGGAGGTGGTGGCGCAAGGCAAGGTGATCGGGCAGCGGCCCCTGCCCGGGCTGGCCCACGCCTTCGTCTTCTGGGGTTTCTGCGCCTTCGCGCTGGTCACCCTCAATCACTTCGCGTCCGCGTTCGGCGCGCGCTTTCTCTCCGGTGAAACCGCCTTTGGAAGGTTCTATCTCGGGTTTGTCGCGGTGTGGGCCGTGGCTGTGGCGGTGGCCATCTCGAGCCTGTTCATCCGCCGCTTCTTCGTGCGCCCTGTGTGGCTGGGGGAGTTGTCGCCGGAATCGGGCGTGATCGCGTTCTTGATTTTCCTGCTCATGGCGACCTACCTCGGCGGCCTGTGGCTCCCGCCAGTCACGCTCGCGGGCAAGGCCAACTGGTGGGCGCACACGCTGGCGCTGGCCATATTCCTCCCGCTGATTCCCCACACCAAACACCTGCACCTGGCGCTCAGCCCCGTGACGGTGTTTCTGCGGCGCGCCGGCTTCAGCCGTATTCCGCCGCTAGCGGGCGACGAGGATTTTGGCTTCGGCGCCGGCAAGGACATCACCCGCATCGACGCCCTGCAGGCCTACACCTGCGTGGAGTGCGGCCGCTGCACCGAGCATTGCCCCACCTTCACCACGGGGAAGGTTCTCAACCCCAAGGAAATCATTCTCGGCCTGCGCCGCTACCTCGACCAATTCGGACCGGCCGGGGAAGCCGCGCTGCTGGGCCAGCACATTTCCGAAGAGGCCGTCTTTCAGTGCACTACCTGCGGCGCCTGCGAGTTTCAGTGTCCGGTGGGCATCCAGCACCTGCCGGTGATCGTGGGACTGCGGCGCGCCGCCGTGAATACCGGCCAGTGGGAGGACCAGCACGGCGCCCGGCTGTTCCTGAACCTGGAGCGGAACGGCAACGCCCTGGGCTTCCCCGCGGGCGAGCGGCAGAGTTTCATCGAGAAGAATGGGCTGCCGATTTACGACGGCACGCAGGCGTATTGCCTGTGGCTCGGCTGCATGGGCGCATACGACCCGCAAGGCCGCGAGACGGTGCTTGCCCTGGCGCGCGTCCTGCGCCACGCGGGCGTGACGTTCGGCGTGTTGCGCAAGGAGAAGTGCACCGGCGACCCGGCCCGCCGCCTGGGCAACGACCTGGCCGCCGCCGAGCTCGCCGAAGCGAATATCGAGACCCTGCGCGGGGCCGGGGGGCCCTCCGGGTCCGTCAAGATGGTTTCCATCTGCCCGCATTGCGTGCGCACCATCGGCACGGATTGGCGGGAGTACGGCGCCACGTTCGAGATCGAGCATCACAGCGAGCTGTTGGCCCGGCTACCGGTCGGACGGGAGCGGGGGCCAGGGGCCGGGGGCCGGGGGCCGGATCCCAGAGTGGTCTTCCACGACCCCTGCTACTTGGGCCGTTACCGCGGCGTATACGAGCAGCCGCGCCAGGTCGTCGCGCCCTTCGCTGAAGTGGTGGAGCCGCGCCGCGCGCGCGAGCGCTCCTTCTGTTGCGGCGCCGGCGGCGGCCAGATGTTCCTGGGCGAGGAGAAGGGCAAGCGCATCAACGTGGAGCGCGCCCAAGAGCTGGTGGCCACGGGCGCGCACACGATTGCCACCGCCTGTCCGTTCTGCCAGTCGATGTTCCGCGACGCGCTGGGCGCGCTGACGCCAGCGCCGCCGAAGCTGCTGGATATCGCGCAGATCGTGGCGGCGGCCCTGCCGGAGGAGCGGCCGAAAAACGCATCGTGACATTCCCCCGCGCGATGGTATAATCGGCTCTTGGCGTAGCTTGAGCTGCGCCAGCTTCCAGCCGACCTCGAGAGCGGGCGCGTAGCTCAATTGGCAGAGCAACTGACTCTTAATCAGTAGGTTGTAGGTTCGATTCCTACCGCGCTCACCACAAAACAAAGCACTTACGGGTTATTGAATTCGGCCAATTCTCGCTACTTTGGGGGTTTCTTTGGGGACCGCTTCCGGCTTCTGGGGGGGCCCTTCTCGGTGGCGCGTGTATCGGCCGGGTCACTTAGTGAAAGTTGCCAGGGCCACGCCCCCAATCATAACCAACACCCCCAGTGCCCTGGTCAGTGTGATGGGCTGCACAGGTGAGCCTAACCAGCCAAAATGCGACAGGATCAGACCCCCGATCACCTCGCCGGCGAGCAGGTTGATCATGACGGTTCCCGCCCCAACCTGGGGAATCATCCAGGCAATGGCAAACACCAGGGAAGCCCCCAGAATGCCCGCCGTCAACAGGAGGGGATGGACCTGTTTCAAGGGCTGCAAGGCGCCGCTCTCCCAACCGGTCAGGCCAATGAGCACGGCGCCGAGCGCGCCGACGCACCAAAACACCGCATTGGCCACACGGGCATTATTGATCACGCTGCCGACCTTGCCATTCATCGCCAGATGAACTGTCAAGACAGCTCCGAGGAATATCGTGAACATGTAGAGATAAACTTTCATAACGGATCCTTCGACAATCCTTTCTTGCCGCGGAACCCGGCGGTCGCAGCGGAATCCGGAAGCAACCGGAGCACCTTCGAGTATAAGCCACTTCGCCGCGCGCCGCCGTGGAAGCTCTCGCCCTTCCACCCGCCGCCCCATAATGCTACCCTCTATTTTGTATGGAGTGCCCACTCCCATGTCCNNCAGCCATGAGTATACGTTTATCTAATGGAACGGAAATCCCGATTGAAATGCACAAGGTGCGCATCGTGCAGAAAGTGCGGCTGGCGCCGGCGCGCGAACGCCTGAAGGCCATGGAAGCGGCGGGGTACAACACCTTTATGCTGCGCAGCCGCGACATCTTCCTGGACATGCTGACGGACAGCGGCACCAACGCCATGTCGGACAACCAACTGGCGGCCATGATGCAGTCCGACGACGCGTACGCCGGATCGGAGAGCTTCTACAAGCTGGCGGACGCGGTGCAAGAAATCTTCGGCTACAAGTACGTGCTGCCCACGCACCAGGGCCGCGCCGCCGAGCACCTGCTGGCCAAGACGTTCGTGAAGCCCGGCCATATTGTGCCCATGAACTACCACTTCACCACCACCAAGGCGCATTTCGACCTGGCCGGCGGCAAGGTGCTGGAGCTCTACACCCCGGAGGCGCTGAATGCCCAGAGCTCGTGCCCCTTCAAGGGGAACATGGACCTGGGACGCCTGCGCGCCGCCATTGAGAAAGCCGGAGCGAAAAACGTGTCGTTCGTGCGCATGGAGGCCACCACCAACCTCATCGGCGGCCAGCCGTTCTCGCTCGAAAACCTGAAGCAGGTGAAGGCGCTGATCGAGCCGCTGGGGATCTTCCTGGTGCTGGACGGCAGCCTGATTTCCGAGAACGCCTACTTCATCCGCCAGCGCGAGCCGGGTTATGAGAATGCCTCGATTCGCGACATCATCCTGGAAATGATGGGCGTGGCGGACCTGTGCTACCTGTCGGGCCGCAAGAGCTGCAGCGTGCGCGGCGGCCTGATCGCCACCAACCGCAAGGACCTCGACGAAGCCATTCGCCCCTGGCTGCCGGTCTACGAAGGGTTCTTCACCTACGGCGGCATGTCGTCGAAAGAAATCGAAGCCATGGCGGTGGGGATGCGCGAGATGACCGACCTGGAAGTGGCCGGCTCGTCGGCGGACGCCATCAAGTATTTTGTGGGTCTGCTGCTCGAGAAGGGAGTGCCGGTGGTCACGCCGCCCGGAGGGCTGGCCTGCCACGTCGACGCCATGCGGTTCATCGATCACGTGCCGCAGTCGGAGTACCCGGCCGGCGCCCTGGCCGCCGCGGCGTACATCGCTTCGGGCACCCGCGGCATGGAGCGCGGCTCGGTTTCCATGGATCGGGACGCGCAAGGCAACGACGTGCCGGCGGACATGGAACTGCTGCGCCTGGCCGTTCCTCGGCGCGTGTTCACCATGTCGCACTTCCAGTACGTGGCCGACCGCATGGAATGGCTCTACCGCCACCGCAAGCTGATCGGCGGGCTCGAGTTCTACGAGGAGCCGCCGGTGCTGCGTTTCTTTGCCGGCCTGATGAAGCCCAAGAACAACTGGGGCGCCGCGCTGGCGGAGGCGTTCGAGAAAGACTTCGGCGCCGAGTGCTGAAACGACGCGGCGGCCACCGGGCGCTATCGCAAACTGAGAGTCCGGCTGGCGGCTACCGGTTGCGCGCGGTGGTGCAGGATGGCGTCGAGGGCGAGACGCCGAGCCTGAGGCGGTTGAAGTCGCCGGGAACGGAATGCTTCAGGCAATTCGCCGCCACCGCGAACTCGAGCGCCTCCTGGTGCGTCGCCAGTTCCAGGAAACCGTAAATCAGCCCCCCGGCGAAGCTGTCGCCGCCGCCCACGCGGTCCAGTCAACGACCGGTCCAATGCTGGGGAGCGGCTTTGAGGATCACACCGGCCAATAAGACTCAAGCCACAATCGGAGCGTCAAGTCGTGCCGGCCTTCGTGAGCCAAGAGGTTCGGACGAAGTTCGGCGAAGTAGCGCTCTCTCAGAATATCCGCTCTCAGGTGGCCCGCACGTGCGAGTTGCTGCACGTCGTCACGATCGCGTTCCATATTCCGCTCCAGCTTGGAAAGAGCCAAATCATGGGCCTCAAGCGCGAAGAGCCTCAGGCGACGCCATGCACCGGGGAACATGGGCACGAGTCGTTCCTCGTAATTCTCGGGCGGCGTGGCGACGGTGACAGCGTCCAGGTAGACTTTGTGCTTTTGGTGCAAGGCCGACCCCTTGCCGCCGATCTCTATCAGATCGTTCCGCAGGTTCGGCACAACGCCGAGGAAATCCACGTCGCTGGTGGTGCGGGCAATCCCGTAGATCTGAGTTGCGACGAAGCCCCCACAGCAATGCAGTTGAACGTCTTCGCTGAGGCGGGAGTCCACATCGGCGAAAAAGGATCGCCACGGCTGCGCCGGCTCTTCAATGTGCGGCATACGGCAATTGCCCGGCTGTGAGGCTGGTCAGCAGGCTCCAATGGATTGCGGCTTCGGGACGATTCGACCTTAGCCAGGTGCGCTCAGACTCCGGCATGGAATCGCGGCAGAGCGTTCCTTCACGGGCGAGCCGGGCTTCTTCGAGTTCCTTTTCCCATCGGGACAAGACTTGAACCGCGCCTTGGCGCCCCGGCCAAGCGCGCGCGGTTTGCTCCGCGAGATGCACCAGATAGCCCAGACGGTTTTGGGCGTTATTCCATTTGGCGCGGTCGCGCAGCCATTCCCAATTCAGATCGGTGTACGCGCTCAGGACCCAGGGCAGGGCTTCAACCAGGCGCGTGTCCAGGTCCGGCTTCACCAGGGCGTTCAGCACCACTTCAACGGGGTTGCTTACTGCTTTGAAACGAACGTGCTCGAAGCCGGGGTAACCGAGAGAGGCGAGCTGTCGCTGAAGTTCATCGGGTGGAACCCCGCGAACATGCAGCGGCTCGGGCAGGGGGAGCGCCGTGGGCGGGAGTTCATAGAGCTTTGCGGCCTTGCGCGCGAGGCCGGCGCTGGCCACCCTCAATCCCGTTTCGAGTTGCGACAGGTACGGCTGCGACACATCGAGCGAGCGCGCCGCCGCAACCTGAGTCAAGCCCGCTTTCTCACGTCCGGTCTTCCACTGCGCGGCAGTCATTCCTATGTCCTGAATTCAATATAGCATAATAAGCTATATTATCAGAAGCCTTTCTGGCGGCTTTCAACACGGCGATCACGAGATGCCCGGCCCAGTACTAGTCCGACTTTCTCACACTCCGCTACCCGATGTGGCGCAGGCACTCGCAGACTCGTCTCGACACGCGCGCGCGGTTGTGACACAGGGTCGAGGGGAGCGTCGGCATGAGTGCCGACGCGGCAGGCACGAGTGCCTGCGCCACGTCGTCACACGGAAACACTTGCTAGATGGAATGCGCCGCGCGGAGGAGGTTCGGGCGAAGGAACGCATCCTGCGGCTGGGCCTCTCCGCCGCGCCCACCAGAAAGGTCGTGCCCTGCCGAACCGTCTTAGCGTTGCACGCGTCCCGAGCCGCCGCTCTTGAGCAGGGCGTTCACCTCGTCCACGGTGAGGCGGTTGAAGTCGCCGGGAACGGAGTGCTTCAGGCAACTCGCCGCCACCGCGAACTCGAGCGCCTCCTGGTGCGTCGCCAGTTCCAGGAAACCGTAGATCAGGCCTCCGGCGAAGCTGTCGCCGCCGCCCACGCGGTCCACAATGTGCGTGATCTCGTAGTGGCGGCTCACCAGGAATTCCTGGCGGTCGTTCAGGCACGCCGACCAGCCGTTGTGCGAGGCGCTCCTCGATTCCCGCAGCGTGATGGCAATGGCCTTCAGGTTGGGGTATTCCTCCAGCACCTTGCCCGTCAGCTTCAGGTACTGCGCGCGGTCGAGCGAGCCCGAGTGCACGTCCACTTCGGCCTGGATGCCCAGCGTCATTTGCACGTCCTCTTCGTTGGCAATGACGACGTCCACGTATTTCACCAGCTCGCGCATCACCTCGACGGCCGGCTTTCCCCACTTCCACAGGTTCTTGCGATAGTTGAGGTCGCAGGAGACCGTGAGGCCTTTCTCCCGCGCCCGGCGCACGGATTCGAGAGCCAGATCGGCGGCCGAGCCGCTGATGGCCGGCGTGATGCCGGTGATGTGAAACCAGCCCGCGTCCTGGAACACGCGGTCCCAGTCGATATCGCCCGGCTGGGCCAGCGCGATGGCGCTCTGGCTGCGGTCGTAGACCACCTTCGAGGCACGCTGGTTGGCGCCGGCCTCGAGGTAGTAGATGCCCACGCGCCCCTTGCCGCGCACGATCTTGGAGGTGTCCACGCCCATTCGCCGCAACTCGCCGATGGCGGCGTCCGCGATGGGATGCTTGTCCGGCAGCACGGTTACGTACACCGACGGCAGGCCGAACGACGCCAGCGCGACGGCCACGTTGGCCTCGCCACCGCCGAAAGTGGCCACGAATTGGGGCGTTTGCAGGAACCGCTCGAACCCCGGCGGCGCGAGCCGCAACATGATCTCACCGAAAGTGACAATCGTTTTTGGCATACTTCCGCTATCTTCTCATCCCCGCAAACGGAAAACTCGACCGCACCGCCAGAATGAGGTCGTGATCCTCACCCGCCTTCGACCCGCTGTAGAACCCCACCGTCGTGTTCAATCGGATAAAGTAGGCGTCACCCTCTTTGGCCGGATACCGCCCCTCGTTCCCGTCGGCGCCGCCTCCCGCCACCATGTCGCCACGGCCCCTGAGCACGTAATAGATCTCCTCCTCCCTCTCGTGGTGATGCGGAATGTTGGTGCCGCCGGGGGCGAAGTCCATGATGAAAAGGCTCACCATCTGGCTGGCCGCCGCGAGCTTGTCGCGCGTGCTCTCGGTGGTGCCCATCAGCAGTTTGAATAGCGAGGTAGGTCCGTGCCCCTGCACGGGCACAAGGTGCACATCGCCGGCATTGGCCAGCATCAGTTTGGCTGTCGGCGCAACGTTGGCGCCCAGCGGGATCTTGAATCCCATCACCAGCAGCCGTACGGGCCGGCTGGATGCACTGGCCATCCCGTGCTTGACCCCCACCGGAAGGTACATGAAATCGTTCTTCTTGACCGGGACCTTCTGGTCCTCGTACAGCAGCGTTCCGTTGCCATCAAGGATGAAGTAGATCTGCTCCTCGGCGGGATAGCTCACCACCGCGCTGGTTCCGTCCGGCCCCACCGTCAATTCGCCGTAACGGGCGATGCCCTTCAGTTGATTGGCCTGGGCATCGCCCACACCGAAGATGGGCTTGTAGGAAGCCACCTTCGCACTGGCTGTCAGATCGTCGGGCCGCGGCTCGATGCTCGCTACGGAGCGTCTCAGAAACGTCGGATCGGCACCCAACAGGCTGGATGCCGCGAGCAGAACGAGCACCCCCGCTTGGCTTGAAATGTTGCCCGTCATGGAACCTCCCATCCGTAATCCGTCGGTAACATGGTACCGCCGAGCCACCGGGGAAAACCAGATCCCGGCGCGCGCGGGTTTACATGGTTTTGATCGCCCCGCATAACCGGCGAGCCGGCGTGTCAGTGATCACGGTGTTCGACAAGTATACTCGACGTTAGGGCAACCATCATGAAGCACGAAAACGAATCGACCCAATCTCTGAGCCGGCGCCGTCTGCTGAGCCAAGCAGTCGGTGCGGCAGCGCTGGCCTCGGCGCTGGAATCCGCGGGGACCGCTAGCCCCCAGACGCAATCGGCCGGCGAGAACTCCGCGCCGCGAATCCGGGACAGCTTCGACTTCGGCTGGAAATTCTTCAAGGGTGACGCCCCCGGCGCGCAACAGCCGGAGTTCACGGACGCCTCCTGGAGAAATCTCGACCTCCCTCACGACTGGAGCATCGAGGGACCTTACAGCGAGAAGGAGACTGCCCAGGGGAGCCTGCCCGCGGGCATCGGATGGTATCGGAAACGCTTCCGCCTGCCCGAGTCTTCCCGCGGCAAGAAATCCCTCATCGAATTCGAAGGCGTGTTTGAGAACAGCGAGGTGTGGATCAACGGCCAGTATCTCGGCAAACGTCCCTTCGGCTACATCACCTTCCGGTACGACATGACGCCGCACCTTGTTTTCGGCGCCCGCGATAACGTGATTGCCGTCAAGGTGGACAATTCCAACCAGCCGAACTCGCGCTGGTATACCGGCTCGGGCATCTACCGGCACACCTGGCTGCTCACCACGAACAACGTGCACGTCGCGCACTGGGGAACGTTCGTGACCACGCCGCAGGTATCCGATGCGGCAGCCAGCGTCCAGGTGAAGACCCGGGTCGGGAACGAAGGCAAAGCGGCCGCCAAATGCACCCTGGCCACCAGCATTCTGGACCGGGACGGCAAGGTAATCCAAACCGGCGAGGCCAGCCAGGAAGTGGGGGTGAACGGCGAGTACGAATTCATGCAGGTGATGAAGGTGGAAAAGCCCAACCTGTGGTCGGTGGAAACGCCCTACCTCTACACCGTCCGGAGCACCGTGCAGGACCAGGGCGGCATCGTGGACGTGTACGATACGCCGATCGGAATCCGCGAGGCCGTCTTCGACGCGGACAAGGGGTTCGTGCTGAACGGCCAGCGCGTGAAAATCAACGGCGTGTGCGTGCATCACGAGGCCGGCTCGGTGGGAGCGGCCGTGCCGGAACGGGTGTGGGAGAGGCGCCTGGAAGTCCTCAAGGCGATGGGTTGCAATGGCATCCGCATGAGCCACAATCCACCCGCGCCGGGTTTGCTGGACCTCTGCGACCGGATGGGGTTCCTGGTGATGGACGAGGCATTCGACGAGTGGAGGGTGTCCAAGACGCGCAACAACGGATATACCCGTTACTTCAATGACTGGTATGAGCGCGACGTGACCGACTTCGTCCGTCGCGACCGGAACCACCCGTCGGTGGTCCTGTGGAGCGCGGGCAACGAGGTCGGCGATCAGTCCGCCCCCAACGGCGCCGAAACTCTGCGGCAGCTCCTGACGGTGTTCCACCGGGAGGATCCCACGCGCCTCGTAACCGTGGCCTGCGACCGCATCGAGTCGGAACCGCTTTCCAACCGGGCGCGGCCCGAATTCCTGGCCTTGCTCGACGTGGTCGGCTACAACTACGTGGACCGCTGGCGCGACCGCATCGAGAAGTATTACAGCCTTGACAAAGCGGCCTATCCGCAGAGGCGGATGATCGGAACCGAGAGCAGCGGCATGGGCGGGCCGCGCGGGTCCTACGCGGGGATCTTCCCGCAGGGACAGCCCGCCGCGGCGGCAGTTCCCGCTCCTCCCGCGGTGGCCGGCGCTCCGGGAGCCGCGGGCGGCCGTGGTGGCGGCATGGGCGGCATGATGATGATGATGGGGCGCGGCGGCGGCCGGCCGAACACCGGGACTGAGCAACTGTGGAAATTCGTGGCCACATTCGACTACGTCGCCGGCGACCACATGTGGACGGGCATCGACTATCTGGGAGAATCNNCCCCCATGTTGCACTTGTTCCCGCACTGGAACTGGAAGGGCCACGAGGGCGAGTTCATTCCGGTGACCTGCTATACCAACTGCGAGTCGGTCGAGCTGTTCGTCAACGGCAAATCCGCTGGGGTGCAGGGCTACCAGTTTCCCCGTTACGGGATGACGGAAAGATACGGCAACTATGGTCCCCTAGCCAGGGGCACGCGGACCACGTCGGATTTGCACGTCACCTGGACCATTCCCTACCAACCGGGGACTCTCAAAGCCGTCGGCAGAAAGGAGGGGAAAGACGTGGTCACGGTGGAGATCGGCACCACCGGCGAAGCGGCGGGAATCGATCTGAAGGTGGACCGGGATGCCATCGCCGCCGACCGCCGGGATGCCGCCCATATCACCGTCAGGATCGTGGACGCCCAAGGCAGGATGGTGCCGGAGGCCGCCCATGAGGTGGCCTTCGAGATGCAGGGCGAAGGCAAGCTCATCGGCGTAGACAACGGCGACATGCAGAGCCACGACGACTACAAATCGAATCGCCGGAAAGCCTACAGCGGGATGTGCCTGGCCATCGTACAAGCCGGCGCCAAACCGGGCCAGATCCGAGTGACGGCTTCCTCGCCCGGGCTGAAAGCGGGGAGCGTGACGGTGACGACGAAAGGGTAGAAGAGCCGGACCAGGGGGTCCGGCGCGGCGTCCGCCCCACGTTGTGGGTAGAATAAAGTGTTTCTCAGGAGAATGCCATGCATCGAAGATCTTTCTTGCAGTCGCTCGCGGCGGCATCGGTGGTGAGCGCCGCTCTTCCGCGCCGGGTGGAAGCCGCGCTTCCCAAGGCGAAAATCACCCGGGTCCGGATCTACCAGCCTCCCAACCTGAACCAGACCTTCAACCAGAGCAACATGGTGGTGACGGTGGAGACGGACATCGGAATCACCGGAGTCGGCGACGGCGGCTCCAAGGACATGCTGGAACAGGCCGCCGGATCGCTCATCGGAAAAGACCCCTTCCACATCGAGGCCATCTGGCAGGAGATGTACATGGCCTGGTTCTATCCTCCGGGCCGCGAGAAGATCCACGCCGTCGGAGCGCTGGACCTGGCCCTGTGGGACATCAAGGGCAAGGCCCTGAAGCTGCCGGTGCACCAGATCCTGGGCGGGGCCGTGCGTAATTACTGCGAATGTTACCCCACCGGCGGCATGGGGACTAGCGCCATGAGCCTGCGGGATCGCGCACGCGCCACCATCGAGGCCGGTTACCGCGCCTTCCGCATCGATGCCGCCGGTGGAACCGTGGTCGACAACGTCTATAACACGCACGAACGCGTGCGCCTGGTGGCCCAGGCATGCAAGGAGGTTCGCGAAGGCGTCGGCAAGAATGGGGACTGGAACGTCGACCTGCACCAGAGGTTCGACTATCCCGACGCCCTGCGCTGCTGCAAGCTGATCGAGGAATATGAGCCTTACCTGGTGGAAGACCCCACCCGTGACGAGCAGTTCCTCCAGGACATTCCGAGATTACGGCAGATGACCACGGTTCCCCTGGCCGCCGGCGAGGAGTGGGGGCAGCGGTGGGACTTCAACCGCCTGGTGGAGAACCACGACATCGACTACAATCGCTGCACCCTGCCCAATGTCGGCGGAATCACCGAATTCCTGAAGGTCATGGCCATGTGCGAAACCCACGTCGTGGGAATCGTTCCGCACTTCACCGGGCCCATTGCCACCGCCGCCCTGGTGAACTGCCTCGCCACCTTCCCCGGCCCGGTGCTGTTCGAGTTCAACTATGGCGACCGCGCCATCGATTATCTGCCCGAGTGCCTGGATTTCAAGCAGGGGAAGGTCTACCCCAACGAACGCCCCGGCCTGGGAGCTACGCTCGAAATGAAGCTGCTCAAACCCATCGGCGAGGTCACCCAGCCCATCCGGGGCCGCTTGTACCAGCGGCCGGACGGATCGCTCACGCACTGGTAGGGAACAACCCGCACCTCTGGCGCGTATGTTCATCGGAAGGAGACTCCATGGACATCAGATGTCTGCCTCTGCTGGCCGCGGCATTGTGCTTGAGCAGTTGCGTCATCGACACCGCCACAGGGCCAGAGCGGCACGACTCCCGCAGCATCGAACGGGACGCTTCCGAAAGGGTCCACGTGGACCTCCACATGGGCGCCGGCACCCTGACGATCGGCGGTGGAGCGCGGAAGTTGCTGAACGCCGATTTCACCTATAACGTCGCGTCGTGGCAGCCGGAGGTGCGCTATAGCAGCACGGGCACGCGCGGCGACCTCACCATCCGCCAGCCGGAGAGCCACGCCCAGATAGGTCACACCAGATACGAATGGGATCTGGCATTGAACAACGACGTTCCCATGGACCTGAGCCTGCATTTCGGCGCGGGGGAGGCGCGGCTCGACCTGGGGAGTCTCTCTCTGCGCACTGTGGAGGTCAACATGGGGGTCGGCAAGCTGGACATGGATCTCCGTGGGAACCCCAAACACAACTACGACGTACGCATTCGCGGCGGCATTGGGGAAGCCACCATCCACTTGCCGGCCGACGTCGGCGTTTACGCCGAAGGAGCGGGCGGCATCGGCGAATTCCGCACGCAAGGCCTGCACCGCCAATACGGTTACTGGGTCAATGATGCCTACGAAGACTCCAAGGTGCGGATTCACCTGGACATCCACGGCGGAATCGGCTCCATCCGACTGATCGCCGATTAACCCGCAAAACCGGGCTGCGCGACTGCATCCGCGTCCCAAAACCGGACACTGGGCGCCAGCTACCGCCCCTTTTTTTCAAACAGTTACCGATGGCCGCTCTCGTGCATGTATTTCCCCGAGCAAACATGAACCTCTGGCGAGACCTCCGCTACGGCGCACGCACGCTGCGCAAGGCTCCCGGCTTCACCCTCACCGCCGTTGTCACCATGGCGCTGGGCATTGGCGCTACCACCGCCACTTTCAGCATCTGCGATGCGATCCTGTGGAAACCGTTGCCGCTGCCGCGCCTGGACCAACTGGTAATGGTGCAGCAACGAGTCCCGGACGACCCCTACGATTGGGTCAGGAATACCCCGGCCGACGCCCAAGACATCCGCCGCGAAAGCACCTCCTTCCAGGGCATGGCGTTTTGGGAGGGCGGGAGCGCCAATATCGTGGGAGCGGCGGGAGAACCCGAGCGCATCAGAGGGTACCAGGTGTCCGCGAACTTCTTCGACGTGCTGGGCGTCGAACCGGCGCGCGGCCGGGCGTTTCAACCCGGCGAGGACCAGCCGGGCCGGCAGCACCAGGCCGTGCTGAGCGACGGGCTTTGGCGCCGTTTTGGCGCCGACCCTGAAATCCTCGGCAAACCCATCCGGCTGGACAACGACAATTACACCGTGGTCGGGATCATGCCGGAAAGGTCCGAGTTCCCCGTTCACGCCGAGCTTTGGACGCCGCTGGCACTGGACCCCGACGAGATCCACTCACGCACCAGGCGGCGCCTCGAAGCCATTGGCCGGCTGAAACCGGGCCGCACGGTGGCGCAGGCCGCGGCGGAAATCGACGCCATCGCCGCGCGCCTCGCCCGGCAGTACCCGGATACCAATAAGAACCGGCGCTTCGTGGCGCTGCCGGTGCGCCAGTTTCTGATTGGTCCTCATACCGAGCAGTACGCCTTCATGCTCTTCGGCGCCGTGCTCTTCGTGCTGCTGATCGCCTGCGCCAACGTGGCCAACCTGCACTTCGCGCGCGCCACGGGGCGGACGCGCGAAGTAGCCGTGCGCACCGCGCTGGGAGCCGGCCGCGGGCGGCTGATGGCGCAGTTCCTCACCGAGAGTGTTCTGCTTTCGCTGGTGGGCGCTGCCCTCGGCCTGCTGGTGGCAAGCTGGGGCCTCGACCTCAACCGGGCCGGCATGCCGCCCGAAGTGGAAAAAAGCTTCCTGGGCTGGAAGGAAATTTCGCTCGACGGCCGCGCGCTGGCCTTCACCCTGGCGGCGGCGGTGCTGAGCGGCATCCTGGCTGGCCTGGCACCGGCGTGGCAAGGTTCTCGCACGAACGTCAACGAAGCGCTCAAGGAAGGCGGCGCCGGCGGGGCCACGGGGCGCGGGAAGCACCGCTTGCGGGCTATCCTGGTGGCGGCCGAGATTGCGCTGGCCGTGGTGCTGCTGGTGGGGGCGGGCCTGATGGTCCGCGGTTTCCAAACGCTGGCCTCGAGCGGCGCGCGGTACGAACCCGCCACCATGCTCACGCTGGAGTTGGAGATCAGCGAGAACAAGTACCGCGAAGGCTACCAGCAGGCCGCGTTCTATCGCCAGGTCTTGGAACGCACGAGTGCCATTCCAGGGGTGCGGTCGGCCGTGGCGGTAGCTTCCATGCCTTACAACGGCCAGCCTCCCTGGCGTGTTTACACCATCGAGGGCAAGCCGCCGGAACCGGGCGACCTGCCGGGCGGCGGCTACCAGCCGGTGAGCGCGAACTATTTCGAGACCATGCACATCCCGCTCCTCGCCGGGCGTCTGCTGAGCGCGGCCGATGGCGCCGATAGTCCCCACGCGGCCGTGATCAGCGAGCGCATGGCGCGGCGCTGGTGGCCGGGCGAGCCGTGGCCGGTCGGCAGGCGCATTCAGATTGGCATTCCGGAGGAGGCGGGACGATGGCTCACCATCGTGGGAGTGGTAGGCAACGCGCCACAAAGCGTTTTCAACCGCGAACCGATCTCCGTGGTCTATGTCCCCTATGTGCAGTCGCCCAGGACCGGCATGGATATTGGCATCCGCGCCTCCGGCGATCCCCTGCGCCTGGTGTCGGCGGTGACGGCGGCCATCCGCTCGGTGGATCCCGAGCAGCCCATCACCTTGGTCGCCACCCTGGAAGCGCTGCGGCGCCGCGAAGCCCTCGGCATCGACTATGTGGCCGTGTGGATGGGCGTTTTCGGCCTGCTGGCGCTGGCGCTTTCCTCCATCGGAGTGTATGGCGTGATGGCGTACCTGGTTTCCGAGCAGACCCATGAAATCGGCATCCGCATGGCTCTGGGAGCGCCGCGCGAGAACGTGCTCGGCATGATCTTCCGTCGCGGGATGCTGACCGCGGCCACAGGGCTGGCAGCGGGGCTGGCCGCGGCCTATGCGCTCGCCAGGCTGATGGCGTCGCTGTTCTGGGGCGTGACCGCCACCGACCCGGCCACTTTTATCGGTATTGCCGTGACGCTGGTTGCGGCGGCCGCGCTGGCCATCTACATTCCCGCGCGCCGGGCCATGCACATCGACCCCATCGTGGCTTTGCGCTATGAATAGAATCTAGATGAAATCTTCCGACTCACACACGCCCTCCATCCTCATCGCCGACGATCAGGCCGATGTTCTCGAAGCGCTCCGCTTCCTCATCAAGGGCGAAGGTTATCAGTCCGAGGCCGTGACTTCGCCCGCGGCCGCGTTGGACGCCATCGAATCGCGCGATTTCGACGCCGTCCTGATGGACCTCAACTATACCCGCGACACCACTTCGGGCCAGGAAGGTCTCGACCTGCTCAACCGCATTCAGACTCTCGACAGCAACCTGCCGGTGATCGTGATGACGGCCTGGGGGTCGGTGGAGCTGGCGGTGGAAGCCATGCGGCGCGGGGCGCGCGATTTCATCCAGAAGCCCTGGGACAACGCGCGGCTCTCGGCCATTCTCAAGACCCAGATCGAGCTGGGGCGCGCGCTGCGCAAAGGGCAGCGGCTGGAGGAGGAGAACCGGACCCTGCGCGCCGAGCGCTTCCCGCAGTTGATCGCGCAATCGGCGGCCATGCGGCCGGTGTTGGACGTGATCTCGCGCGTCGGCCCCTCGGATGCCAACGTGCTGATTACCGGCGAAAACGGCACCGGCAAGGGGCTGGTGGCGCAGACCCTGCACTCCGTCTCGCTGCGCTCCACGCGCCCGCTGGTGACCGTCAACACCGGCGGCCTGGCCGAGGGCGTTTTCGAAAGCGAGCTGTTCGGCCATGNNATCGCCAATATCTCGCAGGCCCTGCAAGCCAAGCTGCTGCGCACCATCGAGTCCGGCGAGTTCGAGCGCGTGGGCTCCTCGAAAACGCGCCGCGTGGACGTGCGCGTTTTTTCGGCCACCAATGCCGACCTGCACGCGGCGGTGGCCGAGGGGCGGTTCCGCCAGGACTTGCTCTTCCGGCTGAACACCATCGAGCTTCGGCTGCCGCCCCTGCGCGACCGCCGCGAAGACATTCCCGTGCTGGCGTCGCACTTCCTGCGGCAACACGCGGAACACTACCGCAAGCCCCTCACGGGCTTCGACGAAAGCGCCATCAAGGTGCTGCTGGCGCACCTCTGGCCCGGCAACGTGCGCGAACTCGATCATGCCGTCGAGCGCGCCGTGCTGATGGCTCAGGGCGAGACCGTCCGCGCCGCCGACCTGGGGCTGCGCGCCGGCCGCGAAGGCCCGCCCCGCATCGAGGAGATGAGCCTCGAGGACGTCGAGGCGCTGCTCGTCAAGAAGGCCCTGGCGCGCTTCAATGGAAACGTGAGCCATGCCGCCAATGCCCTGGGGCTGAGCCGCAGCGCCCTCTACCGGCGTCTGCAACGATACGGATTGTGACCCTCATGCCCCCTCGGCGCAAATTTCGTGGGGCAGGCCCCCTGGCCTGCGGTCGACCCCCTGGTCGACCTGCCCGAACGCAGGAAGAGCCGGACCAGGGGTCCGGCGCGGACGAGGCCGTCCGCCCCACATATGCGACGCCGTGTGATTAGCTATGAAGGACGGGTGGTGCTGCTGGCCCTGCTGGCGGGCCTGCCGGGCTCGGCCTGCGCTTTGATCATCCTGTGGACTGGCGACTACGCCGCCCGAACCGAGTGGACCCTCACCATCCTGATCGTGTGCGCCTGGCTGGGCTTCGCCATGGCGGTGCGGGAGCGGGTGGTGTTTCCGCTGCAAACGCTCGCCAACCTGCTGGGCGCCCTGCGCGAAGGCGACTTTTCGGTGCGCGGCCGCTCGCCGCGTTCCGACGACGCCCTGGGCGAAGTCATGCGCGAGGTCAACACCCTGGGCAGCACTTTGCGCGAGCAGCGCCTGGGCGCCATGGAAGCCACTACACTGCTGCGCACCGTCATGCGCGAAATCGACGTGGCCATTTTCGCGTTCGACGAGCGCCAGCGGCTGCGGCTGGTGAACCGCGCGGGCGAGCGCCTGCTGGCCTCCACCGCCGAACGCCTGCTGGGACAGACGGCGGCGGAACTTCGCCTGGACGCCTGCCTGGAAGGCCCGCAGCAGAGCACTCTGCAGGCCGCGTTTCCCGGCGGCGCGGGGCGCTGGGGGATGCGCCGGAGCAGGATTCGCGAGCGCGGGCTGCCGCTCGAGCTGGTGGTCATCTCCGACCTCACCCAGGCCTTGAGCGAGCAGGAGCTGCAAGCCTGGCAGCGCCTGGTGCGGGTGCTGGGTCACGAGCTGAACAACTCGCTGGCGCCCATCAAATCCATCGCCGGCAGCCTCGAGAGCATGCTGGCGCGGGACCGTCTGCCGGAGGACTGGCGCCAGGACATGCGGCGCGGCCTCGACGTCATCACCTCGCGGTCGGATAGTCTCACCCGCTTCATCGGCGCTTATGCGCGCCTCGCCAAGCTGCCGCGGCCGCAGTTGCAGCCGCTCAGCCTCGCCGACTGTGTGGGACGCGCGGTGAGCTCCGAAACCCGGCTGGCGGCCGAGGTGGAACCGGGTCCTCCGCTCACGGTCCAGGGCGATCCGGACCAACTCGAGCAGGTGCTGATCAACCTGCTGCGCAATGCCACCGACGCGTCGCTGGCCACCGGCGGCGCGGTGCGTATCGGGTGGCGCCGCGATGGGAGCATGGTGGAAATCTGGGTGAAGGACGAAGGCCCCGGACTGGCGGGCACCGCCAACCTGTTCGTGCCCTTCTTCACCACCAAGCCGGGAGGCTCCGGAATCGGCCTGGTGCTCAGCCGGCAGATCGCGGAAAGCCATGGCGGAGCGCTGTCGCTGGAGAACCGGACCGACGGGCCAGGGTGCGTGGCGCGCCTGCGGCTGCCGGCATGAGCAGACCTTCTTACTACCGGGGCACAAAATTCAGCACGATCCGGCTTTCCGACTCCACGGGTTTGCCGTTCAGAATCGTCGGGCTGTAAACCCATTGCTTCACCGCCGCCACGGCGGCATTCCGCAATAACGGATGGCCCGACACCACCTTCACGTCCTTGACCTTGCCATCCACGCCGATCACGGCTGTGAGGACCACCTCGCCATGCGCGCTCGCCTGCCTGGCAAGAGGGGGATACTCGGGGTTCCTGCGAGAAAGCAATTGGGCCTGCTGGACCGATTCGCTGCGCGTGTTTGTCCTGGCTGTACTCGCCGCCTGGACGGGAGCGCTCTGCGACGCGGCTGCGGGCGCCGGTGAAGCCGACGTCAACAGAGGCGGCGGCATGCTGTTCATCCCCACCGCGACCGCCGCCGACACCGCCTCGCTTCCGCGGCCCGCCTCCGGTGCGTCAGGCATATCCGTCGGACGCACCGGGCGCAGCCTCTGCGAAAGCGAGTCGGCGTTGAACGGTTTTGCGGGCGCGGTGCTGGGCCGAATCTCGGCCTGGGCCGCCGGCTCCCGGCCGGCCGCGGAATCGGGAGCGACAGCGTCGATCGAAGCGCCCGTGGGCTTCGCCGGGCTTGGCGCCGGCGCGCCCTTGGAACCCTGCGCCTGCTGCCCGGGTTCCGGCATGGGCGACGGCCGGGTCCGCAACACCCGGACCGATTCGCTCGTGGTCTTCGTCTGGTCCGATCCCGTCACCTCCATCCGGAAGACGATGTCGGAGCTGGAGGGTGAATACACGATGCTGCCGTTGCGGAGCTGGGCGAGGTCCATATCGACGTTCTCGTGCTGCGCGCCGTCGGAGATCGCGAGCACCGCGCGCGTCGCACTCTTAATGGCGGTGGACTCGCGGTTCCACGTCAGCATGAGTTCTCCCCCCGAGTGCTCCACGCGCAAGGCCAGCGGCGAAGAATCCTGCTGCGGCGAGGCCGGAGACCGGCTGGCGCGATGCACCAGGAAGCCCGGGTACACAAACAGCAGCACGATCACCACAAGCTGGGCCGCGGCGAGCACCGCCATGCGCGCCATCTTGGCGCTCCAACGAAAGGCCAAGAAGCCGGCCGCCGGCGCTTCCACATCCGTCCGGAAGGCGCTCGGCAAGGCATCCAAAGCGTTGTTCTCCGGGGCCGGGGTCGCGGCCACGGCCGCCGGCTCGGCGATTTCCGCTGCGGGCACTTCTACAAAAGGAGGCGGAACCGGCGGCGCCATCTCCCGCCGGGAGGCGATCGGGACGATCTGCGCGCGCGCCGGCGGTTTCCCAACCGCGGCCTCGGGAGGCGCCGGCTGGGCAGCCTCCGGGACGGGCGGGCTGGCCTCTTCCACCGGTTTCGACGGCGTCAGTTCCGAAGACCGGAAGGGAAACTCGAGATAGCTGGCGTCTCCCCGCACCGCGCCGTCTTCCCAGATGAAGAGGCCCGCCACGCTGGCCTTGGTGGCGAAGGGCCGGATCAGCAGCGCCACATTACGCGGATCGGAGAAGCTCGTCTTGAAAAGGGCCAGGTCGTCGGCGTCCAGCGCCAGCCCTTTTCGCGTGTGGCTGCGGAAGAAACCGGCCACCACCAGGTCGCCGGCCGCGCGCCGCTGTTCGATTTCGCGTTCAAACAGCGCCCGGTCGGCATCCGACAGCCGGTACAGCGGGCCGCGGCTGTAGTCGCACGCGACCAGTTCGTAATCTTCGATCGAGACCGCCGCCGGATCTCCTGGCGAGACGTACGCCAACAGGAACCCGCCGATTTCCGATCCGCGCGAATGCAGCGAGCGGAAACTCTCCATCGCTTCGTGTTCGAGCCGGTCGATGAGCGCGAAGGGGATTCGCACCGATACCGGTTTTTGCGGAACCACCCAAGTGTAAGAGAGCGCTGCGGAAGACTGCGGCTCGAAACGTTCAGCATGCACAGTGGACTCAGTCATGTGCCATGGCCTCCGTCGGTTCCAGCCCTTCGGGGCGGAGCCAACCCACGATAATCTTACTCGCTTTTTTTCGTTCGAGACTAGTTTTCTTCTGTTAATTTACCAAAATTAGCANNCGCTAAGCCGGATATGGGTTGGCGCCGGCGACGATTTTTGTTCGCGCGAGCATGGCAACCAGTACCGCCTGAAGCGCGGCATGGACCGCCTGACGGAAACCAACAAGGTCTCGATCCTGATGCGCCGGCGCGAAAACCTCAGGCCGATCGCGTCCGCCAGCCTGCCGCTCGATTCCGCCGCCTCGCGCCGCGATTTTTCGGAGGTGAAAGTTCCGGCCGCCAACGGAACGCGCTTCCCGTTCCTGCGCCCGCTTTCCGTGTCTTCGACGACGCGGATCTCGCCGGTCTCCGAGCGGTACGTCGAGCCGCGTCTTTCGCGCCTGGCCGGATCTTCCCAGCCGCAGCAGCCCGATTCCTCGCTCCTCCGTTTCTCCGCGCGCAAAACCGCACCCGTGCTGCCTGCGCGCCGGGCCGCATCGCCGGTGCGCATCCCGCGAGTACGGGCCGCGCTGCTCCGGGATCGCATACTCGGCACCGGCGGCGAACACCGCGGATTCGGCGCTTTCCGGCCCTCCGGCATTCGCGCCCATGCCGGGTCTGGCGGCATCGCGCCATCCCGGATCGAACCGCCGGGCGCAGCCTGCTTCCGTAATGCGCAGTGCCTGCGCGGGAGCGGGGCGTCTCCCAGAACCGGCAGCCTGCGGGGGCTGTCTCGCGGCTTCGGATTTCGCCGGCCGGCGCGCCGGAGCGCGGTTTGCGCCTGGCCGCTGAAGGCGCGCGTGGCAGTGGCCTCGCTGGCCTCGCCCGCGCGGCGGTTCCGGTACCTGCGAAAGACCTGGAACGACCCCGCCGCGCCCCGAGCCATGAGCCGGCGCATCGCGACTCGCGAACCAGTGTGGCCGTTGTTTTTGGCGCGCGCGAGCATCGCCGGAATCAAGTGGCCCGGCACGGTGCGGATCGGGAGGCGCGGGCCCTGTCTTGGATACGCGCCGGCTGTCCGCGAGTGGGGCCCCCTATGGAACGTCTCGGGACCGGCCGGCTTTCCCCATCCGCGGCGCTCCCTCGCCGCGCCCGAGCGGGGCATGGCCACGCCTTGCGTGGTGGCCCTGCCGCTGGCGCCCGTCCGCTCTAATGGCGCGCCTCACGTGGCCCTGGCGCCCTTCGCGCCGCAAAATTCGCCGTTTGGCTATAAGGAGTACCAAGAGAAATGAGCACCACGGCAATCAGAACCGTTACCAAGGTGACGAGTCTTCGGACAACCCACCTGGAGAGCCCCGAAAAAAGCGGAGCTGGACCATCGTCCGGGCCGGGTTGTCTGGCGCGTGCGGTCGCGCTGCACCTGGCCGGCCAGCGCGAGGAAGCCCTCAAGCAATTGCAGCGCGCCGTGGCGGCCAACGAAGCGTCGGCTGAAATCTACCGCGCCATGGGGCACATCCAGTTCGAGCTGGGAAACTTCGAAGAGTCCGCCAAGAGTTATCGCACGCTGGCGCAACTGAAGCCCCAGTACGCCATGGGCTGGTTCAACCTGGCGGTCTCGCTGGAGCGCAGTGGCGTTTGGGAAGGCGCCTCCGAAGCTTTTCACAAGGCGTCGACGCTCGAGCCCAAGCACCTGGAGGCTCATCTGGGCCTGGGAGTCTGCCACCTGCGGATGGAAGACCCGAAGTCGGCGCTGGCGTCTTTCGAGCGCTGCCTGGAACTCTCGCCCGATCACGAGGACGCGCTGTTCGGCAAGGCCGTCGCGATGCAGTCGTTGGGCCATCCGGATGAAGCGTCTCAGATCTACCAGCGCATTTTGAAGCGCAATCCGCAGTCCGAGGAGTCGCTCTCGAACCTGGTCCTGATCGGCCTGTCGAAGGAGAATTTCGACATGGTGCGCGAGCATTCCGAGCGCCTGCTGGAGTTGCATCCGGAATCGACGGTGGCGCTGGAAGGCCTGGCCGCCTGGGCCAGCGCCGCGGGGGAGCACGGGCTCACCGCCAAGTTCTGCACGCTGCTGGTTTCCGCCGTTCCGGGACATTTCGAAGGCTGGTTCAACCTGGCGCTGGCGCACCAGAAATCCGGCCGCTGGGAGCAGGCCGCGGAAGCGTACGAGGAGGCGCTCAAGCTGCGCCCGCAGTCCTGCGAGGCCTATACCAACCTGGGAATCGTGCGCGAGCAACTCGGCGACGACACCGGCGCCCGCGCCGCCTACGACCGCGCCATCAAGGCCAACCCCGAGGCGCTGGCCCCAGTCTGGAACGTGGCGCTGCTGCTGGAGCACTCCGGCCAGATCGAGGAGGCGGAGCGTTGGTACAAGCAGGTGCTGGAGAAGGCTCCCAAAGAGGATGAGGCTCGCTTCCGCCTGGGCTATCTGCGGCTCCAGCGGGAAGACTACCGGGGCGCCGCCGAGGCCTTCGAAGGCTGCCTGAAGTATCGCCCGCAGTGGCCCGAAGCCTACGCCAACCTGGCGCTGGCCTATGGCGGCATGGGCGACCGCGACCGCGCCGAGCGCCTGTACGAGAAGATGCTCGACAACGATCCGAAGTCCATGGATGCTCTCCGCGGGCTGGCCGCGCTGGCCATCCAGGCCTCGGATTTCGATACCGCGCTGGAGTATCACGTGCGCCTGATCGACCTGGGCGAGCGTTCCGCCGAGGTGCTCTACAACACCGGCCTGATGTACGAAAAGGCGGGCCAGCTCGACAAGGCCGTCCGCCTGTACCGGGATGCGCTGGCGCAGCAGCCCGAGATGCCCGAGGCGCTGCTCAACCTGGGCCGCATTCTGGAATCCAACGGCAAATCCGACGAAGCGCGCGCCTGCTGGAGCAAAGCGCTGGAAGTGGAGCCGGCGCTGGCGCAAGGCTACTTCGGGCCGTCGATGGATTAGGGGTCACCCGGCGCTATTGGCTTCGGTTGACGTATACGACTCCTCCGAATGCTTCGGCGTCCGAGCTAACCAACCGGCCGACGGACCCGCCGTATACATCGTAAATCGTAAAACCCACGGCACACAGAGACGAGGGGCAGGAGAAGTCATTCACCAAGGGAGAAGGAACCCGAAGGTCCACACGTAAAACGAATGGAGTCGCCTGAACGATGTTCGTCACCGACCATCCGTTGTTGGTGTAGAGCTGAAGTGGAGCGCTTACGACCTGCGGGTCCGGCGTGAGGCCGTTCACGAACACCGAGACGGCCGACCCGAGCTGCGCCGGGTTGGTGGAGGAATTCAGGGAGCCGTCGGCGTTGAGAGCCACCGCGACGAATCCCGGCGAATTGCCGCTCGAAGGAAAGGTCTGCGGGATATTCAAGAACAGGCTGGGACTGGCATAGGTCAATGGAAGATGGCGCAGGGGCGCGGTTACACCGTTGACCGTCAGCCGCATCAGAGTGGAAGACTGGTTGTAAGGGACCAGCGGCACGGCGAAGTTGATCTGGGTCGAGGAGGCGTACAGCAGCGGCGCGGAATCGGAGCCGAAGCCGACGCTGACTCCCGCGAGCGTGGTGGTTGAATTATCGGTGGCGCTGACTCCCGTGGCAGGGCCGAGTCCGGTTCCAAAGATGGTGAGGAGCTGATAGCGAGCCACCGGACCAGCCGCCGCCAGGTCCGCCGCGTCGACGATGCAGGCGATCTGGGGCGTCCCCGCGGGCGGCTGCGGCTGTGAGAAATCGACGGCGCCGAGGTAGGCGCCCGCCAGCCGCCCCGGCCCGAAGTTCGGAAGCGTGAGGGCATTGGGCGTGAAGAGGAAGTCGGGCAGATTTGTCGCTCCGGCAAGCCACAAGGTGGACCCGGAGAGCGCGACCGCGGAGGTGGTGAGCGTGGAGCCTCCGATGAATTGCGAGCCCAGCACATTGCCCGAGGTGGAATCGATCTGAGAAACGTAAGCGGAACTCCGGATAGTCAGATTGTTGGGCAAACACTGTGAGGGGACGCCCGCCAGTGCCGGGATATTGGCTGGAACGATATACATCGCGAGCTGAGGAAAACCGACTCCCCCACCGACATACACGCCTCCGCTCGAGTCAACCTGCACGCCTACGCCGCCGACCGGAACCGAAAAGAGGAGCGTCTGCCCAAGCGGATCGAGCTTGGAGAGAAACGGCAATGCGGGCATGACGCCAATTGCGTCAGAGGACGTAGAAATAGCCGGAGGAGCAACAGTAAAGGGGTAAGCCGCACCGGCAAATCCCGTGAGATAGACGTTGCCCATCGAATCCACTGCCAGGCCTGCGTTGGTGGTGTTCCCGGTGCCTGAAACTGCCGTCGAGTAGATCAACTTTGAGCCAGCGGGATCGACCTTCGTTACGTATTGGTTCAATCCCTGAGAAGGCATCATGCAAACAACAGAAACGCCGCAGGTGAGGAATGCCGGGAACGCGGTCTGATAAGCGCCCGGCGTGGTCGGATAGTCGAGCAGAAAAGTAGTGCCTGCGACGTAAATGTTGCCCGATGAGCCGAGGGCAATGGCGCTGCCGCCGATTCCGGTCGCGGCGAAGACGGTTTTCGTGCCGGTAGGGTCGAGCTCGAGCAAATAGGGACGATTCGCGCTGTTGGCTACGCTGTAAGCGCCGGGGGTCGAGGGAAACCCCGACGATACGCTGGTGCCGCTCACAAGGATCTGGCCTGCCGCGTTGACCGCAACGGCCAGTGCGGCGCTCGCAGCCGAGCCACCGAGAAGGTCGGAGAACACAAGTTCGCCGTTAGCATCGAGCTTGGCCACAAAGGATCGCTCTCCGGACCGACCCGCGGGCGCCGTCCCCAGATTGCCGCCGCCAGTGACGGGAAAATCCGGAGATGCGGTCGAACCCGCGACATACGCATTGCCCGTGCCATCGACCGCAATCGCGTTGGCGTAGTCGCCAACCGAGCCGCCCAGATAGCGCACGTAGAGATATTGACTCGCTTGCGGGTTCAGCTTCACGACCAGCACAGTGGTCTGCGACGTCGCCGGATCGACGATGGCGTTTCCGGCCACGTAGATGTTTCCGGACGAATCCACGGCGATCGCTTTGGGGGTGAAGCTGTCGCGCAGGTAGGTGGAATACGTCAGTACAGGGAACGCGGACAACGCGAAAGCCAGTCCTGAAGAGAGAATGAGCGAGAGCGTACGCATGAGCATATGGTTGCTCCGGCGGACGCGGATGTTTTTAGGGTATCATGCGATGCCATCACGCCGGGAATGCACCGCGCTATGCCACCGCGCTGCCGGGACATTTCGAAATGTACAAAAAGGCGGGGCAGCTCGACAAGGCCGTCCGCCTGTACCGCGATGCGCTGGCGCAGCAGCCCGACATGCCCGAGGCGCTGCTCAACCTGGGCCGCATTCTGGAATCCAACGGCAAATCCGACGAAGCGCGCGCCTGCTGGAGCAAAGCGCTGGAAGTGGAGCCGACGCTGGCGCAAGGCTACTTCGGCCCGTCGATGGATTAGGGGCGGGTTCCGGTTGTGGACCCCGCGCCCGGCCGGTAGATCGCAGCAAGGGCACTTCCCGGAAGGAGTCGGCTCCGACGTTGCGACTGACCTGAGCAGCCATTACAGTGCTATAGTGGTTCGCCGCCACTCAACGTGAGAATGGTATTCAGAAATGCCTTCAGTTCCGGGCATTTGTTCGCCGCTTCCGTAAGGTCTTTGCCGCGCAGGATACGGTTGGCATCGCGTGGCTTTAAGTAGCTGTCCCGACAGGTTCCAATTCTAAAAATCTCGCGAATGTGGTATGACGGCGGTCGGTTGTGGTTCACGGCTTCCGGGGCGCCCCGCGGCGCAGCTTTCTTGTGTCCGGCCAACGCTTGAATGTCGCTCCAAAACGGAAGCAACCAGGCTTCGAAATCATGCTGTGCCGCGTGGGGATAGAACTTTTCGTTGTTCCCCACCCAGGCTCGCATCTTGCGTTTTGCATCTGCAGCATCGACGAAGTCGTTTGTACCCGTGTACACATCCGTTAGTGCAATCACGGCATCTGACGGAGATCTTCCATTCCCCAGGAGATCTTCGACCGTCCTTCGGAGCTTGTCTTCCTTGTAGACCCTTCCGTGGCATGGAAAAAAATCGAGGTGCGGTCTTCGTTGACGTTCAGCGATCCTGTCTTCCAGAAACGCCAGCAAATGAGGTCTAAACGCTTGCTCGGTCTTCCCCTCGACCAGAATTGTGATTTTCACGCCCGCGCCCCAAGGCGCCCGTTACGCCAAAGCTCATCCAGGGAATAGTCTTTCAGCCACTCATCCAGATCAAGCTCGTCCGCTCTAGTCAGAGCCGTCAAGCCCTCTTCGGTTGAGTCAAGGACAACCACCTCCGCGGGCGCAAGGAATCGGATCAGGGTGTCCGAGTGGGTCGCAACAATAATCTGAGTACGCCGCGAAGCCTCTCTCAACTGGTCGGCCAGCAGACTCAGCAATTCTGGGTGCAGACTCACCTCTGGTTCGTCGAGGAGCGTGAGCGCCGTGAGTCCCGGGCTCTGCAGCAATGTCGTTAACCATAGGAACCGCAGGGTTCCCTCCGACAATTGGTGCATGTAGAGCGGCTTTGAAAACCCCCGCTCGCGCCACGCCAACGCAAGCGTACCCGCCGCTACCGGTGGAAAATCCAGGCGTTCAAATCGTGGAAACGCCGCCCGGAGTGAGTCTTCGATTGCTTCGAACCTATTTCGGTCGGTTTCTCGAAGATAGAAAAGACATGAAACCAGGTCTTCACCATTTCTTCCGGGCAACTCCGCTGGCGCCATCGCCTGCGGCAAGCGGACCGGTGACCGGGGATCGACATTCAGGACGTGATAAAAGGTTGAGGAAGCCAGCCGCCGTCGAAAGTCCTCCGGTTCCTGGAACATTTTTGGAACCTGCGCCAGCGAGGTCTCCAGTGGGTTGTGCTCCCATGTCGGGGGCAATAGCTTTTTCTTCACCGGGTCGTAATACTTGACGTCCTGTTCATACGAATTGATATGGAGGAACGGCGTTGGGTGAGGCTTCCTTAGCTGGCTGAGCTGCTCCTCGCGGATCACGTGGGCGATCCCCTGCGGACGAAGCCACAACCAGTATTCCAGCGGTTCGTAACCTGGAACCTCCATCGTGATTCCAAGTCCGAGTTCTTCAGCCTTGTCGTAGGTGAGTACGTTTGCAAGACCCGACAGTTCCGAAATCGACGAACTCAGTCTTGCCTGTGCGGAAGAGGCCAGAAGAGACAAGACATCGAGCACAGATGTCTTCCCCGTTCCATTCGCGCCGATCATAACCGACAGCGGGCGCAACGAAAGTCGAACGTCGCACAGGCGCCGAAAGCCCTGAACGGAGAGTTGGCCAAAGCGTACCGAAGAGTGATCCATTGTTTTCTGCGGCCAGAACAAAAGCGGCCGTTCATTCAGTTTACACTGCTGGAGCAACCCCAAAAGCGCGTGATTGCCGCCGGCGCAGGTTCATTCTGCTGTGGACCGACGTTGGAGCTCGAACGCAGGCAGAAGCCGTGCACATCCTACGCACCGTAGGGTGCAAGACTTCGTGCCGTTGCAGTTCCCTCGTCAGCTGACTGTTTCGCGCCCACTGCCGACATCGCATTCCATACGAACTTCCATGTATTCTAAGTGAACGGTTGGTTTCAGCGGTGGGATGCTGGGACGAACAAGGAGGCCGCATGCCGGATTGGGCGCGATACCGGGCGACATTTCTAAGGGGCGACCTGAAGGCGCAGAACCTGGAGCGTCTGCAGACCATGGAGCGCTGGCTGGGCCTTCGCTTCGAGCCGTGCGCGGCGGCGGCCCAGGCGGCGTTTCAGGGGCAGAGCGAAGACGCACTTCGGCCGTGGTATCGCCTTTCGCGGGTGTTGTTCTTGAAGCTCATGAAGGAAGCCGGGTTCGAGGGACCCGAAGCGGCGCAACAGCTACCAGCGCTGTACGCAGCCTACCAGAGAGGGACGGCCACGCCGGAGGAGGTCCATCGCGCGGAGGGGCTGTACAACATCGGCCAGATCAGCGCGGTGCTTATGGGACTTTACCCGGATATCGCGCAGCTTTCCCCCGGAACGCTGGCGGGGAACGCGCTGGTGGAAAAGATGGGGCCGATCAGCGCGCGTTTGATGCGTGTGCATACGACTCCGGGGCTGGTGAATGCGGCGGCGGTCGAGGATCTGAAGGCGATTCTNNGCGGCGCAACGGCCGAGGCGCTGGGGGACGCGTCGGCCAACCTGGGCGACAGCACCGGAGCGCTGGAGTGGTACGCGAAGAGCGGCGAATCCTTTGACGAAGCGAACGACGGCGAGCACGCCGGCCAAGCGCGGCAAAAAGCGGCGGCACTGGAACTGCGCGTCTCGGGGGATATCGACCGGGCGACACAGAGAATTCTAGGATCGCTTTTCGATCCGGCGAATCCGCCCGAGCCGCTGCCGATGGCCATGGCTTACGCCGATCTGTCGCAGGTAATGGGGGATGCGGGCGATGGATTCGGCGCGGGAGAAGCGGCGGGGCGCGCGGCAACGGCTTTCGAAAAGCTGGGTTTCCTGGATCCGGAGAAGGTGGGTGCGGACGCGGCCCTCGATTCCTGGGTGGCGCGGGGTTGCGAGATGGCTTCCGGGAAATCCGTCTACGATCTCTTGATGAAGGTGTGCCATGCGTATCTGTCGGTGTTTTCCGGGCGTGTGGCGCAATGCGCGGCGAGCGATCCGGCGCGGGCCCAGCGCAACGAGGATCTGGCCCATGGAATGGACGCGATCGGGTCGCGCATCTGGGCGGAGGCGGAGGCCGCGGATCGCGGTTTAATGCAGGCCATTCAAGTGTACTTTCCGCAAATGCCGGCGCAGACGGAAACGCCGCCGGACGACGGCGCCTTTGAGCGGGAGCAACAGAATGTGAACCAGGTGGATGCGGCGCTGCTGCAACTGCGTCAGTTGACGAACCAATTGTGGAGCGCGGGGCAGCCGGTCCAGCCGGTGTTCGGGATGCTGGATGGCCTGGAGCCGCAGGTCAAGGCGCTGCACATGCCGCTCTGTGAGGCCAAGTGGAAGCTGGAGTATGCCTACACGCAGATGGCGGCGGGAGAGGCGCGGAAAGCGCTGGAGGCCGCCGAGGAGGCGCGCACCATTCTGTTAGGCGGAAGGCCGGCCAGGCTGAGTTCCTTCTCGCAGACGTATGAGCGGACGGTGTACCTGGACGCCTTGCTGCAGAAGATGCGCGCGTCGATGACGCTAGGCCAATTGAAGGACGGGCTCAATATATGCCTGGAGACGATCGCCGATTTTGAAGAGAGCCGATACCGGGTGAACAGTCCGTTGCGGCAAAGCGCGCATCTGAATTCGATGGTCGAGTTCTATACCGGCGCGGCTTTTGCGGCTTTCAAATTGAAGGAATGGGACACCCTGCTGCAAGTGACGGAACTCATTAAGGCGCGGTCGGCCATTCGAAGCCGGCTGAGCGCGGACGTGCCGGAACTCCAGACGGAACCGCTGATGCGGCAATTCCACCAGATCACGGCTGCGCTGCAGGATGCCGCGAACCAGCAGGACACGGCGAAGTTGGAGGACTTGAAGGCGCAGAGGCGCGACGTGTGCGATTTGCTGGCGATTGCGCGGGCGCGCGCGGCGGGCGCGGCCGAGCCTCCCCTGCTGAGCATTGAGGCAGTGCAGCGTGTGCTGGCGCCGGACGAAGCCGTGCTGGGATATTTCTTCCTCGGGCCCACGGTTTTGTTGATCGTGAAGATGGACCGGCAACGCTTCGATGTGGAGCGCATCGTCTTCAAATCGGAAGACGAAATGGCTCCGGTGAACGACCTACTGGAGGCGATCGAGGGGCTGGCCGCCAGCGGGCCGCTGGATCTGGATGCGGCGATTCAAGCGGCGGGAGAGCTTCTGCTGCCGGTGGGAGTGCGCGAGTTCCTCCGCGGCAAGGCGCGGGTGATCGTTTCGCCGCATCATGGGCTGCACCTGTTTCCCTTTCATGCGGCCAGTTGGGACGGGAAGTTTCTCATTGAACGCTGCGCGGTGCGCTATATCCCGAATTTCAGCAGTTTGCTGCTGGAATGGCGCGGGCAGAAGGGGACGGGCGTGTTTGCGTTGGCGGTGAGCCGGTTCAACGTGGCGGGCGAGCAGTGCCCGGAGTTGGCGAATGCGGAAGAGGAGGCGCGCGCGATCGCGGGGATGTACGCGGAGCTGAACTTGAAGGCGGAGGCAGTGACCGGAGCGAGCGCGACCACCGAAGCGTTTCGCCAACTGGCGTTGGGGAACGGGCTGAGCGCTTATTCGGCGCTGCATCTGGCGACACACGGGACCAGCGTTTTTGCGAGCGAGGCGCAGGACGAGCCCATGGAATCGAAGCTGATGCTGGAGAACGGATGGATCGACGGGCTGGAACTGGCGACCTTTCACTTGCCGGCCGATGTGGCCGTGCTGAGCGCGTGCAACTCGGGGCAGCGGGCGGTGAGCGGCCGCGGGATGAGCAGCCTTCCGGGCGACGACATTTTCGGGTTGCAATCCGCATTGTTTCAGGCGGGAGTGCACACCGTGTTGGGCAGTTTGTGGACTGTGGAGACGCAGGCGGCGTGCGCGGTGACATCGGAATTTCATAGGAATTATGCGAAGGGAGATGCGGCGGAGATCGCATTGCAGAAAGCGGTACTGCGGTGGTTGGGCGAACATGGCGGAGCGGGAACCATCTTGTGGGCTCCGTTTTTTCTGAGTTCGCTCGGCACGGCAAGCGTTCCGTAAGCCGTACACTAGGACATATGCCAAAACTGACCGTGTATTTCGAAGCCGCCCCGAATGCCGACCTGCAACAGGCCGCGGCACAGGTTCAGCAAAAGGCGGCTGCGCTGCCCGCGGTGGCGTCGGCGTCGGCGCAAGCCATGGTGACGCGCGGCCTGGGACCGCAAGAGATCATGATGGGGTTACAGCTTGCGTCCGGCGTGATGACGTCGGCGACGGCGGCGGTGATCGCGCTGACAGCATTATTGGCGGCGCTGAAGAAGCTGGCCGACGAGACGCCGGCCTTGAACAAGGTGATGGTGCAGGTAGGTTTGAAGAAAGTGCCCGTGGACCAGCTAACGACGCACGACGTACAGAAATTAGCGGGGGCGTAGGGGCGGCGGGCTTCCCGGACGGGCAAGAAAGAGTGTCGGCACGAGTGCCGACACGGCAGCCTGAGAGGCTGCGCCACAAGAGATATGGTTCGTTTGATTGCGTGGTGGTGGGCCTTCGCCGCTCTCGGCCTGGGCCAGCCGCACTCGGCTTTCGAGCCCGCCGCTGCCAGGGCCGCGGCCTCGCTGACGGCCAGCACCAAGGACGCCCGGCGCGATTTGCTCACCACCGGCGAGAAGTCGGATTGGAACCAGACGGCGCCGTATGCCGAGGCCGTGGAGCTGGCCCGACGCTTCGAGCGCGCCTCGCGGTTCGTCAAGGTGCTGGATATCGGCACGACGCCCGAGGGGCGCACCATGATCGCTATCGTGGTGTCGAAGGAACGCGCCTTCACACCCACCGCGGCGGCCAAAACGAACAGGGCCATCCTCATGATCCAAAGCGGCATTCACGCTGGTGAAATCGAAGGCAAAGATACGGCGCTGATGCTGGTCCGCGACATGACGGCCGGCAAGCGCTACGCCGGGTGGCTCGACCATGCCATCTTCGTCGTCATTCCGGTGTTCAACGTGGACGGACACGAGAATTTCAGCCCCTATCACCGGCCGAGCCAGAACGGGCCCAAGTCCACCGGTCTGCGGACCAACGCGCAGCGGCTCAATCTGAACCGCGATTACATCAAGGCGGACACGCCCGAGATGCGCGCGTGGCTGCGGCTGTTCAACGCGTGGACGCCCGATTTCCTCATCGACAACCACGTCACCGACGGATCGGATTTTCAGTACGACGTGACCTGGGACATGGCGCGCAACCAGGATCTGGCGGAGCCGGCGGGCGCCTGGGTGCGGGAGAAGTTCATTCCCGAGCTCGACCGGCGCATGGCCGCGGACGGCCACCTGGTGGCGCCCTACGGCGGCTTGCGTTTGGCCGGCGGTCGGCGCGAGTTCTTCATGGAAGTGTTTTCGCCGCGCTATTCGCACTTGTACGCCGCCGCGCAGAACCGCCCCTCGCTGCTGGTGGAGACGCACAGCTTGAAGGCGGCGAAAACGCGCGCCTGGGCCAACTACGACATCATGCGCCATTCGATCGACATCATTACGGCCGATCCCCAGGCGTTGCGGCGCGCCGTGCGGGAGGCGGACCGCGAGCTGGCATCGCGCGCGGGTGTGCCCACGGCGCCGCCCGTCTACCTGGCCGGCAAGGTGAGCGACAAAAGCCGGCCGCTGGTTTACCACGCGCTTAAAACCGGGCAGTTTCAGAGCGAGGTCACGGGCGCCGGCGTCACCCGGTATCTGGGGGAGCCGGACGATCTCGATACGCGCATTCACGACCAGATCGAGACCACCGTCGAGGCGCGGATGCCCCTGGGCTACCTGCTTCCCGCGGCGTGGAAGGATCTGGCCGAACTGCTGGCGCTTCACGGAGTGGAAATGCAGCGCACCGCCAAGCCCATCGAACAGGAGTTCGAAACCTACCGGTTCACGGGGACGAAGTTGGCGGGCTCTCCCTTCGAAGGCCGCGTGATGGTGGATTTCGAGGTGAAGCCGGTGCGGGAGAAAGTCGCATTTCCGGCGGGGTCGTACTGGATTCCCATCGAGCAGCGCCGCGCGCGCCTGATTCTGTCGATGCTGGAACCGCAGGCCCCCGATTCCTTCGCTCGCTGGGGATTGATGAACCAGGTGTTCGAAGGCGGCGGGCGAGGGGGCGTGGGCGAATACCTTTCGGAACCGATCGCGCGGCGCATGATGGCCGATTCGCCGGAACTGCGAAAACAATTCGAGGAGAGGCTGGCGGCGGATGCGAAGTTCGCGTCGGACCGGCAGGCCCGCCTCGCATGGTGGCTTCAGCATTCCAAATACGACGCCAGCGACGCGGGCAGGTATCCGATTGTGCGGGTGTGGGAGAAGACGTGGTGAAAGAAGCTCGCAGCGATCAGCTTTCAGCTCTCAGCCATCGGCAGCGCCAGGTCTGGCTGAGCGCTGATTGCTGATCGCTGACAGCTTTATTGCTTTTTCTCGCCCGGCCGCATGAGGGTGGGGGCTGCCTTCTTTTGCTCCTCCTTCTTTTCCTCGTCCTCGGCGGCCTTCTTTTCCGCGGCCTGCGCGGCCTCGCGCTCGGTGGGCCGCATGGCCTCTTGCCGCGCCTTCCTTTCCTTCCGCTGGCGGTCTTCGAAGTCCTTGGCGCGCTGGCCCAGGTCCGCACTAGCCGTCTCGAGGCTGTCGGCGGTGGTTTCGATGGCCTGTTTCAACACGAAGCCGTACCGCTCCATGTCTTTCGGATGGCTGTCCTGGGCCTTCTGCAACAGGGGAAGCATTTCCTTCTCGACGGATGTCACGGCCGCCAGGCCGAGCTTGATATCCCGCCCGCGCGCGATGGCGTCGTCGGCCAAGTCGTCGATGGCATCGACGATCTTGGAGTAATCGTCCAGCGCGTCGTGGATGAGGATCGAGCGGCCGGCCTTTTCCTTGGCCAGGAGGCTCTTGATCATTTCGGCGCGCTCCCGGGCGAAACCGGCGTAGAGCTTGAGCCGCTGGTTGGGCTCCTGCACCTCCTTGATCTGGTCGATCTCGTCGGCGGTCAGAAAATCGCGGTGCGCCAGACCCTGCGCGTATCCCGGGGCCGCCAGCAACAGACACCACAGCAGGGTCTTCACTTTGGTTTACCTTCCATCAATCCCAGCAGCAGCGCGTCGTGCACCTGCTGGACCCGGGCCTTCACTTGATCCAGCAGCGGCCGGTCCGTATAATCCATGTCCCGCTGGAAACTGTCGAGCTTCTTGGACAAGTCGCGGGTTGCGATCTCGGCCGACTTGAACCATCTCGGACTGTTGCGCGGGTTCTTGCCGGTTTTCATGAGGGAATCGTAGGCGAGGTCGACGGACTGCTGGATTTCGCCGGCAGCGGCGGCGGCGGCCTGGTTATCGCCATTCCCGTACGCTTCCCGCGCGGCCTTCAACGCCACGGCGGCGTTGTCGAGCGCCAGTTTAGAGCGCTTTCCCAGGTTGGGTTCGGCGAGGGCCGTTTTCAGGTCTGCCCGCAAGGGCCCCGCCCACGCGCAACAGAACATCAGCACCGCCGGCAGCAACCCGATCCGCATCACCGCTTCTCCAACTCCCTCTGCAAGATCCTAGCCCTCTGCCGCGCCTGAAACTCCTGGTCCGGATTCTTCCCCTGGCTCATGGAGAGGAACCGCTGGTAGGCTTCCAGGGCGGGCTTCACTTGATGAAGCTTGTCTAAGATGATCGCACGAAGGAACCAGTTGCCGGGAGTGTCTTCGCCCAACGCCCGGGCCCGGTCAAAAGCTGCGAGCGATTGGGGATAGTCCTCCATCATGTAAAGCACGCCGCCCAGCTCGCTCCAGACGATGGCTTCGCCGGGCTTCAGCCTGGCAGCCTCGGAGAACTGGGCGGCCGCCGCCGGGAACTGCCTTTTGTCGCGGAGGGCGCGGGCGTACATCATGCGCACGTCGTAGTTGGCCGGCTCCGCCGCCACGGCCTTTTCAAGCAGCGGCAGCGCCTTGTCGAGCTGTTTGTCAAAAACATAGGCCAGCGCCAGCGCCACGCAGTTTTCCTGGGTAGGCTCCTTGGCGTAAGCCTCTTCGAGATGGGGAATGGCGCCGGTGTATTCCTTGGTTTCGAGCAGCAGCTCGCCCAGGCGGCCTTGGGCCGCGGCGTTCTCGGGGAACTCGCGGTAAATGGCGATGGCTTCGGCCGGCTGCTTGTCTTTCTCGTAGAGATCGGCCAGCTCGAGGAGTCCATCGCGGTAGTTCGGGTCAATCTGGGCCGCCTGACGGAAATGCGGCGCCGCCTCCGCCAGCTTTCCCTGCCGCGCCAGCGCGTGGGCCACGCCGAGCTGGGCTCCGGCCGACTTAGGATCGAGTTCCAGAGCCAGACGGAAACTCTCTTCGGCTTTGGCCGGCGCGCCGGTCTGAAGCTGCGCTTCGGCAAGGTAGTAGCGGGGGCGGAACTCCTGGGGCTTCTGCTCTGCCGCGTTCTGGAGCAGCGGCAAAGCCTGGGCGGGATTCTTCTGGCGCATCAGCAGGATTCCCGCGTTCAGCTCGGCTTCATACAGCCCGGGCTTGAGCTCGAGGGTCCGGCGATATTCGGCGATGCCTTCGGCGTCCTTGTGGAGGAAGCCGTAAGCCATGGCGAGGTTGAAATGCGCGAAGTAATCCTTGGCGTCGGTTTCGATTGCCCTGGTGAAAGACTGAACGGCGGCTTCGTACTTCCCATCCTCGAGGGCCTTCATCCCCGCGGAGCTGAAATCGGAGGACTGGAAGAAGAAGAGCGCCGCCGCAATGGCCCACATATTCAAATTCTAAGCCT